>NZ_QNRR01000004.1:0-300000 GCF_003315205.1 Roseimicrobium gellanilyticum | reverse complement strand
TGTTCATCGCCTTCTGGTTGCCGGCTGTCGGCTCAAGCGCACTCTTCATAAACTCCCGGGCCTCAGGTGAGAGCTTGGGGAGATTCCGCTCGCTGGATTCGATTGTCTCCTTGGTGATCTCGCCACAGATGTCGCGGAGCTTGGCTTTGTCTCCCTCGCTGATGGTATTGCTATTGATGACACTGGAGCTGAAAGGATTCGTATCTTCCGTACCCACGACCGACTCCGGCAGCTGGGACTTAACCTTCATGGCCACCTTCAAGGTATCCTTGGCCACAGAATCCATGTACTCCTTGGCGTAGGTGTTCATGTAGTCGGTCATGAACCGTGAGGTCGCAGAGTTTCCGCGCAGCAGGGTGGCGGGGTCGACGGTAGTGTTCAGTTCGTCCTGCACGGCGGCCTTCACCAGCCCTTGATACACCTGCTGTTTTTCCTGAGGTGTAAGGTCCGTTCTGCCTTCGATTTCACTGAATACCTGGCTGCCAACGTCGACATTGGCCTTGGCCTTATCGAGTTCGATTTCCTCGGGTGAGGCATTTGTCAGTGCGTCGCCAAGCAGGCGCTTGTAGGTCAGCCTGTCGGAGTATTCCTTAACGAGTTTGTCGATGTCTGCCATGGCCTTTTGAAGTTGAGTTGATTTGAAGTGGTAGCTTTCAAGGGAGGAAATCGGAATGGATTGACCAAGGTTACGGTCCCGCCAGAAATTCTGTTCCATGGGTATGACGAACCGCCGCCTGGAAGCTGGTTTTCACACCGGCCTCTGCACAGGAAAGACATCGTAGTCCCTATGTGGCGAGCCTTCCTATTCCCCTCCAGAGGGTTTTGCTCCATCAGACCCCGGCTTCAGATTGTCCTTCTGCTTCTGTGCTTCGAATCGGCTCACCAGATCCGCGACAATCTCCGTCTTCGCCGCTGCGAGGTCGGTTTTCTCCAGAGGGTCTTCCGCCACATTGAAGAGCATCCATGTACTGGCAGGCGGAGCGCCTGCGGCAGCGGCTTCCTGGGCGGCCTTGCCCTTCGGCTTGCGGTTCTCGCGGATGATCTTCCAGTCGCCATGGCGCTGGCCTTCCCAGAAGCGTCCGGCACCCCAGACCCAGTAGAATTCCCGCGGACCCGAGGAGGCAGCAGGATCCTCCAACAGGGCGAAGATGTTCTGGCCATCCCACTTTGGGTCGGCATCCGCGGCCGGCTTGTATCCCGTGAGTGCGGCGAGGGTGGGCATCCAGTCGACCACATGCATGGGCGTGGACAGCTTGTGCGGCTTCAGCTTCGCGGGCCAGTTGATGAAGGCCGGCACGCGCATGCCGCCTTCATACATCTCGCCCTTGCCACCGCGCAGGGGTGCATTGCTGCTGAAGCCCGCAGCGAGGGAGGGGTCGGGCTCGGGGTAGTTGCTCCCCTTGTAGGCCTTGTGGATGCCGCCGTTGTCCGAGGTGAAGATGATGAGGGTATTCTCACGCAGCTTCTGCTTCTCCAGCGTGGCTACCACCTCGCCAATGGCCGAGTCCATGTGGGTGGCACTTGCGGCGAAGAGGCGGCGGTCCGGATCCGAGATATGCGCATTCGCATCCAGCCACTTCTGCTCCTCCACCACGGGTGTGTGCACCGCCGTGAAGGCGAGGTAGAGGAAGAAGGGATTCCCATCGTGCTTGCGAGAGATCCACTGGGAAGCTTCGCGTGCGATGAGATCGGTGGCATGTCCCTCTTCCTCGATGAACTCGCCATTGCGATGCCAGGACTTCGCGTTCTTCCGGTAGAGGTGATTGAGCGGCCCTACTGCTCCATCGAAGCAGCCATAGCTGTAGTGAAAACCATGATGATTCGGCCCCCACTCCTGCTTGCTGCCCATGTGCCATTTCCCAATAAGTGCCGTGTCGTAGCCCAATGATTGGAACATTTTCCCCATCGTGAGCGTCTCGAAAGGATAGGCATGATCCGCGCTGGCCTGTGTGCAGTGCGGACCGAACCTGCTGGGATAGCGCGCCGTCATCAGCGCCACGCGGGTGGGCGTGCACTGCGGCTGCACGTAGTGATGGTCCAGTTCCACGCCCTCCTTCGCGAGACGGTCGAGGTTCGGCGTGCGCATCTCGGGATTGTGATACCCCACATCCGCCCAACCCTGATCATCGGAGACGATGACAATGACATTGGGGCGCTGGTCTGCGGCGGTGGCGGAGAGGTGGAAGCCCAGTGCCAGCAACAGGGAAGCGAGGAAGGTAGGAAGCTTCATGCGGCTGTGTAACGCGGCGTGGGGCGCGTCATTTCAGCAACTAGGCACGTCAGGCGAAGGAAGAGGAACGGAACCTCTCCAACGCAGCCGACACACCACCCGCCTGCACCCCTATTTCACCGGCGTCGCGGCAGGCAGAAGGTCCCCGGGCTTGATGCCAAACTCATCCTGCCCCATGAAGATTTCCTTGATGGTGCTTTCCTTGTGCTCATCCCGCCATTTCACCAGCGCGGTCTTCATCGCATCGAACACAGCAGGGAACTTCTTCTTCACATCCACCTCGCAATGCTTGTCTTCAGCAAGGTCGAAGAGGCGGTAGATGGGGCCCTTCACGCCGGGAGTGTAGACCAGCTTGAACCGCTCCGTGCGCAGGCAGCGCTCCTTGGTGCGAATCACGTCCTCCTGATACTTGTCCTTCAGCACAAAGTGGAAGTCGAACTCCGGGTCGATCGTAGTGGTCTCATCCATCGCGGGAATGAAGAGAGGCTCCTCGCCGGGGATCTTGCGGCGGAAGAAGAGATAGCTCGTCTCGCCATACCATGCCAAGGAGAGGTCCGCATTTCCCTTCACATACGGGACCACACTCTTCCCTTCGAACCGCGGCTCCGGGGGCAAACCAGCAAGATCCAGCAGCGTTGGGGCGAAGTCGATCGAGCGGGTGATCTTGTCCGAGGTGCGACCGCGATTCTCAACACCCGGCACACGCAGGACGAAGGGGATGTTGTTGCTCTGGTCGCCGCCATTGAAGGTGAGGCCATGACCGAAGGTGACGTTTGGCTCGAAGAGGTCATCGCCATGGTCTCCGGTGATGAGCACGATGGTATCATCCTTCATCCCGCTGGCATCCAGCTCGGCCATGATGCGACCCACACAGTCGTCAAACATGCGTACGCAACCGTCGTAGAGCGCATCGATCTGCTCGACATCCTTCTTCGGCAGCTTTTCCCACTTGTTGCCGATATCCACGTTTCCAATGAACTCGTCCACGTTGAGCTTGAGCTCAAAGTTGTGATCCCCCTTGTAGTCCGGGTCACCCCAGATCTCGGCATACTGGCGCGGGGTGCGGTAGGGCAGGTGTGTACAGGAGTAGAAGGCGAAAATGATGAACGGCTTCTCGTCCTTGTCGCGCTCCTGCATGCGGTCGATGACCTGATTCGTCACCACATCGGGGGTCATGAAGTTCGCAAAGGACTTCAGCTTCGGGAAAAGCCAGTGGCCGGCGCGGTTGTCAAAGAACAAGGGCAGGATCTGGTGATGCAGGTACACCACCTCGCTCATGTAGACCTTGAAGTTGTCGAAATCAGAGACCGTGATGTGCTCGAAGCCCATGGGCAGCTCCTTGAAACCACAGGCGCACCAGTCGCCGATGACGGCGGTATCATACCCATGCCCACGCAGGATGGTGCCGAGCCCGGGTGCCTTGGCATTGGCCTGGGTCACCTGGTCCTTGTTCGGGAACATGTGCTGGATGCCATGCGTATGCGGATACTGGCTGGAGAACATGCTCGTGAGGCTCTCCAGCGTGGACGCAATGGGCGTGAAGCATTTCCGGAACGTGATGCCCTCCGCTGCAATGCGGTCGATGTTCGGCGAGGTCAGGCGGCCGTAGCCATTGCACGAGAGCCGGTCTGAGCGGAAGGAATCCGAGGCGAGGATGAGGATGTTCTTCGGCTTGGCCTTCTTCTTCACCACCTGCTCTCCGGCAGCAGGCTTGGGCTCATCCTTGATGAAGCCGTGGCCGGTGACCACCAATCCGATGAGAATGGCCGCAGGCCCCAGGATCGGCCAGGGCAGCAGACGCGGGCGGCGCTTCATCAGACGGCGCAGTTCATTCAGATAAAACAGACCGCACACGAGCACCGCGATCGCCGGGAAGATGTAGAGCACAAAGAACCCGAACCCCTGCTGGATGGCCGCGCCAAACCAGTCACCGAATTTCTTCCACCCCTGGTCAAAGTAGCTGTAGTTCCCGAAGTAGGGTTTGTTCAGCATGAGGCGGAACACAAAGAAGCCATAAAGCGCCCCGCATAGGGCCAGCGCGCGCCAGATGACGCCCCAGCGACCAAAGACCTGCCACTTCTGCCAGAGCAGCACGATGGGATAAATCACCGCCGTGAAGATGATGGCCACGATGACATAGGCCTTCATCACCTCCACATTGCTCCAGACAAGGTAGAACCAATGATGCCCCACGGCCACCTCGGTGAAGCGGTTGTTGAACCCGTAGGTGTTCCCCGCGAAGGTGAAGAGTGCATTGATGTACCAGCCAACGAGCGTGGCCAGCACGGTACAGACCGTAAAACGGAAGACCGTTTTACGGCTCAGTTCCTGAGTCTTGTGGAGAGGCCCGGGAGTCGGCTCGGATTGGGACATGGAGTATCGGTCTGGGGGAAAATGTAAGCGCGAACCATACCGAGATCGGGGAAACCCGCAACCCGCCAGAGATGTATGTTCTACGGAGGTTTTTTTGCCGGTCTTGCGGGGCTGAAAAGGGGGCGAATCAACCGCATACCCAGACCTGCCTCCAAAAGCTCGAACACCTCCTTGTCCCCTATCCCTCGCCCTCCTCCCCTACCCCACCGCCCTGTCCATCAAGTTCTTCGTGATCCGCTGCACCCGCGCATCCGGACCGTGGGGCCTGCTCCAGTGGGACCAGGGCAGCATATGCCCGGGAGGGCTGCTCAGGCCCTGGCACCAGAAGATAGTGGAGGCATTGAAGACAAAGTTCCCCTTCGGCCCCGGATAGATGGTCGCGGTCCAGTTTGAGGGATTGGTGCCCCCCTGCCAAGCCGTGCCAGCAGCGACGACTTCCAGGCCCTTGATATCCGGCGGGTCGCCATGGTACTCCCAGCCGATAAGCCCGGGGATGGCTTCCCCCTTCTTCATGCCCGTGCCTTCGAAGATCCAGTGGTCTGGCTTTTCGCAAATCCAGTCCCCGCCACCGTTCACGGGGCGGATGTTCCGTGAGCCCATGAGGTAGCCTTCATCCGGACCGCGCTCCGGGAAGGGGCCGTGCTGCTCAGCGCGCTCCACGGCCCACTTGTGCTCTCCTCCATAGGGACCACCGCGGAACATGATGCGGTTCTCACGTCCGTCGAATCCCGGCCGCAATGGCGTGACCCAGCACACGGAGTTCCCGGAGAAGAACATCACATTCACCCCCGCATCACGCAGGGCCACGACGCTGTTGTATTGATCGATGTGCCAGTACTCGTCATGCCCCACACTGAGGAAGGCCTTGCACTTCAGTGCGCGGTCGGGTGTGCGCAGGTCCACATTGGAGCAGTAAGTCACATCGTAGCCCTCCTGCTCCAGCCAGTAGGCCATGGGGAACTCAAAGCACAGCCACTCCCCGGAGCCGATGGATTGCGGATTTTCATAGATCTGCGCATACTTCGCATAGGGTCGGTCATAGCTGACATCGGCCCAGGGCCCCTGGTTCCCCTTGGGGTGGGTGTAGATGGAATACTTGTCCGGCCAGCGATTGTAGGCCTGCCAGGTATTGTCACTGCACTGCAGCAGGATTTCCGCGGGACGATCATCCTTCACGATGAAGACGACGTAACTCTGCCAGTACGGGCCTTCATCCGGAAGCGTGGTGAGGCGACCGAGGTATACGCCACTCACCCAGTCCTCCGGAATCTTCACAGAGGTGCAGGCCTCCCAGCGGCATTCGTGCAATTGCTTTTCACCCATGGCAGGCGTCTCTTGCGTCTTGCCTTGGAAGGGACCGACCTTCGTCATCAGCCGGGCACCGCGCCCGCCATAGTAACCAGTACGGAAGATTTCGATTTCGAACTTCGCCACCGGTTTCGTGCTCACGAAGATATCGATGGACTCGCCCGCCTTGACGGATTGCTTTGAGCAATACCCCTCGATCAGGGAGGAGCGGAAGCCTGCGGTACTGTCGAGCCGCACACGCGTGAGTTGCCAGTCGAGAGAACCCTCTCGTGCATTCTCCTGGACAATGAGATTGGATTTCCTGGACGCGGCAGCAGGTGATTTGCTTTCAGCCGCAGCAGCAGGTTGAGAAGCATCTCGCAGCAAGGCTGACGCGACGGCGCCGGTAGAGGTGGCCTTGAGGAAACGACGGCGATTGGGCTTCATGGAAGGGGTACGCGGAATGTGTGCCGGATTTGCGTGATGGTAGAAAAGTCGCAGCGCTGGTGAGGATAGGAGGAGTGTCGGGGACGAGCAGTGGCGAAGCCGCGTGGTTTTCATCTGCACGTTTGCAGGGCTCTGTATATTGGGCGTCAACATGGCGGCGCGAAATGTCCAGGATGCCCTCGATTCCGTAGCTGACGTGCTCTTTCCCGAAGTGTTGGAGGGCGCGGCAGTGGAGATATCCAGCCACGGTTATGATGGCGACACACCCCTCCATGTGATGTGCTGGCGGGAAGACGCGGAAGGTGTGCAGCTTCTTCTTCAGGCTGGCGCTGACCCAAACGCCATCGGTGAGATGAGCGAAACGCCGCTGCATGTGGCGTGCCGGGTGGCAAACGAAAGCATCGTCAGGATGCTCCTGGCTGCGGGAGCCAAGCCCGATATTCGGGGAGAGTTCGAGGTCACACCATTCGACATCGCACAAACGAAACCGATTCTCGCCGATGTCTTTGGCAGGGACCTGTGACATCCGCTGCACTTGCTCGGGTCTCACTGCTCCTCGCAGCCTTCACTCGTTCCCTCGACGGGCCAGAGTGTCCGCTCACGCCCGACGCATCAAAGCCATCATGATGCCTCATGCATCTTGGACGCCGAAGGCGTTCCACATCGTCCAGCCCAAGGTAAGCTCCACCGCGAAGCGGTGAGCGCCACCTTGGGTAGATGCGCCCGGATGCCGAACGCTGAAAGCGTTCCACAAAAATGCCGATGCAGAATGTCGCGGACTTTCCATCTGGTCGCCATCTTTGTGGAACTCTTACAGAGTTCAAATATCACCTGAACCTCACCCAAGGTGGCGCATGCTTCGCAGGCTGACCTTGGGCTGGACAGTGTGCAACGCCTTCGGCGTAGAACTGACGCCCTGGCTGCTATCGCTACTCATCATCATGTCCGACACAGACCACGAACCAATGCAAAATGAGAAATGAAAAGTGACACGCGCGCCCCCCACCTTTCATTTCTCATTTCGCATCCGGCTTTCCTGCAGAAGCGCCATCTCCGCATTCGTCCGCGCTGCAATCCTCCCCCTCCAACTCCACCTCCACGGTGATGTGCTCGAAATCCTGCTCTCTCAGCAGGCGATGCACTTGCCTCTTCGCTTCCACGACCTCCTCGCGCGTGCTGCTGGGCTTCAGCACGAGATGCGTGGAGAGCACATGATATTCGCCATCCACCGTCCATGTCTGGGTGTGGTGCGCATTCAGCACACCGGGAAGATCGCACAGCTTCTTCTCGAACTCCTCCACATCAAACCCCGTCGGAGCACGCTGCAGAAATACCATGGCCACCTGCCGCAGGTTGCGGATCACATTCCACAGGATGAAGAGCGAGATGCCCAACGAGAGCAGCGGATCCACGATGGGCACATCCCACATCGCCATAATGCCGCTGCCGATGAGCACTGCAATCCAGCCCAGCGTATCCTCGACGAGGTGCCAGCCCGCAACCTTCTCATTCAGTGAATGACTGTGTCGCAGCTTCCACGCCGCGAACCCATTGAAGAGCACTCCCACCACGGCGAGCGCCATCATGCCGGAGGCGTGCACCGGTTCCGGATTTCCCAGGCGATGAACGGCCTGCCACCCCATGTACCCCACGCCCACCGAGAGCAGCACCCCGGAAACGAGCGCCCCCAGTGACGAGAAACGCCGATATCCGTACGTGAACCGCGCATCCGCATTGCGTGCCGACACCCTTTGCAGATACAGCGCCAACCCCAGCGTGAGAGAATCCCCCGCATCATGCAGGGCATCACTAAGGATGGCGACGCTATTCGTCCACAATCCGCCCGCGATCTCGATGCCGGTGAAGGCGAGATTCAGCAGGAACGCCGTGAGCAGATTCCCACTGGCGCCATGTGTGTGGAGATGCGCATGTGCATGTGCATGTGCATGTGCATGTGCATGTGCATGTGACTGCGACTGTGCGGGGGCCGGGGCAGGTATGTGGTCATGACCGTGCTCATGAGAATGCGCGTGCGACTGTGTTTCCGGTTCGTTGCTCATGCCACCAACGGATGATTCCTCGAATCAACCTACGCGACGCCCCGGTCCGGAGCACGTGGAAACTTGATACCACAAGCCATCACGCAAGCACATCGCAAGCTGTACGGCTCACTTCTTGGCGGGTTCCGCAGGGTCCCATGGATACCGCTCTACTTTCTGGATGAACTGCTCCGGATTCACACTTCCATCGAACTCATTGGAGTACAGCGGGTCCATCTTCTGGCCACGCAGGAGAGCAAAGCGCATGCGCACCTTCTGCGTGCCAGTGTACTCCGGCACAGGGAACTCCCAGCAATGACCCGCGGGCAGAAACACGCGATGGAAGCTGTTCCCACAAAAGGTCCGGGGAAGACTTTCGATGGGCTTCCACTTGCCGTCAGTGTCCATCGCCTCGCGGATGATGTTCAGTGTGGAGTCCGATGCGGCGAAGGTCTTCTCTGCATGGGTGCGGTTGATGAGGAGAAGCTTGAATCCACGGCTCATACCGTGAAAGGAAACCGCCGCGGAAGGAAGGGCCACGAGGGAAAGCTCATCTGGCTTGCCCGGCTTCGAGGCATCCAGCTTCACGGGATCGTTGTCGCTCTTGCCGAAGCCACCGGGACATTCCGTGTCCACACGACTGCCTGCGTGGCAGAACGCTGTACACATCGTCTTGGCATCCATCGGCTTCGTATCATCCCGAGCCGGTGGAGCCGCATCAGCAATGGCACACCCCACCAGCAGCACCGCTGGCAGCAGAGCTGTGATCAACATGAAGCATCTCGTATTCATGACGCAGGGACAGCGACGGAGTGGCTACCCTATAGCGTAAGGGGTCCGGGGAATTTTCGACAAGCGCTATTCCATCCTGCCACCCCCAAAAACATCGCGCCCCATCACCTCGTGGGTGATGGGGCGCGCAGGCATTGCGGAGGATGCCGCAGCATCACAGAGCAGGGACTACTTCTTCACCATGCCCTTGGATGGCACGAATTGGTGATCATCCGGGCTCTTGTGCGGAGCAGGACTGGCCTTGAAGAATTCGCGAATCTTCCCACCCGTGCTGGTGGCAACGCGCTGGCTGAGGTCCGGAGAATCCACGGCCTTGGCCTTCTGGCGCATCTCGTCGCGCACGGAGACGGTCTTGCTGTTCATGCCACTGAGCTGACCTTGTGTCTGGCCAATCAAGCTCTGCAGATTGGCATCACCACTGAGGTTGGGCTCGGTCTTCATGGACTCCAGCAGTTCATTCCAGCCCTGCACGCGTCCCTTGTCCCCGGTGGCGTCCGCACGCAGACGGTCATGGGAGTACACCATGGCCTTCTGCACCAGTTCACGGGCCTGCTGGGGAGTCAGGGTGGAGACGTCCACATTCTTGTAGTCGTTCTTGCCCACTTCTGAGTTGGGAACCTTGGCGTGGGCAATCGCCAGTTGAGCCTCGGGGTCGTAGGTGCCGAAGGCGATCTTGTCATCGTCCGGGCGGTTCTTGTTCAGCGAAGCGGTGATGAGGTCCGGACGCTCCAGACGCGCGGCAGTGATGAGCACATCATCCTCGCCACCCACCAGCGCGGCCTTCCGCAGGATCTCATCGCAAGCCGGTCCATCCACCGCATTCTTGTCGAGATAGGCGGTGGTCAGGAAGTCGTTCTGCTGTTTGGCAGCAGCGCACAGCAGTTCCGTGTCCACGCCCAGATTCTCCGCAGTGACCAGCATGTTGGTGCTCTTCGGCGCATCCGTGGACCGCATGTTCATGGCGGAGACGAGCTTCTTCCTCTGATCGGCATCGAGATGGTCCATCTCCACGCCCAATTCCTGCATGCGCGGAATGGTGTCGGTCGCATTGTCGAACACCGCCTTGGTGAGCAGCGGACCGGAGGCCTGTTTGAAGGTGTCCAGATCGCCGAAGGTGCCCTTGAAACGCTCCAGCACCTCCACCCCCATCCGTCCGGGAATGTTCTCACCGTCCAGAAGCTGATGAATGGCCTCCGGCTTGTTGTGCGCTTCCGCAAGCGCGATCACGGTATCCACCTGTCCGAAGCCCGCAGCCTTCTTCACGGCGTCATCGATCTTCGGATACGTCCTGAAGGAAGGCAGGGAGGACAGGTACTGGATGGCATCACGGTTTCCACCGATGATGGCTGCTTCCACGACGTCGAGGCTCCCACCTTGGGGGCCACCCTGGCTGCTGCCGCCATCCAGACGTTGCGAGGTCTGCACGCTCAGGTCGTCCAGCATGCCATTGTCCTTCGCATAGCGGAGGAATTGCATGTTCCCTTCCAGCGCCGCTTCTTGCACGGTGAACTTGTCCAGTTCCAGATTCGCCAGGTTGCCGTCCCGGAGGAAGTCCAGCGTCTCCCGGGAAACAGGAAGATCCTTCGGCAGGCGCAGCGTGGTCACCAAGCCGTTCACCCCATTGAACTCATCACGCGCCAGCGTCTGCAGCGTGGCGTGGATGGCCAGTTGCTGCTCCTGCGGAGTGAGGTTCGCGAGGTGGGGCTTGATATGATTCATATCAAGACGTCCCATCTCATTGGGGATGGTGTAGCTCAGTGCGGTGACGCTCTTCTTCACCGCGTTGGCAATCTTCGTCCGGCTCTCGTCGCTGATGGCGTCCACCTGCGGGAGGCGCGGAGGCTGCGTGGCAGCCACCCCCGCCCGATGATGCAGCGCATGGGGCGTGGGCAGATCACCAATCCTGCCGGCGAGAGTGGTGGGATCCGTCTCACCGGTGAAGACCTTCTCACCGGTCCAGCTCGTGGTTCCCGTGTACGTATTCACTGAACCGAGGGGCATCAGCGCCTTGCCGCGCCGCTGGGGATCCACCGTGTCACGCATGACAGAGGGGCCCGTACGCGTGATGACTTCCACACGAGAGGCACGGTCACCTTCGTCCACCGAGAAGCCATTGTTCTTCAGTTGATGCCGGTCCTGTTTGTAGTTGTCCTGGATGCGATCGAGGATGGTCTCCACGGCCGGACTGCCTTTGGGAGCCATCATCGCGCAGTTCTGATAGCGGTTGTTTTCATTCCCCGCGGCGAATCCACGCACTTCGATCACGCGCATGCCATTCAGCACTGCCTCCCGCTCCGCATCCGTCTCGGGCTCAAGGACGGTGTTGGTCCCGACCTTGGCCTGCGGGACGATGACGCGCATCACGTTCTTCTCGGCAGCCTCGGTGATCTTGTCGAGAGGCACTTGAATCGCCTTGTCACCGTCCACATACATGCCACCGAAACGCTTCAGCACTTCCAGCCGCACGATGTCACTCGCGGCGGCACGACCACTGCCGGACTTGTTCTGTTCCAGCTTGCAGATGTGGTGCGCGGACATCTTGTTGTTGCCGCCGTAGACTTCATCAATGCTCGCCAGCACGACGTTGTTCTCCGCAGCCCACTGGCGCATCTTGCCGAGCGTGGAGTCGTCCGGGGCATTGTTCAGCGCGTCACGGCTCTGGTCGGTCCAGAGCACCACGGTCCAGTCAGGATTGTCCCGCTTGTTCTTCGCCAGGGAATCCATGAAGGCCTTCTGCTTCGGCACCGTTTCATTGAGCGGATTGCCCACCCAGATGGAGTGCTGCAGTGGCGCGATGCCGTTGGAGAGAGGCTTCGGCGCCAGCTGATCCGGAGCGAGCTCGCCCACGTCCGGCATGTCGCGGTGCGGATCTTCATGCTTCCGCGCCATGTTAATCTTCTCAAAAAAAGCCTGGCCCTGATCCTGACCCAGGTTTCCAAAGTCATAGTCACTCAGAGGACTGTCTGGAACAGTGCTGATGAGACCAAAGGGATCGAGATTTTTCCACGTACCAAAATCAGGCTGTTCCCCTGTGGTATAGCCAGGATCCAGGCCCGGCATGATGTTGGTATCGATCAGATCGTTGATGACGGCGTCGGTTGGCATAATGGGAGAAGGTTCGGCGATGGATGGAGAGGCTGCCTCCGGAGCGCACACGCGCTGCAATGCAGAAGACCTAGCCTCGACAAAGGAAGCTGTTCGGCAAAATGTCGGAGAAGTTACAAAAAGATAGTGGTCTTTTTTCCAACGTTATATGGTCACCATAAATGCACCATTGGCACATAAACATTTCTGTATTTAAGGTGAACTTCCATAAAGCGAGCGCGCGGCACTGAGCATTTATGCAGGGCGCATGCCTGCCATTGCAAAAGCATGCTCCGCCACATTGCGATTCGCCCACGCAACCCTCTCAGCCACACTCCAGTGCACTACTTCGCGCCTTCGTCCTTCTTCGAATGCCGCGGATCGTAGTAGATGTGCACGTCCGCCTCCTTCGCACCGATGATCTCCTGGGCGCGTTTCAGTGCATTTCGCGTGGAGATATTCGGATTCTGCGCGCTGCCCATGAAGAAGTTTTCGCGACCGATGTCCTTGAGCACGCCGCTGTCGCGCAGCACGCGGTACACGTCCTTACCAGCACCGCTGATAATCAGGTCGCGCCCCGCTTTGCGCATGGTCTGCACCAGTTCCTCCAGGGCCATCACGCTCGTGGCATCGAGGTGGCGGGCATTCTTCAAGCGCAGGATGATGATGCGCAGGTTCGGGTCGGAGCAGGTGCGCTGAATCTGCGTCCGGAAGAGTTCCGCCGCACCGAAGAAGAGATCCCCCTCCACGTGTACAATGGAGATGGAAGGATGCTGGCGCTGGGCATTGAGGGCGGCCTCCGCGAGATTGCCTTCCTTGTTGAACTCATACTCCACCAGCGAGGGACGCGCGGCCTTCCGCAGGTAGAGCATGATGGCCACCCCCACCCCGGTGAAGATGGCCACGTGCAGCGGCACCAGCAGGGTGGCGATGAAGGTGACCATGAACACAAACGCGTCCGACTTCGTGGCACGCAGGCAGATGCGGATCTGCCTCCGGTGAATGAGGGAGATCGCGATGCAGATCACCAGCGTGGCGAGAGCCGCCTTCGGCAGATACACGATGAGCGGGCCGAGGGTGAGTGCACCGGTGAGGCATACAGCACCACCCACCAGGCTGGAAACAGCGGTGCGCGCACCGCTTTCAAAGTTCAACGCAGATCGCGTGAGGCTGCCACTGGCTGGCATGCCGGCGAGGTAGGCACAGGCGAGGTTTGCCGCGCCGAGGCTGAGCATGTCCTGATTGCCATCCACGCGGTAGTTGCCGCGGCTGGCGAGGGTCTTGGCCATGATGCTGTTCTCCAGATTCGCCACGAAGGCGATACCGAGGGCCAGGCCAAAGAGCTGGGCGAACTGGGAGGGCGCCTCCGAGGAGAGGAAGGACGGAAACGGCGGCAGGAGATTCGCCGCGTCCAGTTCCCCACTCGCAAAGGTAGGCAGGAAAATGTTGAAGCGCTGCAGCAGCAGGCACACGAGCGGCCCGGGCAGCATGCTGATGAGGAATGCGGGCCACTTCGGCTTCCAGTGGCGCAGGGCCACATAACATCCGGCGGTAGCGAGCGCCACGAGAAGGGCCCACCAGTTTGCCGCACTCAGGTGCGTGAGGAAGTTCCACACATTGCCAAAGACATTCCCAGGCGCGGTCTCCCCCTCCTTCACCCGGGTGGCCACCCGCTCCACACCGAGGAGCAAGGGGGCCTGGTTGATCACAATCATCACAGACGCGCCGGTCACATACGCCACGATGACGCTGCGGCTGATGTACTGCGCGAGATCCGCGATGCGGAAATAGGCGCCGAGGATGAGCATGGCCCCCACCAGAAAGACCAGCATGGGCATGAGCTGCAGCTGGTCCAGGTGAGGGTATGATGCAAAATAGGAGAAGATGATGAAGGCGGAGCCATTCGTAGGCCCCAACACCGTGTGACGGGAACTGGCCAGCCACGGACCAATCAGCGCGGAGATGGCGGAGCACATCACGCCATACCGCAGCGGCAAGCCCGCCATGGAGGCGAAGGCCATGCCCTGGCAGAAGCCGAGCAGCGCCACATTGATGCCCGCGCGCACGTCCGCCTTCGCCTTCACCGTATTGTACCCCGTGAGGGTGCGCTTCAGCGGGAAGGGGTCGAGCGGGTTCTCCAGGGCAAACTTGCGCGCGGCATCCCAGATGGTCCACAATCCGTGCCAGACTTTTGCCGTGCCTGCCTGCCAGTCCAAGTGCGTCCTTTCTGAGTCAGGCCACCGTATGGGCGCCCCGGGGTTGTTGCTCGCTCTGTGGTGCCTTCACATGTCACACCATGACCTACGTCTGCACCTACTTCTCCATGCCGAAGAAGTCACGAAAGACACGGAGATACACGTCACGCTTGAAGCGCGGCACCCAGCTCATGTCGAACTTTTCCGGCCGGATCCACTTCCACTTGTCGAATTCGCGGTGGGCCGTGTTCAGATTGACGTCCGAGTCGCGGCCAAGGAAGCGGCAGAGGTAGTATACCTGCTCCTGCCCGGCGTAGACGCCGTACTTCAGCCGGCCCTTGGGGAATTCATAGCGGTAGCCACCTTTGCGGTCGAGGATTTGGATGTTCTCGGGCTTGAGGCCGATTTCCTCCTCCACCTCGCGGTAGAGGGCCTCATCCCAGCCTTCCCCCATGTCCACCCCACCCTGTGGGAACTGCCACGCGCCCTTCAATCCGGCGCGCTGGGCCACCAGGATGTTGTTCTCCATGTTCAGGATGATGGCAGCGACGTTTGGCCGGTAGAGAATGGGGGCCGACGAAGGCACACCGCGACCTGCCGTCGTTCCCTCCGAGGGAACCGGCTGCTCAACCGTCACATCTTGAGGAGGGACTGGCATGGATTGGCCTTTTAAAATTTCTTCCATTTCCAAAGATTTGCAAACTGGTTTGTCAAGAACTCTTAAGTTTCTGGCCACAACCGTTCCGACCCGTTACCAAGCACGGGTCGGGCCGGATGGATACCTTTTTTCACTTGGCAGGGGCGGTCATTTGAGCTTCGTGGAGAACGACAAACCCCACCATGAAAGCGTTCATCTTTGACCTCGACGGCACCTTGATAGATTCCCTGGCGGACATCGCGGAGGCGGTGAACCGCATGCTGGTAGAGCGTGGCTTCCCCCGGGCACCCCTTTCCGCCTTCCCCCGCTACGTCGGCGACGGCGTGCGCCCCCTCGTGGAGCGCGCCCTCCCCCCGGAGGCCTTGGACAAGGTGGACATCGATGCCTGTGTGGCGGACTACCAGCGCCACTACAACGACACGTGGAAGGACGCGACCGTCCCCTACACCGGGATGCGCGAGACCCTGGCCGACCTGCGCGAGCGAGGCATGAAGCTGGCCGTGCTCTCCAACAAACCCGACCACTTTACGAAGCTCTGCTGCGCCCACTTCTTCCCGGAAGCAGGATTCGAGATCGTACTCGGCGCCCGCGCCAATGTGCCCCGCAAACCCCATCCCCAAGGCGCCTTTGACATCTGCGAGGCTCTCGGCGTGATACCCGCGGATTGCGCCTATGTAGGCGACTCAGGCATCGACATGGAACTCGCTGTGAATGCCGGCATGCTCCCCGTGGGCGTGCGCTGGGGCTTCCGCGGCGAAACTGAGCTGAAGGAAAATGGCGCACGGCAAATCGTGGCGCACCCGGATGATTTGTTGTGTCTGGTGAATGGGGTGTGTTGAGGGGCAGTAGCCACTGGTCGTCAGTCATTGGGCGGGAGGGCGCGGTTGGGAACTTCCTTCCTTCTCGTCCTCGAAACTCTCAGTCTCCGAAGTTCCTCTGCGTCTCTGTGTCTCTGTGTTGAATCCAATGCAGCCTGCCACACCCAGCATTGCCATCACATCATCCCACTCGCCCTCAGCACCGTCTCCTGCACCGCGAGGTCATGCTCCGGCGTGAACTCCCACGCCTTCTCCCCGCGAATCGCTTTCGCGAAGTCCACCCAATCCGCCGCATAGCGCGGCAGGTTCTCCACCTTCACGGTCTGGATGCCCTTCTTGTACTCGCCACGCGGACGATCCAGCATGAGCCGCACCACGGGAGCCTCCAGCGGCAGAATCTCCACGGTGCCCATGTTCCCGCACACCACGAACTGACGCCGCGCGCCGCCCTGTACTTCAATCATGGAGCTGCGCACCGTGGCGGTTGCCTTGGGATAGTCCAGCACGGCAAGCATGTTGTCCGCCCAACCATCCTTTCCGCGCTGGATGTGTGGCGACACTTTCTCCGGCTTTCCCAGCAGGCGCACCACGGAGTCGATGACATGGCAGCCCAGCTCAAACATCGAGCCGCCCTTGTACGGCAACATCTCCACGCGGCCCGCGTCATCCATGAACTTGCTCATCTCCGCATGGATCACGGAAATCTCGCCCAGCCATCCCTCGCGAACAGCTTTCACCGCGAGATCGAAGCCTGAGTTGTAGCGGAACATGTAGCCCATTTTCACAAGACGCTTCTTCGTCGTCGCCGTGTCCAGGATGCGCTTGAACTGCTCCAGCGATTCCCCTGCGGGTTTGTCGAGATGCAGGTGCAGTCCAGCATTCACCACCTTCTCCGCCGTGTTCAGCAGGTCACTCACATCCGTCTCCACCGACACCGCCTGCAATCCGGTCGTATTCAGCAGTTGCTCCTCCGTGAGCCAGGGCAGCCCGGCATACGCCTTGTCCTTCTCCACCTTCTTGCGCTGTGCTTCATCAGGCTCCACGATGCCCACGACCTCGTAGTCACCACACGCACGCAACGTTTCGAGCTGGCCGGAGGCATGTGCATGCTTCGTCCCGATCTGGCCTACACGAATAGGCTTCACACTGTCGCCGGCTCCGTGGATGGATGATGAGAATGCAGAGGCTCCTGCGCCCAAGGCGAGTGTGTGAAAAGTGCGGCGGTTCATCGTGTGATGGTGACAGTGATGGATGGGGTGCAAAGGCAAACGAAGCGCGTGGGGGGGGCCTTGCGGGATTTGGTGAGATCAAACCAAGCAGCCGCGCTGGAACGAGAACGAGCACGCTCTGAGCATGAAGGTCAGGTTAGCGAAATCGAAGCGGTGCCGAAGGCCTTGGACTGCGTGCAGCCTGCTGCCGCTTTACCAAAGTGCAGCAGGCTGCACGCAGTCCAAGGACGCTTCGCGTCACAGCATCCGAATCAGTCGTGAAACATTGCGTTTCCATCCGATATCACGCAGTTTTCCCAACCTGACTCCTATGCTCTTTGCGTGAACTCATCCGCATCCTCTCAGTCTCCGAAGTTCCTCTGCGTCTCTGTGTCTCTGCGTTGAATCCAATGCAGCCCACCACACCCAGCACCCTTGCATCAACCACCCCGCATCACACCACTTACTCACAACCACAATACGCCAAAACAAAAAACGCCGCCCCGTTCCCGAGGCGGCGTTTGTGAAATGAATTCTCGTCTTCGCGTCGACGGCTACTTCTTCGCCAGCGCCTCCAGATAATCCAGAAGGCTCGCAAACTCACGCACGGTCAGGTTGTTCACCAAGCCGGGCGGCATCATGGAGATGGGGAGCTTGTCGCGCTTCGTGATGTCCTTCACCGCATAGGTGAATTCCTGCGAGGCGATGTTGCGGATCTTCACACTGTCAGCGCTCTCCAGCGTGATGAAGCCCATCTGCTGGCTGCCGTCCTTCAGGGTGAAAAGCTCTGAGGCAAAGCCCTGCGCAATGGTCTTGTTCGGGTCGATGATGTTCTGCGCGAGTTCAGGGCGCTTGTAGGTCTGGGCAATGTTCCCCAGGTACGGTCCCTTCTGCGGCTGGTCCATGCTGGTGGTGTGGCAGGCCACACACGTCGCACGCGCAAAGATTTGCTCACCGAGTGCCACATCCCCCTTGGTCTTCAACACCTGGGCAATCACATCCTCCGGCTTCAAGGTGCCGATGAGCGGCCCACTCGCAGCCGTCTTCTTCTCCAGCTTCATCGCCTTCGCAGCGTTCTGCGCCGCGGAGGCCACGGTTTTGTCTGGGTCGTCCATCGCAGCCAGCACCTTGTCCGCATACGGATTGTGCTTCAGCGAAGCCACCGCCTTGAGGATTTGCGCGCGGCGTTTCACATCATGCTGCCAGCCGGCATCAAGCGCCTTGCCGGAGAGTTCGCGGGACTCAGGGCTGCCGCTGGTGCGGGCACTGAGATTGAGCAGAGCCATGTCAGCCCACTGTGCCGTCGGCGTGCCGACCTTCTCCGCTTCCACTTCAAGAAGCTGGTGATGGTTCTCCAGCTTCGGGGAGTTCAGGAAGGCATTGCGCGCAGCTTCCTGTTCCTTGCCTGCGCCCTGGGCCTTGGCCAGTGTCACCAGTGCGGTGAGGGAAGCCTTCGCACCATCCGCGCTGTCCGTCTTCGCAAGTGCGGCAATGGCTTGGGAAAGCACCGTCGCACTGCTCGACTCATTCTGCGCGGCAGCCACGAGGAGCGGCACACCGGCAGCAGGGATATTCTCCGCGGCAGCGAGCTGGCCAACGGCATCCGGGATGAGCTTGGCATCGTTCTTCGCCAGCGTGAGGATGCGCTCCAGCGCTTCATTGAACTGGATGCGGTTGCGATTCAACTCGCTCACGAGGAAGGAAGATTCTTCCGGCGTGGCTTTGCTCAGCACCTCCTTGATGGCAGCAGCCACCTTCGGAGTCTCACCCCAGGCTTCGGGCTGGTAATACGGTCCGCGTGTATCGGGACGGGTACCCCACGAGTCCCCCTTCCACTCGCCTTCATGGAAATGCAGACGGCACAGGGCGGAGAGGAGCAGCTTGCGAGGCTCGCTCGCGGTCGTTTCGTTGATGCGCTTGATCAGGCCATCCACCACGGCGGGCTCATGCATCTTCTGCAATGCGCGAGTGGCATTGAGCTTCACCTGCGCGGTGCTATCGGCGCTGTCGAAGAGCGCGAAGCACACTTCATAAGCCTTGAGCTTCGCAAGCGCCTGCACAGACACATGTTGTGTCACTGCATCCCCATCACCGAAGGCGAGCTTTGCATAGTTCTCCAGCACCTCCTTGGGCCAGTCCTTCACGTTCGCCATGAAGCGCGAAAGCTCTGCCAGCCCCGCAGGGGTCTGGAAGGCCTTGGGAATGGAGAATTCCTTTCCTTTGCCCGGAGGCACCACGATACTGGCAACGTCGGCGAGACCCTTCGCCGCGATGGCAGCGAAGACGGTGTCATCGTCGGCAATGGGCTTGTTGCCCACCGTCACCATCGCCTTTGCAGGCACCTGTGTCGCTGCGAAGTAGGCGGCGGCACGCGTGGCAAGTGGTGCCTCGGTATTGTGAATATAAGCACTCAGACCCTCTTGCGCATCCGTGGGCAGGCCACGACGCACGAGTTCACGCTGCGCTTCCATGCGGCGGCGGTTGCTCGGGCTCTCCATCAGCTTCACCAGCTCCGCATCGCTGGCCTTCGTGAAGTTCGGCAGCGGCTCTGCCTTGTAGCCCTTCGGCTTCACACAGACAATGTAGCCCACGTTCGGCCCTTCCCAGTTGAAGGTCGCGCCCTTCCAGCTTGCCAGGAATACGCGGCTCATGGCATCCACATCGCCATCCGTGGGACGAGTCATCTTAATGAAGGGCTTCGGAGCTTCCGTCTCCTCATAGGTCGCGCCCTTGCGCTTCACGCTGTGGTGCCACAGGGCACCCGTGCCCCAGTCCGCGGTGAAGGGAGCGTTGTTCCACTCGCCGAACCCGGGCTCATCAATGTACACCGCACCGCAGCCCGAGCCGCCACCGTAGTCGGCCAGCGGCTGGATGGCTTCGTCATTGAAATTCTTGTACAAGCGGGGATAACCGTGATCACCGAAGCCGCCGGTGAAGTGGTGGAAGCGCACGTTCCAACCGCCACCGTCGTTGGTGTTGTCACGCGTGAAGATGTCCATGAGAGGGCTCACGGCGACTTCGAGGATGTTGCGCGTGCCCGTGGAGTACAGCGAAAGACCGGTGCCATCAGGACGCAGGCGGATGACGCCGCCGCCTCGATGCTGCAGGTGCGTGCCATCGGTGCCTTCCGCATCCATGAAACCGAAGTCACCACCGGCGATGTACAACCAGCCATCGATGCCGAGGCTGAGACCATTCGTGGTGTGGTCTGCGGGACGATCCTTGTAGCCGAACGCAATTCCCTTGATGAGTGTCTTGCGCTCTTCCGCCTCGCCATCGCCATCCTTGTCGATGAAGACACTGAGATCGGGAGGATGCACGACATAGAGACGGTCGTTGTCCCACACGAGGCCACGAGGGGCGTCGAGATCCTTCACAAACTCCTTCACTTCATCGGCGCGTCCATCGCCATCCTTGTCACGCAGGCGCAGGATGCGGCCACGCTTCGGGCTGCGGCCCAGCGAGCCGTTGCCATCGCTGGAGACATAAAGGTCACCATTTGGCGCGGCGGCGATGAAGACAGGATAGTTTGCCATCTGCGGCGGAGCGAAGAGCGTGGCCTCGAAGCCATCCGGAACTTTCACATCCTTCAGGATTTCCGCTTCCTGTTCCGGTGTGAGCTTCACCACCTGCGGCGGCACGTTGCCCTCTTTGGAATAGGGGTCCGCCGCCTTAGCCTCTTCCTTCTTTGCTGCAGCCACCTGCTTGGCATTTGCCTGCGCGCCGAGGGACTTGATGCCTTCGCCCTTTAGCGATACCTCGCGAATGCTCGCCCATCCACCCTGTGAAGTGCCGAGCACGTTGACGCGCACAAACTTGATGTCCTTCCCCGTGAAGCTGTGTGTGCTGTCTCCGCCCTTGTCATTGTTCTTCGCATCCGCGAGCACGGTCCATTTCTTGCCATCGGCCGATCCCTCGACCACGTGCTTGTACGCATTGTTGCCGCTCTCCCACACGATGCTCGCGCCGGTGAGCTGCTGGGGTTTCTCAAACTCCACCTGGAGCCACTGTGGGAAGTCGCCGCCGTTCGCGCACCAGCGGGAGTTCTTGTCACCATCCACCGCACGCCAGGCGAAGTTACTCTTGGCGGACTCTTCGCTGGAAGCGGTGAGCTTCACGGGAGTCGCGTCCTTCGCGATGGCACCAGGCTGTGCCGCAGGAGCAGGAGCAGCGGCGGCAGCAGGTGCCTCGGGCTTGGGAAGATTCACGAATGTTCCCGGCTCACCCTTATACGGCTTGAGATAGTCGTCATTGAGCTTGCCGGCGGCCCAGAGCAGACCGCGTGTCACCAGGTCCAGGTAGCGCGCATCCGCCACGGTGTCGTTGTTGTGGCCAATGGTGGTGCTGAAGACCTTCGTCTTCTTGTCGCCATATTCATTCGTCCAGGCGACGATGTAGTCCACGTCCTTCGTGCTGCCGTCCTTCTGCTTGATGCGCTGCTTGCCCATGGCCAGCGGGTGCGCACCGAAGACGTTCACATTGTTGTACAACTCCTCCTTGATCGTGGTCCAGTCCTTGAGCGGCTTCGTGATGGGATGCTCCGCGTCAACGAACTTGATGTCGATGGGCTCCTGCGGCCCGTGGCCGGTCGATTGCAGGCCGATGTAGTCGAACCAGTCATTCTTCCCGATGCGGTAGGAATGCATCGCGCAGTGCAGGTTCACCCCGGGCAGGCCATTGCGGTGCGCATCCAGGATGTTCTGCACATACTGTGGCTCCTTCATGCTGGCCGCGCACTCATCGTGGATGATGATGTCGTAGCCCTTGGACCAGTCCTTGTTCTCGTAGATGGGGAAATGCGGGGCGGTGCCGCGGTCTTCTGCATGGATCACACTCACCTGCACATTCGCTCGTGCCTGGATGCCATCCTTCAGGATGACATGCTGCCTGGCATAGTCATGGCAGCAGCCGCCGCAGACGAGCAGCGCGCGGAGAGGTTTGGTTTCTGCGGAGTAGACCGTCGCCGTGAAGGCGCTGGTGATGAGTAAGGCGAGCGAGACTAGGGTGAGCTTCATTGAAAAACGGGAGAGCACAATACGCGGACTCAGGAGCATTTTTGCATCACATTTGGAGAATGTGACTATCACAGGTTGTCATGAGCGACTCTTCGCAGCACTCGACACACCTACACGCTTGAGGAACAACCCTCTGCGCATCTTCGCATTCTGAAGATGCGTGCCCCATCACGCCCGATGCTGGGCGTCGATGAAGGCCTTCACCGCTTCCGGAGTTGCTTCCAGCGGATGCGTTTCCAATGGCTTGCTCTTCAGCGCTTCCAGCGTGGGATGCGTGGGCTCAGCGCCCGTGGCGGACTGCACCACATCCGGAAACTTCGCAGGATGCGCCGTGGCGAGCACCACGCTCACGCGATCCGAAGCCATGCCAGTGAAGCCGCACGCGGTGTGGGGATCCATCACATAACCGTAGGAGGCATAGATGCGGCCAATGGTCTCACGAATCTCTGCGTCCGTCATGCGGGAGGCTTTCATCGCAGTCTGGCCAGAGGGAATGTTCACGGCATCGCCGCTGCGCATCTGCTCCATCACCTCACGCACCTTGGTGGCATCTTCGCCGAGCAGGAAATAGAGGTAGCGCTCAAAGTTCGACGCCGCCTGGATGTCCATGCTGGGCGCATAGCTGGGATGCACGTCTCCCTGGCGATACTCACCCGAGGTGAAGAATCGGTAGAGGATGTCATTCTGATTCGTCGCCACGCGGAAGGATCCTGCGGGCAGTCCCATGCGCTGTGCCATCCAACCGGCGAGCACGTTGCCGAAGTTTCCCGTGGGCACCACGAACTCCACCCCTCCCCTCGCCTCCGGCGGGAGGCGCAGCCATGCCCAGATGTAATACACGCACTGAGCGAGCACGCGGGCGATGTTGATGGAGTTCACTGCAGAGAGGTGCTGCGTCGCCGCAAAAGCGGTGTCACCAAAGGTCTGCTTCACCACACGCTGCGCATCATCGAACGTGCCCGGCACCGGGATGGCATACACATTCGACGCGCCCGTGCAGGCCATCTGGCGCTCCTGCAGCGGAGCCACGCGGCCATTCGGATACAGGATGAAAATGGAGATACCCTCCTGCCCCATGCAGCCATGGATGGCCGCCGAGCCCGTGTCCCCAGAGGTCGCACCCAGTACGGCGAGCCGCTTCCCCGTGTGCTCCACCTGGCGCTTGTACAGCAGGCCAAGGAGTTGCAGGGCGAAGTCCTTGAACGCCAGCGTGGGTCCGTGGAAGAGCTCCAGCACATACGTTTTCTCATCCAGCTTCCGCAGCGGAGCCACGTCGGGAGAATCAAAGCGCTCGTACGCCCTCTGCGTCAGCGAGTGCCACTCCTCACGAGGAATGTCCGGCGCAAAGAGTGTGAAAAATTCCGCCGCCAGCTCCGCGTAGCCCAGCTTCTCCCAATCCCCGAGCTTGCCACTGATGTCTGGCCATGAATCTGGCAGAAAGAGGCCGCCATCCGGCGCCAGACCAGCTTCGACCGCCTGGGAGAAGGTGTGAGGTTGCGTGAGGCCGCGTGTGGAGATGTACTGCATGGACTGGGAGGGCCGACAAGATGGCCGAACCCAGCCAGATCACCAAGCGGAAATGGTGAAGTTTGGGGCAGGAGCCTTTCCCTCGTCTGGGGTAGACTCCATGCAACTTGAAAGAGCTCCGAAGAACCGGCTCGCAGCGATCCTTAGAACTTCCAGTTCACATTTAGTGAGATGGTGTGCTCCGCATCCTCGTTGCGGCCGAAGTTCGCGTGGTAGTAGAGGCTGGTGGAGAAATGATCGCCGAACAGGGCATTCACCCCCACACCGGCATAGATGGCATCCTTGTCCGGAGTTTCGGTGATGTAGTTGAACGCAGGGCCGTTGCCACCATCGAGCGTGGCATGGATGCTCTCGCCACCCTGCATGAATTCGTGCTGCCAGAAGGCCCGCACCTCGGGGATCAACACCACTTCATCACTGAGCTGGAAGGTGCAGGCCACACGGGCGCCAAGGTAGGAACGCAGGCTTTCCTCCTCTGCGTCCCGCACATCCAGGCTCAGGCTGCCAGCGCCACGTTCCGTGAAGCCATCGAGCTCCACCTTCGTGTACTGCACGCTCAATGAGGGACCGAAGGTGAAGGGACCCGCGTGGAAATCATATCCCGTGCCGAGCATGGTGAAGAACTCCGTGCCATCCGTGTCGCTTCTCGCACTGCGGTTCAGCGTGGCCCAGCGGATGGAGCGCTGCACGTCATAGTCTGTGCTACCACCGCCCACCACGCCATGCGCGTAGAATCCGCCCAAGTCCACCGTGGCATACGCACCGAAGCGGACCGAATCCAGGTCGAGGTCTCCACCATGGTCATAGTCGCTCCAGCCTTCCTGATATCCCGCAAACAAGCCCACGGAGACATGCTCGCTGAGAGCGTAGTCGGCTCCGGCAAGATAGGTGCCGCTCTCGAAGTCCTCACCCGGAGTGAGGCTCAGTCCGCCCTCGGAGAACATGCCACTGCCCAGCACCCACGCATTCCAGCGAGGCTCATACGCGGCGGCCACTTGGGGAGCCTGCACGTGCTTCGCTCCCTTGCCTCCCACGGCAGGCACTTGCGATGGTGTCGCAGACGCTGTGGCGCTCTGAGTTCTCGTCCCCAGACGCCGGGCGCTGAGTTGCTGATGCAACAACTGCCCCTGGCTGTGACTCAGCTCGATGGCGGTGGTCAGTGCCGTTTCATAATATCCGGGCATGATGGCCGCAAAGGCTGCGGGATAGTGTTCCTCCGTCAGAAGGTCGAGCGCCAGCGTCACTTCCCCGATGTCTCCATCCTCAATGCCAATCCACTGGTCCAGCGCCTGCGCCACACGCGTTTCATTGCCTGTGTGTGCCACCAAGGTGTAGCTGGTGGGAGCCACGAGCAGGATGCCGGCGTGACCAGCATTGAGGAAGCGACCACGGAAGCGCTCATCCTGCGGCATGAGGATGCGGTCAAACTTCCCCACGATCCGGCCTGCCTGCAGGAAGGGCACCTGCTGGCCGAAGGCGAACTGGTTGCCGCCATAGTTGCGCACATCCAGCGTGCCATCGAGACGTGCCGTGCCCCTGATCTGCAGACGGTCGAATACGCGTGGACTGGCGACTTCGATTCGCAGCGTGCCCGTGCGGGTCTGCGTGTAATTGCCATGAATGCTCAGCGTGCCGGGCGAGTTCCCCGGAGAGACGAGGCCAGCGTTGATCACATGGCCCACAATCAAGCCGCTGCCACCGAGCACACCGCCACTCCCCACATGCACGCTGCTAGTGTGCAGCGTGCCATTCACCAGCATCGTGCCTTGATTGATGAAACTCGCGCCGCCTACTTGCAAAAACGTATTTGCCACCAGCAAGCCACTGCCGTTCTTGTGGAAGTCACCAGGCACAATCACGCTACCACCGTTGATGCTCGCACTGCCACCCGTGACGGTGAAGTTGCCACTCGTCACCCTCAGGTTGTTGTACACCTGCAGTGTGCTGCCAGGATGGAAGGTGAGCGAGTTCACCATGTTGCTCTGCGCGGGATTGCCAGTCGTGACAGCGCCATCCACCAGGAAGTTCGCCATCGGCGGTGTACCGGTGGGCAGGGCATTCTGAATGATGCGCCCGCCGATCAGGCTTCCATCATAGAAGTTGAAATACAGCTCGGTAAAGTCCTCGCTCATAAGGAAGGAGCCCGTGGCACCACTGAAGCTCAGAAGACCCAGATCCCACGGCGTTCCGGGGTCGAGACCATCGATCAACAGGAACATCTGAGTGCTGTTCAATCCCCCCAGATTGTTGAAGGAGAACAGTGCGGGGGCGCTGAGCGTGCCGAGGCCATCGTCCACAAAGATGGTATCCGACACACCACCAGCGCCGAGGTCCATGAGCAGGCCACCACCTTGCAGACGGAGGCTATCTACGGTGACATCCAGCACCGTGCCTGCACCGCCCGGGCTGAATGCCCCACCCGTCACTGTCACCGAGGAACTGGCCAGGTTCATTCCCGCAAGAGTGCCCGCATGGATGATGGTGTTGCCACTGTGGGTGAAATTCTGGTCGAGCGTCCAGGTGCCCGTGCCCTGCTTGATGAGCGTGCCGTTGAAGGTCGTGGTTCCCGTGACCGCGGCGGAGTAGAGTTGGGTGCCCGCGCCATCAAGCGTGAAGGTGACGGCACTGTTGGTGCTCATGTTCAGGTCACCCGTGATTTCACTTCCGGTGAAGAGTGTCACGGCGTTGGCATAGTCACCCATCACCACCCCACGCTGGATGATGCCGCCGCCGCTGGCACTGCCATTGATCAACGTACCGGCAGCTCCCGCAAAGCTGACTCCCACCCCGTGGCTGCCCATGGCGCCACCACCACTCGTGCCACCGCGATTGCCGCCCGCGATGGTACCTTCATTCGTTAGAGCGCCTCCGCCGGTGAAACTAACTCCCGCACCACCATTGCTACCGCCAGCGAAGGCGCCACTCGCGCCACCATTACCACCTACGATGGTGCCTCCATTCGTCAGCGTTCCGGAGTCCCCAAAGGAAACCCCTGCGGCACCGTTTTTGCCGACGCCAAAGGCGGCGCCAGTGCTCCCGCCATTCCCGCCGGTGATGGTGCCGGAGCTTTGATTGGTGACTGTTCCGCCTGCCGCGAAGTCGATGCCAGCGGCAGCAGCGCCCGGGGTTGAGTTCGCTCCCCGGCCACCGTCGCCGCCTGCTATTGCGCCGGCATTGGTCACGGTGCCCGCCGCGCCAAAGCTCACCCCCGCAGCTCCATCGCCACCAACGTTACTACCATTGGCGCCAGTCAGCGGGGGGCTGCCACCATCACCGCCGCTGATGGCTCCAGTGCTGTTGTTGGTCAGGGTGCCCCCAAGGGCGAACACCACTCCCACGCCCCCACCACCACTGGTGGCAGAGCCCATCGTGGCACCCGATGCATTGAGCACGTCCAGTTCGTGCGAACCAGAGCCCCCCGCTCCACCGGTGATGATGCCATCATTGGTGACCGCGCCGAGAGCACCAAAGACCACACCCGCTCCACCAGTCCCGCCCCAGTTGGCGCCGCCTTGGGCGCTGTGGGTGATTGCGGTACTGCCGTTGCCACCTGCGCCACCGTTGATTCCTCCCGTGTTGGTCAGGGTACCGCCTAAATCAAAATAGAGGCCCGTCCCGCCATTGCCACCGGCGGTCATGCCGCCCACGCCATCATTGGTGAGATTGGAGAGACTGTTTCCTCCCACACCGCCATTCACGGTGCCGGTATTCTCCAGCAAGGAACCAGCGTCACTGAAGGTGATGGCCGTGCCCCCATTCCCACCCATGGAGCCGCCGCTGATGGCTCCCGTGCCCACTTGCACGGTGGAACTCCCTCCGGATCCGCCATTGATGGTACCAGCATTGGATTGCGCACCATTGGTAAAGATGATCGCCGTGGCACCATTCCCGGCCTGTGTGATGCTTCCGCTGCCATCCGCAGTGGCTGCGGTATCCGCTCCGTTTCCACCAGTCACCGTAGCACTTGCCATGGTGTTAAAAGTTGCGCCACTGTTCACCGTCACGGCGACGGTCGAAGGGAGAACAGACGTCCCATCTCTTCCGACCAAGGCAGCAGGGTCGACGCCGTTGCCAAGTTGCAGAACTCCTCCATTCACCGTCGTGCCACCCGTAAAGGTATTCACCCCAGTGAGCACGATCGTCCCGCTACCCGTTTTGCTCAGTCCCCCATCGCCAGTGAGGGGCACATCAAGGGTGGCTGTCAGTCCTGCATCGATACGGAACTCCGCTCCACCCACAGCCAGTGAGAAGGCACCGTTGTTGTCCGCATCAGCCAGGAGATACCCATCCGTACTGAAATGCAGGCCGCTGATGGTCTGAGTGCCATCCACCTCCACCGTGCCACCGGCTGTGCCGCTGAAGACCGCCGTGAGATCACTCCACACGTTCTGGCCGTTGCCATTGCCGTCCGTCCAGTTGGAATTCGTAGCATTCCAGATGCCGCTGCCCCCATTGACCTCACCGTTGGTAGCAGGACCATTTCCATCCCAGAATTGCAGACCCGTGTAGTCAGCAGTCAAATTCACCTCCCCTAGGGTCGACGTATCCAGCGTGAAGTTGTAGCCAGCCAGGAGATTGCCTAGTTCGAGACCATTGTTCGTCAGATCTCCATCGTAGTTGATCAACCGGAACGTACCGGAACCAAAACCTCCGGCATTGGCGACATTGAGTACTCCATCCAGCACCAGATCTCCCGTCCCGCCCGAGCCGCTCTCCACGCTGATGAGATCGCTGTCGACCCCTGCGGTGCCAGCGGGATCCCCCAGTTCAAAATCAAGCAGTGATCCATTGCTCAGAATCAGTTCATCTACCGTCAGAGTGCCGGGGCTACTGCCAGGCGCGAGAGTCCCGCCATCAGCCACGGTGATCGCCCCCGTAATCTCGCCTGAACCACCCAATGCGCCCCCGTTGTGAACCTCGATGTCTGAAGTCATGGAACCGTCGACTTGCAGGAGGCCGGCCTCGATCGTGGTGCTGCCACTATGGCTCCACGCCTCATCAAGAATCCAGGTGCCGGCCCCTTGCTTGATGAGCGCACCATTGAAGACCGTCCCGTCCGTGACTGCAGCGGAGTAGAGCTGGCTGCCCGTGCTGCCATCCAGCGTGAGCGTCGTTGTCGTGTTGTTGCTCATGTTCAAGCCGCCCACGATCTCACTGCCGATGAACAGAGTCACGGCATTGGCAGCATCGGCCATCTCCACGCCGCCATGGATCGTGCCACCGCCACTGTTGCTGCCGTTGGTCAATGTTCCCGCAGCGTCACTGAACCTGACACCAATCCCGACCACCCCTGAAGTGGTACTTCCAATGCCACCCGCTCCGCGGCTGATGGTCCCGGTGTTGGTCAGCGTGCCACCGTTGACAAAGACGACACCAGCACCGCCGCCCCCTCCGGTTCCAGCATGGACGCCAATGCCGGTACCGTCACCTCCGTTGCCAGCCGTGATGGTACCGCTGTTGGTCAGCGTTCCACCACTCGCGAGTTCCACGCCCGCTCCGCCCGCGCCTCCAGTACCGGAGCCACCTGAATCACGGCCAATGCCAAGGCCACCGTCCTCGCCACTGATGGTACCACTGTTGATCAATTCGCCACTGCCCGTGAACCTCACCCCCGCACCACCGCCGCCACCGTAGCTGTGGCCAAAACCCTGGCCGCTGCCACCTTTACCGCCCTGGCCGCCGGTGATGGTGCCAGCATTGGTCAACAAGCCACTGCTCGTGAAATATACCCCCGCTGCTCCGGAGCCACCATTTGGAGAGCCCCCGTCGCCTCCTTTGCCGCCCTTGATCGTTCCGCCGTTGTTATTGGTCAGTTCGCCAATGGTCGTGAAAAACACCCCCGAGGCTCCACTGCCACCGACTCCATAAATATCGAAGCCACCAACGCCGCCAGCGATGGCGCCACTGTTGGTCAGTGCGCCCTCGCCATTAAATTCTACACCTGCTCCGCCACGGCCACCATACACTCCCATGCCGTTGCCCCCGTTGCCGCCGTCGATGGTACCGCTTCCATGGTTGGTCAGTTCGCCACCGTCCCGGAAGAATACCCCCGCTGCTGCAAGGCCGCCGTAGCCGTATTCGCCGCTGCCGCTGCCACCGTTGCCGCCCTTGATGGTGCCTTCGTTGGTGATGGTGCCGCCGTTCCGAAGTACCACCCCTTCCGCTCCGTCCCCCGCATAGGCGAGCCCGAAGGTATTGCCCCCATTAGACCTGAAGGTATCGGTATCGCCGCCATGGCCACCGGAGATGATGCCGGTATTGGCGTTGGTAATGGTGCCGCCGTTGTAGAACATGACTCCCACGCCGCCATCGCCACCGTACCCGTTGTTCTGGTCGCCAATGCCCCAACTGTTATCAAGACCACCGCCATCGGCAAAGCCACCGTTGCCTCCGGAGATGAGGCCGGCATTGGTCAGTGTCCCAACGCCGAGGAATGATGCTCCTGCTCCGCCATCACCGGTTTCCATGGTTCCGGGGCCCAGGTCTTCATTCCCCTCGATATCGCGCAAACCGTCGCCACCGTTGCCTCCGCGGATGATGCCGCTGACCGTATTGATCAGTGTGCTGCTATTCCCAAAACTCACTCCCGTTCCTCCCCAACCACTGTAGGCATCTCCGAAGATTTCAATGGATACGTAACCTCCATTACCCCCACTGATGGTGCCAGCATTGGTCAGTGTTCCGCTCCCATTGAATATTGTTCCTGCTCCGCCAGAGCCACCCATGCTATCCCCATAGGTCGCGATGGAGGCATCTCCACCTTTACCGCCCGTGACTGTGGCATTGGCCAGGACGTTGAAGGTGCCACCATTGTTGTTGATGGTCACCCCTACGAGACCGGTGCCACCTATGGCAAAAGCGTCATCTTCCAGAGCCAGAACATCGTTTCCATTTTTTCCACCAAGCGATGCCGCATCAATACCGTTGCCGAGTTGCAGGCTTCCCGCGTTGACTGTGGTGCCACCAGTGTGGGTATTCACCCCGGTCAGTATCGTCTTTCCGGTGCCGAAAAAGTTCACCGTCGTAGAGCCGGAAATGACCACCGCAGCACCGGTAGCCGTGCCATCCTTCGTGAAGTAGTACTCCGCGTCTGTGTGGTTGAAGTTCAGCACCGCCGTGCCTGCGCCGCCGTGCACTCCGCTGGCATTCAGGACACCGGCATTTGTGTTGCCCTCAATGAAAAGGGTACCGGTGGAGCCAGACTGACTGGCCAGGGTGATCAGCGAAGTCCCATTGTTTACGCTCAGCACACCACCGTCCAAGATGGCAAGACTACCGACAGATGTCGTTCCCAAGGTGATGGATGAGGCATTCCCGACGGTCGTGAGATTCGCTATGCCGCCATTGTTGATGATCGCATGATCTCCGATTTGCGGTGGAGCCAGCAACGACCAGTTCGCGCCATTTTCCCAGGCACCAGCACCGACGTTAATCCAACTGTTGTCCGCCGCCGCAACTGGCTTGGGAGCGAGAGAACCGAGTACCAGCAACAGCAGCAGTAGCGCCGGGGCAAACGGGAACCTCTCATGGTGTGACGTATGAATGGATGCAGGGGCAGACCTCGGGGGTAGATTCATGGGAGAGGTGTTGGGAGAAAGAAATTTCCCACTTAGCAGTGCGTGTGAGTCTGCCTGAACCCAGAGCGCATCAGGCCCACGTCGCGGATTCTTTTACCGCGAAGAGCCAGTGCCTGAAGTTGAGAACGACGGTTCAGTGAGAGTTGACTGGTTTTGCACCTAGAGAACGGTAAATATGGAAATTCCTTAGTATTCTAAAGCCCATTTTAGGGCATTCCGCACGAGAGTCAGGTGAGGACTCTCCTTATCGAGATCCGTTCTGCTTCGGCGTTTAAAAATGCGGCTGCCTCTTGCGACTCATGCGGACGCAGCACTCTGCGAACGGGCGGGGAACAGGAAGGCCTACGACAGGATGAGCCCTATCACGGCTAGAGCGACGTACAGGCGCTGTCACACAGCCTTCGCCAGGACTCTCTGCACTGCATCGCTGGCAGAGTTGATGGGCGGCAGATTCAGCACGGAGACATAGTGCTCAGCAGCGTCGTCCTTGTGCACCCAGGCATAGGCACGGTCCGCAGTTTCATGCCCGGTCAGGCGAAAGATCTCCACCTGTCCACTCCACAGCGTGCGACCATCCCGCACCTCATGCACCAGCGTGCTCTGCAAATGCTCCGCTGCGCATCCGTGCACGGACTGTACCGCACGGCGTAGGGCAGCGATTTTCAGGGGCATGGGAAAAGTCTGCCGAACACGAGCAGTTTGATCAACCCTAAGGCACCCTTCATTAGATCTAAGGATTGCAGGATCCAACCTCAGACATTGATGTAAGCAAGCACTCGCAAAGAATTGAGCGCTAGGAGATCCCACTACTTTCCGCGCAAAACGCAGGAATTACTCGATCGACGTGTTTATTTTTGCAGACAATTCTTTTCTTTATGAAACAAATAATGCACATCTTGTTGATCCATTTGCAGGCTGAATGCATGTTTACCGTCCAATCTTGACTGTTATGGACACACACAAGTCCTCCGAACTGGGCAATGCGAAGTGGCGGGTACAGTTTCTCCAACGAGTACTTCATGTCCACCGATGTACGACAGGTTTTCACGGTGAAGCGTGGACGGTACATGAGAAGCACTTCCTTCAGCAGATTGCGGCGGCCGAAGAGTGCCTTCACGAATTGGAAGCCTCGTGTGCAGAGGTGGTGGAAGCGCCTGTCGACATACCGCGTCCCTACCGCGCCAGTGGCACCCCGGGCGACGGACCGGGGCTGATTTCTCGGGGTGTCTACGCCCAGTACCCGGCCCCTTTCAGGACGGCAAATGTCTTCTCAAGCGGCTCTCTGTCTGAGTAATCAGCAACCACGGAGTGCTTGAGTACAATGGACTCTGACATCTTTTTACGCAAGGGACGTGCGCGCCCGCTGCACACGGTTCCAGGCGCACTCCCTTACGTCGAGTCCGACCGATGGTCGTGATGTCAAGCCGTACAGGGCTGACTGCGCCTTGGCCATCTTCCAAGGAAAGGCAGGGCCAGGCCCATACCCCAGCCGTAAAGCCGCACCAGTTCCGACCTTCTTGGAAGACGGTTTCCGGCGCATTCCTCCTTGCGTTGGAGCCCCTTTGACCGCAGTAGAAACGGGTCACATGCTCACGCTGCACAAAGTCACCAAGTCCTTCGCCAACCGCGTCCTTTTCAAGGATGCGGCCATGACCATCAACTACGCGGAAAAAGCCGCCCTCGTGGGGCCGAACGGTGCGGGCAAGTCGACCCTTTTCTCCCTCATCCTGAAACAGGACACGCCCGACTCCGGCGAGATCCAACGCGATGAATGGACGACCCTCGGCCACCTTCGCCAGGAAGCAGAGCCTTCGGGAAACGAAACCATCCTCGACATCGCCGTCGGCAAAGCGGGTGAGATGGAACGGCTGGAGGCCATCCTGAAGGACTATGAATCCCGCAGTGACGTCTCCGCTCCGGAGTACCTCGAGGCGCATGCCAAGCACGATGCCCTACAGGACCCCAAGGCCGAGGCGAAGGCAAAGAAGATTCTCGCGGGCTTCGGCTTCAAGCCTGAGCAACTCAACCAGCCTGCGCGTGAGTTCAGCGGTGGCTGGATCATGCGCGCGCACCTGGCACAGCTTCTCGTCATCGAGCCGGACCTGCTGCTGCTGGACGAACCCACGAACCACCTGGACCTCATGTCCCTCATGTGGTTCCGCAACTACCTGAAGCATTACCCCGGCGCGCTGCTCCTCATTTCGCACGACCGCGACTTCATGGATGAGCTCATCGAGCAGGTCTACGAGGTGGATGACGGCCAGCTCACCGCCTACAGCGGGAACTACTCCGAGTACCTGAAGCAACGCGAGGAGAATCACGAGCGCGCTATGACGGCGTACAAGAACCAGCAGCGCGAGATCGAGCAGATTCAGGACTTCATCGACAAGTTCCGCTCCGTGGCCTCCAAGGCCGCGCAAGCGCAGAGCCGCGAGAAGCAGCTCGCGAAAATGGACAAGCTCGACAAGCCGAAGCCGCTGAGAAAAGCCTTCCGCTTCAACTTCCCCCAACCTGCCCGTAGCGGGCAGCGTGTCATCGGACTCACGGGCATTCACCAGGCGTATGGGGAAAAGAAAGTGTACGAAAATCTCGACCTCGATGTGGAGCGCGGTGAGCGCACTGCCTTGGTGGGACCGAACGGCGCAGGCAAGTCCACACTGCTGAAGATCCTCGCCGGCATCATCCCTTTCCAGAAGGGCGAACGGCGTCTCGGCACGAACACGAAGCTGGGCTACTTCTCCCAGCACCGCTCGGACACACTCGACCCTGAGAAGACCATTCTCGAAGAAGTGCGCGATGCGTCACCGGAACTGCGCGACGATGACATCCGCTCCATCCTCGGCTCCTTCCTCTTCAAGCGCGAAGACGTGTTCAAGAAGACCAAGGTGTTGAGCGGTGGTGAGAAGAGCCGCGTGAACCTCGTGAAGTTCCTCGTGGATCCGCCGAACATCCTGCTGATGGACGAGCCCACGACGCACCTGGACATCTGGAGCATCGAAGGCCTCATCCTCGCCCTGCAGCGCTTCGAAGGCACGCTGGTCTTCATCAGCCACGACGTGCACTTCATCCGTTCCATCGCGACGAAGGTGCTGCACATCAACACCGGCAAGGTCATGCCGTATGCCGGTGGCTATGATTACTACCTGGAGAAGGCGGGTGTCGCAGAAGAAGACGCACGCGCGGCGGTGATTGCGTCGTTGTGAGGAACTCTCTGTGCGTGGGGGAAATCTGCACGTGTCCCATGCAGTGTAGCTCAGCGGTTGGTTCACACCGTAGTGGATGTGGTCACGTGCGGTGAGTTCAACACAGAGACGCAGAGACACAGAGGGGACTTCGAAGACTGAGGGATGCGAAATTCGCAGTCCGAAGTGCCGGTGGCGTATGACGCCGATTCTGGCGCAAACCGAGAACTGTATTTTCAGTTTCAGTCTCCGAAGTTTCCTCTGCGTCTCTGCGTCTCTGTGTTGAATCCAGTGCAGCCCGCCACACCCACCACCATCAGAGCCAACCCTCCCCCGTCTCAGCACCCCAACCGACTTCCAACCCCTCCCTTTCACAATTGCGACAGAGTCTCATTATCTTCTTGCACTTTCCACCTTCCCTGCCAACATCCCACTCACCCCCCCTGAGCACCGGCCACCTTCTCCCCCCTTCCCGCCCAACTATGTCTGCCATCAAGCGCTGCCGTCCGCTGCTGGGTACCTTCGTGGAAATCTCCCTGTCTGACCCCGACCTTCCCGAACGCGACTTGGAGGACATGGCCGACCTCGCCTTCGGGCGGATTGCACGAGTGCAGTCGCTGATGAGTTTCCATGACCCCTCCAGCGAGCTCTCCCGCCTCAACGCCTGCGGTCATCTCCATCCCCTGCCGGTGAATGAATGGACGCATGAGGTCATTGGGGAGGCCGTGCGTCTCAGCCGGGTCTCTGAGGGCATCTTCGATATCGCATCGCCTGCGGACGAAGCCATGGCCGGTAAAGGCAACTTCCGCGACATCGTGATGCACCGGGATGGCCGCGTGAGCTTCCGCCGCCAACTCTCACTCGATCTCAGCGTCATCTCCCGCGGCTACGCCGTGGACAAGGCGGCCGACCTTCTCGCTGCGCAGAACGTCCGCCAGGCCACCATCAATGCGGGCGGCGACATTCGCTTCGTCGGCTCCCGTCCTTCCAATCTCTCCATCGGCGCTCCCGTGGCCTCGCAGCAGGTGCAGCTTCACGCCCAAGTCACCGGCCCCGCCGTCGCCACCACGTCGGCTTGCATCTCCAATCGTCGTCATCATTGGAAAAAAGTGAGCGACATCCTGCATCCCCGCACGCAGAAGCCGATGAAGTCGAATGTAAGCGTCAGCGTCTTCGCCAACACCTGCGTGCAGGCAGATGCCCTCGCCTGGGTCGTGCTGCTGGATGAGCCGCAATCATGGCAGTCTCTACTGGCGAAAGAGAAAGCCAGCGCCGTGTTTGTCACCGCGAAGGGTGAGATGGTAAGGTTCCCCGCCGCGGCATAGCGCAGCGAGCCATGCCATTGTTGAGTTGCCCCCATCAAACAAAGCAATAGGCTGCGACATTCACGCGGTCATATGCAGTGTCTGACCAAATCCCAATACTCCGAATGGCTGAGGCAGTATCAAATCATTGAAGAGCCGTACTCCCGTGAGGAGGCTCACAGGATGTTCCGTTTGCAGTTTGAGGCGCCCGAGTACGCACGAGCGCAGTCAGCCGTGGTGCGGTGGCTTTTTCGAACGTTCGGCAAGTTCGACGGTGCCCTCGTTGTGTTTTCCGACTGGCCCCTCTACGAACCGGATGAGATGGCAATCATCACAGGTCTAAGGAGGGGGCACGGTGATCGGCGTAACTTGATTGATGCCCCCGGTCACTTGTTCGGCAAACATGAAGAAGCGGAAGCGATTGGCCATTGCTATCTGGCCCTCCTATTTGGATGGAATGTGTATCTCTATCTTCCCAGCGGAGCAGTGACTGTGCAATTCTGGGAGGGAGATCTAGTGGACGTCTGGACGGGAGATAAACAGCTGGAGAATTCCATCCGCGAAGTCGCCGAACGGTTTCATCTTCAGATCAAGCCTTGATAGGACATCTGAAGCATTCTCCCTTCACAACAAAAAAAACCGCCGGCATCACCCGGCGGTTTTTTGTGGCTTGAGCAGTCGGTCAACTCTCTCGCCAGACAACAAGCATCACATTACATCCTATCACAGAAACTTACACCAGACCGTGGGTCTGGGCGTACTTGAGAATGTCCACCGTGGTGCGGAGGCCGGTCTTGCAGCACAGGTTGTGCTTGTGCACGGCCACCGTCTTCGGGCTGAGGCAGAGGTCGCTGGCGACCTGCTTGGGCGTCTTGCCACGGGCGATCTGGAGCATCACTTCCAGCTCACGGTTGGAGAGGCGCTCATGGGCCAGCGGGGTGGAATTCTTCGAGCGGGTGTCCTGGGAATACTTTTCCGCGAGGTCCTTCGAGATGTAGGAGCGGCCATCGCGAGTGGAGCGGATGGCATCGAACAATTCGGAGGAAGGAGCATCCTTCGCCACATAGGCCTTGGCACCGAGCTGCATGGAGCGGGAAACAAACGTGGCTTCCTGGTGCACGGACACGGCAATCACCACCGGAGGATTCGGCAGGGTGCGCAGTTCCATCGTTAGCTCCATGCCGGAGCGATCGCCCAGCTCAATGTCCACGAGGGCGACTTCGTAGTTGTTGCGACGAGCGGCGCCAAGCGCCTCGGTGCACGAACCAGTCACCTCGACGGTAGCGTCGGGGAACTCTCTCCGGAGCATGGTGGCAAAAGCCTCACGTACCAGCGCATGGTCGTCAACCACCAGGATATTGAAGTTGGGTCCTGTTTTCATGTTGAGGGTCATTGAAGGGGAGTTTGTAGCTGAGATCATCATCAAGACTTGGCTGGAAGGGACATGTGCAAATGCACGGAGCTGGCACCATCTGGATCCGTGGACGAGACAAAAAGTCGAGCCGGGAGCACAGAGATACGTGCTTTGATCCAGGAGAGTTCGGCATCATCACCATGGGCGATGGCTGCAGAATCCTCTCCATCGTGAAGCAGGACAAATTCCAACGCATCACTGGAGAAGCGGCAATGAATGGAAACCATGGAGGACAGACCGGTGCGCACACACCTGCCGGCCAGTGCCTCAAGGATACGATAGACGCTGAGGCGTTTCTCCAAGGGAAGAGTAAACTCGTTCCCCTCCACGGTGAGGCTGACCTCCGCCGTACCGGCCTCGGTCATCTTCTTCGCAAGCTTGTCGAGTGCAAACACCAATCCAAACGCCTTGAGAGCGAGAGGATATTGTTCCTCCGTGATCTCGCGGACGACCTGCACGGCCTGCCTGAGTGAAGACTCCAGCTTGAGGATGGACTCCTTGATGGCATTCAGTTCATCGCCTTGCTCGCAACCCATGCGGGCCATTTCACTCAGGGACGTGCAAACCACCAATCCCCCTGCCACATCGCGATGGAGACGCTGTGCCAGCAGGAGCCTGCGTTGGTCATCTTCAGCCAACAACTCCCCCACTGCGGCACATGGAAGATCTGCGCAAAGCGCCTCGATCATCGTGCCGTCAGTCACACCATCGTCGTCTACCGGCGTCGACACTGGTGGTGCTACGTTCATGACAGGGTTGGTGGCAAGACTAAATGAATCCTAAAGAAAAGGAAAGCACTGAACCATCAAACTTCAGGATCAAAGCATGATGAAATTAATGTAAAATTATGGCTAATATGAAAGCATTAAACTGCATGCAGACATCTAAATAACGATTCATATTAAATGAACCGTGTAGGATTGGACTTTAGATGTTTTTCTTATTGATATTTAGGCCAGCCCTCCGCGCAACCTGCACATCCCCCTTAATTACTCGTGACAGTTGTGGGCTCCCGGGGCGCTTCAATGGTGTCCGCCAAGGCCGTCAAAAGATCCTCTGCCGTATAAGGCTTGTGTAGGAAGTGCTTCACACCCAAGCTCCTGGCTTCGGCAGCAAGCTCGTTGTTCAACCCACTCGCACCCACAAACCGGAGGCTGGAGTCGATGCGGCGCAGTTCGCGAATCATGGCGGGGCCATCCATTATAGGCATCATCATGTCCGTAAAAACTACGGAAGGTCGCTCCTGACAGTTCTGAAAAAGCTCTACTGCCTCTGCCCCGTTTGAGGCGGTCAGCACACGGTAGCCAAATGTTTCCAGAATATGGCTGCCGGTTTCACGGATTGGTTTCTCATCGTCGACCACCAGCACAAGCTCGCCGCGGCCATCCCGCCTGCCCTGCTGCTTCTCCTGTTCCTTCGCTTCCGGTCCGCTGGGGCGGGCGGGAAGGAGGATGCGGAAAACGGTGCCTTCACCGGGCTGGCTATCCACTTCGATCACACCCCGGTGCGACTTCACGATCCCGATGGTGGTGGAGAGGCCGAGGCCTGTCCCCTTGCCGAATTCCTTCGTCGTGAAGAAGGGCTCGAAAATACGATCGCGAATATCAAGAGGGATGCCGGTGCCGGTATCCCGGACCTCCATCACCACGCATGGCCCCGGTTTGGCCTCGGGATGAAGCCGCACATACCGATCGTCGATGATCGTGTTGCTCAATCCGATACACAGCAGGCCGCCGTTGGGCATGGCATCGCGGGCATTCACGCACAGGTTCAGCAGCATCTGGTGGAGCTGTGTGGGGTCACCATTCAGCTCCCAGAGATCGTCCGCATACGCCACACGGAACTCGATGTTCTTCGGGAAGGTCTCTTTGACGATGCGCTCGATCTCCTTCACGATGTTCTTCGGGCGCAGGTGGATGCTCTTGCCTTCCACACCGCGGGCGAAGCTCAGAATCTGCTGCACCATGTCCGCCCCACGATTGGTATTGGACTCCAGCGTCTTGAGCATCTCCTTGTCGCGCGGAGCATTGAGCTTCATCTTGAGGATGCTCAACGCCATCATGATGGGCGCGAGGATGTTGTTCAGGTCATGAGCGATGCCGCCGGCCAGTGTGCCGATGCTCTCCATGCGCTGGGCACGCAGGAACTGGGACTCGAGCTGGCGCTTTTCCGTCACATCCGTGATGAATCCCTCCAGGAAGTCCGCCTTGCCGTGCTCGGAGAAAATGCCCTGGCCACGTTCCCAGATCCAGCGCTCCTTGCCGTCCTTGGCGCGGATGCGGTAGGTGGCCTCATAGGTGCGGTCTCCAGCCAGTGCTTCGCCGATGGCGCCCTGCACCGCCACGAGGTCATCCGGGTGCATCAGGCTGGCAAAGCTCACCTGGCTGTTGCCCATGAGTTCACAAGGTTCGTAGCCGCTGATTTCCGCGCAGCCTTCGCTGACGAACTCCAGCGTGCGCGCCTTGTCATTCCGGCAGCGGAAGGCGGCTCCCGGCAGATTGCTCAGGAGGGTCGTGAGCATGCGCTCGTTCTCCGCCAGCGCATCCACCGCCTGGAGGCGCGCCTTTTCCTTTTCCCAGGATTCTATGGCAAAGGAGAGGTTCTCCGCGAGCATGTTCAGCACGCGCAGTTCCTCGTGCTTGAAGAACTGGGCCTCGTCCGCATACAGCACAATGCAGCCAATGCACTTGCCGTCAGGCTTCAATGGAAAAGCAGCGCAGGATCGGAAGCCGCAGGTCATGGCCTCCTTCCGGAATTGGAAGGAAGCGTCCTCCTCGACGTCGTTGCACACGGCCGTCTGATTGGTGCGCAACGTCTGTCCGCAGACCCCAAAACCTTGTTCCACCAGATCGGGCGTCTTGGAGACAAAGTCCATGTACCCCTGGTCCACGCCTGCCTTGGCCACCGCACGCACCTGGCCGGTGGCGGAATCATACGCCGCCACCCATGCCATCCTCAGCATGCCCGTATCGACGGCAATCTGCGTGGCTGCCTCATAGACGCGCTGCGGATCACGCACGCGGACCATCACGTCATTGATGCTGCTCGCGACGGCATAGAGACGGTTGAGGCGGCGCACCCGCTCCTCAGACATCTTCAAGTCGTGGATGTCCAGGTGCGAGCCCGCCATGCGGCAGGGATCACCGTCGGCATTCCAGATGGCCTGGCCACGCGCGGAGAACCAGTGGTAGCCATCCTTCTTTGTGAGGAACCGGTAGTCGACACGGTACGGCTCCTTGAAATGCAGGTGCCGCTCCATGGACTCACGCACCTGGGGAAGGTCGTCCGGGTGGATCCGGCGCTCCCAGGCGTACACCGTGTTGGGCAGCTCATCCTGACTGTATCCAGTCATCTCACGGAATCGTGGAGAGTAATACACCGCGCCGGAGACCAGGTCCCAGTCCCACACCCCTGCCGCCGAGGCGCTGGCAGCCAGGGCGTAGCGCTCCTCACTGATGCGCAGCGCACTCTCCGCCATGTGCCGCTCCAGGGCGGCGGCGGCACGCGCGGCGAAGATCTGGAAGATGGTCTGGAACTGCTCAATCTGATCCATCGGCCGGTCATTGAAGGCCGAGAGGATGCCGATGGTGCGACCGTCTCCGCTGTGGAGCGGAACGCCGATATAGCTGTCGACGCCCTGATCCTTGAAGTAGAGATCATCCGGGAATTGCTTCTGCACTCCGGTGGAGAAGAAGCACACTTCACCATCGAAGGCCTTGTGGCAGGGCGTGCCAACGAGCGAGTAGGTGATGTTCTCCAGAATGGCGCCATCACCCGCGAAGCCCAGCGTGCGCGCCATGCGGTCACGCTCGGGCACGAGCATGGCCACGCAGGCAAATTTCATCTCCAGGATGCGGGCCAGGTTCAGGCACAGGAACTGGAAGAAGGCCTCATCACTCGATCCAGCCACCCCCTGCGCCATGGCGCGCAGCGCATCTTCAATCCTGCGCTCGTTCGTAATGTCCGTGGCCAGCGAAAGGATGGAGAGGAGTTCTCCCTTTTCATCCAGAATGGCCGAATTGTGCCATTCACAAATACGCACCCGCCTGTCTTTTGTCAGGTTGCGGTTGATGCAGCTGTTCCGGGACTCGGTACGCTCCTGCAGACGGCGGATGTTGGCCGCGACCAGCATCTCGTCCTCGGGATGGATGAATTCCAACTCGGAAATCAGGCGCCCTCTCACCTCCTCCGCTCTCCAGCCAAAGATGCGCTCGGCTTGCGGTGACCAGTTCTTCACGCGGAAGTCCGCATCTGTCTCCATCAGGGCGAGCGCGCTGCTCTCCAAGTGGAAGAGCAGAGCCGCGTGCGCTTTTTGCAGCGCCTCCTCATGCTCACGACGGGAGGTGACATCGCGGATGTTGCCAATGATTGCCGTGGGCCTGCCCGAAGGATCACGCACCACCGAGCAACTGTCACTCATCCAGCGGAAGCCGGTGTTCCTATTAAGGAAGCGATACTCCACCACGGGCTTGTAGTGATGATCGTCAGAGGCCTCGATCACCAACCGGTCGAGCCTTGCGCAGTGGGCATCCACATCGTCCGGATGGATGCGGGAGACGAAAAGGCGCAGGCCGCCATCCATGAGTTCCGTCATGGAGAGCCCCAGCATCTGTTCCACGGCCGGGCTCAGGTAATCATAGGAGAGGCTCTGCAGGTTCAGGCAGTAGACGGGATCCCGGCTGCTGCCCAGAAGCAGGCGGAAGCGCTCTTCACTCTGGCGCAGGGCGTACTCAGCCAGCTTGCGCCGCGAGATGTCGCGCACCGAGACGACCAGCCGCACCTGCCCATCCAGCACCGCCTGGCTCATGTGCACCTCCACCCAAAAGAGGGAGCCGGAGCGAGCCTTGGCCTGCCACTCGAAGAGCTGCATGCCATCATGGAACGTGCGCTGCATCCAGCGTAGCGCATCCTCCTGACTGTAGGGAGAAACGTTGGAACTGATGTCCGCCACTGTGCAGCGGCACATTTCCCCAGGGCTGTAGCCGTAGAGCTCGCATGCACGCCGGTTGGCATGCAGAATCGCCCCCGTGGACGCATCATGAATGAAGATGGCGTCGCCAAGGCAATCAAAGACACCCTGGATCCAGCCCATACCCTGCCGCGGCTGCTCTGCGGCAAAGTTGCTTCCCACGCGTCGAGTGACCAGTCCTTCCATGTTTCGGGGTAAGAGTAGGACGATGCGCCGCGTCAGGCTCTAGGAGTGGCAGGCACCTTCCGTCCGCATGGTGGGGCTACCCGGGGCGCTTTGCACGTTTTTTTCCGCGGGGTCTGCACTATGAACCGCGGCTTGCACCGCTTGAATCAGAGGTTTCATGCCGCGCTCCTTGTTCACGTACTGATGGACGCCAAGGTCTTGCAGCGCAGGCGCTACTTCCTCCGCCTCATAGCTGCTGAAGACTACGACCTTCAAACCCTGCTTCATATAGGGCTGCCATCCTTCAATGATGTCCGTTGCCATGCCATCCGGGAGGGTCATGTCCAGCAGTGCCACGGCAAGCGACTCTACTGGCGCGACTGTGCGCGCGGTCATGACACTGTCTGCCTCCACGATCTGGCAGTCAGGCAGCATTTTGGACAGGGTCGCTGCTACGATCTGCCGGTAGGAGTCGTTATCCTCCACCAGGAGAATGGTCTTGGGTTGCGGAGATTCCTGGAGAGGGGTGTTCACAGTTCAAAATTGGGCAAAGATGGACCGCTGTGAGCCTTCGTCACAGAACAGTAAAATATCAGCGGCGCCTTCTAAAAAATCAATAAACTTTGTTTATTCTCATAAGTTCCCCATGTATGTAACGCAGGAATTATCTACTAAATGAACATTCAGACTCTGGAGGTGCATCTTGACCTCATCCTCCAGCACCTCGTTATTTTTAAGATAGTAAAAGTTCCCTCAAAGGCATCCCAACCCCCAAGTTCAGATACTCCCCGGGTTCTCAAGCAACAAAGATGATCACCTCCTTGGCTTCACCCTCCACGGATTCCCCAGTCAGCCCGCCCACCGCAGGGCAAGCTTCTCAGACGGCCAGCACGGAACGCAGCACCTTCCTCTCTCGTGCCGGCCACGAGATGCGCAACCCCCTGTCCAATATCCTCGCTCTCGTGGAGGGGATTCAAGATGGCATCTACGGCGACATCGGCCTGCGCCAGAGTGAAGCGCTCGGTACCATCTCCGAAAATGCCCAGCGCCTGCTGACCTTGGTCAACGGATTCCTGGACGCGGAAAAGATCCACGTCGGCGGCATCGCGTTGCAAAGTCAGACCTTCGATCTGGAGGAGCTGGCTGCCCAGGCCTCCAAGCAACTCCGACCCATCGCCGAGAGCCGGTCTCTGGATCTCCGGCACGCTGTGTCGCCCCAAGCCATCACCACTGAGGGAGATTGCAAGCGTCTGCTGCAGATCATGCTTGAGGTGCTCGGCTGCGTCCTGGTCTCCGTACCGGCCAAAGGGAAAGCGCAACTGGACGTCATCGCCGATCCCGCGCGGCAATCTTTGATTATTCGCGCCTGGGGAGGCTCACCCACCCTGACAATCTCCGCACAGGATGAGACCACTCCCTCCGCCGTCGCGATGGATCGTCTGCGCAAACTCAAAGGCATTGGCGTTTCCCTGGTCGAAACCTTGATCAAACTCCATGGTGATGGGGAGTTGGTGGCCTGTGAACTGCCGGGAAATGGCCTGCTCGTAAAAGCACGGCTCCCTCTGAACTGCTCTTTGGCAACGGACGCTCAAGGTGCCACCATCTACAGCGCATCAGATTTGGAAGACACCTTTGCCTCTTCCGGTAGCGACAGCGAGTCCCATGCCACCGGCTCACCGCTCATCCTGCTGGTGGACGATGAAGATGTGCTGCGCAACATCACCCACGACTATTTGGAGAGTGTCGGTTATCGCGTGCTCGCCGCAACAAACGGTCGCGAAGCGCTCGAACTGGCGAACCACGAAACGCCGGACCTCGTGATCATGGACATGCTGATGCCGATCATGGACGGCATGGAGACGCTGCAAAAGATCCGCCAGAGTTCCAGTCCTTCACTCGCACAGGTGCCCATCATCGCCATGTCCGGTCTCGCCGTGCCTGCAGAGCGGGACAAATGTATGGCAGCCGGAGCGGACGCCTGTCTCGTAAAGCCATTTGGCATCAAACAACTCGAAATGGCAATGAACCAATTCTTAAGTTCCCGGCACACCAACACTTCAGCATAACCACGCGCGATAAACTGTCTGTCTGATCCGGATTTGCGATCACCCGAAACCATGAATGCACCCTGTAAATGCAGTTCGTTGATTTTCCATAGTTGAACTGCTGCAAAACATGAAATTTCCACGCTGCAAGATGGACCTGATTGCCGACGCGTGTATAAACATCGCAATCATCACCACCTTCACACATTTTTTTGCAACCGACCGCGTGATGCCCACGGCGTGCTAACATGGAGAATTCTGAAAATCCCCTGCCCATAAACACTTCCGGCGGAGAGCGTCTCAGTCTCATCATCTGCCGGAACAGCCAAGGAGCGGAGGTTCGCGGCACGCTGCACCGACTCACTCGCTACCTCGCGGTCTTCGAGGTCTACAATCCGTACAGCATTGTGCAGCTCTCGGAAGTCTTGAATGACTTCCGCATCCTGATGAACGAGCGCGTGGTGTACTCTGGTCGCGCAGTGATCGCGAACCTGGTGAACACCGGGATCATGCTTATCTGCGAGGCGTCACTCGCGGATGATGGCTGGATCGATGTCGATATCCTTGCGCCGGCGCAGAACAAGGACCGGCTGCTCTCTGAGTTCGCTGAATTCCTTCGCGAGACCGAGAAAAACTATGCCGTTGCTCCGGATTTCAAGCTGGTGGTCGCGGATATCCACACACTGCTCTCGGACCTGCGCCGCTGGATGGAGCAAGTCGAACTGGGCGTGCGCTCACTTCCTGCAGGAGATCGACTCACGGCAGAGCGGGAAACCATCAAGCAACTTGAAGTACCGATCATTCCCGCAGTGACCCCGCTGTTGGAGCGATTCGAGACCACGGCCGTGAGCATTGCTCCGGAACTGCAACCGGTGCACAGCAGCTATATCAAAAGGCAAATCCATCCGCTGGTGCTGTGCTCGCCCTTTGTGTACCGCATTTTCCAGAAGCCTCTCGGCTACGCGGGCGACTACGAGATGGTAAGCATGATGCTTAGAGACCCTTATGAGGGCAGCTCCATGTTCGCGAAGATCCTGAACCGGCTCTTCCTCGACATCCCACCGGTGGTCGCCCACCGCAACCGCATCACCTACCTTACCGAGCGTCTGCACAATGAGACCTCGCGCGTGACGAACCAGGGGAAGATTGCCAGGATCTTCAACCTGGGTTGCGGTCCGGCGAAGGAAGTGCAGGAATTCCTGATCACGGATGGACTGAGTGACAATGCGGAACTCTCCCTTCTGGACTTCAACGACGAGACGATCACCAATACCACCCGCATTCTTGAGGATCTGCGAGGACGTCACCGCCGCCGCACCGGCTTGAAGTTCATCAAGCGATCTGTGCACCAGATTCTGAAGGAATCCTCGAAGAAGGGCGCGGGCTTCGAAGTGGGAGGTTACGACTTCGTCTACTGCGCAGGTTTGTTTGACTACCTGTCCGATCGTATCTGCCGCCGTCTCATGGAGGTATTCTATGATCTGCTGGCCCCAGGTGGTCTGCTCGTGGCCACGAATGTGGACACCTCCAACCCGTCACGCCTGTGGATGGAGTACGTGGTGGAGTGGCACCTGGTGTACCGCAACAAACAACAGTTCCTCCGCCTCGCGCCGGAAAGCGCACCACCTGGAAGCTGCTCCGTGAGCTCGGATTCGACGGGAGTGAATATTTTCCTCGAAGTACGCAAGCCCGAGAATGGCTAATGTGTCCATAGAGCCGCATGCCGGCTTGCAGAATTCGTTCGACGCGTACGAACGGCCGATTCGAATTCGCAACTACAAGCTGGGCTGCATCCTGGCAGCCACTTTCATGCCCCTCGGCGCCAGTGTGGACATCCTGGTGTATGGGCAGGAAGCCATGTGGCAGTGGCTCCCCATCCGCTTCCTGACTTCAGGAATCGTCATGCTGCTGTGGCTGATACTGCACCTGAAGCCGGAGATCCCGTTCTACCGGCTGGTGGGCATCATGGCCATGTTCGTCCCCGCACTCTGCATGTGCTGGATCATCTACTCAAAGGATGGCGCGGTATCTCCCTACTATGCGGCTCTGAACCTGGTGATGCTCGGCTCCGGCATTGTGATGCGCTGGCCTCTGGTGGACAGTGTTGCCATCCTGCTGCTGACCCTGACCGCCTACGGCATTGCCAGTCTGGCGCACGGCACCATCTCGGACTGGAGCATCTTCTACAACAATGTGTACTTCCTGCTGCTTACCGGCGCGATCATCGTCGCCGGTACCTGGCAGTACAATGCTGTGCGGCGCTCCGAGTTTGACCTGCGCTACCGACTGGACCAAAACCGCGAGGAACTGGAACGCACGAACCAGAAGCTGCGCGAGATGGATGAAGTGAAGAGCCGCTTCTTCGCAAACATCAGCCACGAACTCCGGACTCCCCTCACCCTGCTCATCGCTCCGCTGGAGGCCATGCTGAGCCCGAAGCCGAAGTCCGACACGGAGCAGAAGGAACTCCTGGATACGATGCACGGCAATGCGATGCGCCTGCTCAAGCTCATCAACGACCTCCTCGATCTCGTGCGCCTGGAGTCCGGCCGCGTGCAGGTGAAGGAACATCGCGTGATGGTGAAGGAATTCGTGGAAGGCATCGGTACCGCCGTGCGCGCCATGGCGAAGGACAAACGCATCCGTTTGGAGACACACGTGGATCCGACTCTGGGTGCGGCGAAACTCGACTCGGAAAAGCTCGAGCGCATCAGCCTGAACCTGCTCTCCAATGCCATGAAATTCACCGCCGCTGGTGGCAAGGTGGAGTTCAATGCCACGCGCGATGGCGACTGGGTCGAATTCGACGTGCGGGATACAGGCATGGGCATCGATGCGGCACAACTGCCCCATATTTTCGACCGCTTCTGGCAGGCGGACACCTCCTCCCAGCGCAAGTTCCAGGGCATGGGCATCGGCCTTGCCCTGGTGAAAGAACTCGCGGAAGCGCAAGGCGGCACCGTAAAAGCCACCAGTGAAGTGGGACGCGGCACCACGATGTCCGTGAGGCTCCCCTACGTCGACGCCCCGGAAGAGCTGGAAGAACCTCCCATGGTGGAAACTCCGGATGACCTCGAGATGGGAGGCAACGGCACGACCCAGGAATGGATCAGCGGATTGTATCGGCGCGCGGAAATGTTCCCCGCCATCACTTCGCTTCAGGCCAGTCTGCGTCCCATCGAGACCGGCATTGGCCGCAGTCGCAAGCCGAAGCTGCTCATCGCCGATGACGAGCCGGACATGTTGCGATTCCTCAAGAGCCAGCTCACGGCCAACTTCGAAGTCCTCGAGGCGGTGGATGGTCTACAGGCCGTGGAGAAGGCAGCGCAGTTCCTCCCGGACATCATCCTCTCGGATATGATGATGCCGGAGAAGGATGGTCTGCAGGTCTGCCGCGAGCTGCGTGAACGTGTGTCCACACGCTCCATCCCCATTGTGCTGCTCACCGCCCGCGCGGATGAAAAGACGAAGATGGACTGCCTCCAGGCGGGTGCGAGCGACTTCCTCGGCAAGCCATTCTCACTCACGGAAATCTCCGTCCGCCTGAAGAACCTGGTGGACTCCCACCTGTATCAAAGAGAGCTCGCCGTGCAGAAGCAGCAGCTCGAAGCCGCCCTCGAGCAGGTGAAGGAGACGGAAGTGCTCATGGTGCGCAACGAGAAGCTGGCCGCACTGGGCCGCATGAGCGCCGGCCTCATCCACGAAATCAACAACCCGCTGAACTATGCCAGCCAGGGCCTGCACCTGCTGGGCCAGGTGACGGACATGCTGCCAGAGTCCGAGCGCGCCGACTTTGCCGATACCCTCAAGGACGTGCACGATGGAGTGAAGCGCGTGGCCCGCATCATCTCCGACCTGCGCGGCTTCACCCGCATGACGCACGAGACTTCCCAGGTCTTCGAATTCAAGCCTGTGGCGGAAACCGTGCTGCGGTTCTTCTCTCATGAGTGGAAGGATGGCATCGCTGCAGAAATCCATGTGCCGGAGGGCATGGAAGTCCGGGGAGACAGCAACCAGATCGTCCAGGTGCTGGTCAATTTGGTGCAGAACTCCATTGACGCCATGCGCACCAAGCAGTATCCGGATGGAGAGTCCCCCCTCATCAGCATCAGTGCCGCACCGGCAGGAAGCAAGGTCATGGTAACCCTGCGAGACAATGGCCCCGGTATCTCTGAGGAGATCCGAAACAAGGTCTTCGACCCCTTCTTCACCACCAAGGACGTGGGTTCCGGCATGGGCCTGGGCCTCTCCATCTGCCACCGCATCGTTTCTGAGCACGGCGGGCGCATTGATGTCCGCAGCCAGCCCGGAGTTTTTACTGAATTTGAACTGGAATTCCCTTCCCCTGACGCCAGGGGCACGTTTGAATAATCCCCCGAAAAAAAGCCCCCAGCACCCCACGACGCCATGCACAACTTTTACGACATGAAGCGCTACTCCGTCCTCTACGTCGACGACGAGGAGATGGCCCTCAAGTACTTCGAAAAAACCTTCGGCCGCGAGTTTAACATCATCACCGCGAACAATGCCGCGGACGGCTTGAAGATCATCGAGGAGAGGGGCGACGAGCTCGGCGTACTCATCACGGACCAGCGCATGCCCGGCGAAAAGGGAGTGCACCTTCTGGAGCGTGCCCGCCAGTTGCGCCCCCGCCTCGTGCGCATGCTCATCACCGCGTACGCGGACTTCGGCGTGACGGTGGATGCCGTGAACCTCGGCAGCATTTTCCGCTACATCTCCAAGCCCCTGCAGGTGGATGATATGCGCAACACGCTGCACCGCGCCATGGAGTACTACATTCTCCAGCAGGAGCGTGATGAACTGCTGCGCGAGAAGCTCTCGGTGCTGCAGAACGTGCTTATCACCGACCGTGTGATCAGCCTCGGCGTACTCGCCAGTGGTGTGGGCAAGAACCTGAACAATCCCCTCCATGCCGTTCAGTCCTTCCTGGAACTGACCCCCGGTCGCCTGCGCCCCGTGGAGACAGACCAAACGCGCCTGCGCGATCCCCAGTTCTGGCGCGACTTCCATGACCAGATCTCCAATCGCGTGAATCAGGTGGGCAGCCTCCTCGGCGAAGTGCAGAGCGACGGCGGAGCCAGCACCTCCTTCAACCCCGGCTCCATTGTCGAGGAAGCCGCTGCGGCCAAGAAAGCCGCCGCCTCGGCGAAGGGGGTGGAGCTCGCCACACAGATCGACGCCTCCTCCCCCGCCGTGACCGGTGACGCGGGTGCCTTCCGCAAGCTGGTGGACCTGCTTATCGACTCAGCGCTCACGGCGGATGCTTCGGGCAGCCAGGCGTCCATTTCGGTCAAGCCTGTCGCAGCACAGGACGGCACGAAGGCCGTCGCCATCCAGTACGCGGATAATAGCCCCGGACTGTCCATTGACGCCCTGCGTTCTGTGTTCGACCCGTTCTTTGACCGTCCAGAAGGCCTGCACCCGTCCGCAGTCAATCTGCTGGGAGCGCACCTCCTCGCGCACCATCTCGGTGGAAACATCACTTCCGGGCCAACCAATGGCGGACTGAACCTCGTGGTGACCCTTCCGGTTTCCTCTGAAGGTGTGAAGCCTTTCACCACTCGCGATTTCGTGAGCAAAGTGCTGATGAATGACTCCCTCTGGGAGCGGCTGCTGCCCATCCATTGAGTTGAGCCTTAGGTAAATCCCTCTTCTTTAGCCAACACGTATTATTTTCACTAAAACTGAAATTACTAGACGTTTTCTAAAAACTGTGTAATTATTCAGGACATCGTAAATCGATGTTTGGACAGCGAAATGCTTGTCCCAAACCTGATGACCGCAGCACTCACACCCACCACGACGACCCGGAGGGAGAAAGTCTCTTTTCTTTCGATGGGACAACGGATCCAGGCCCTCCTCCAGCTTCCAGCTGAGGAGGAGGAGTCTCCCCATCCGGTCTTGATCGTCAGCCACGGTGCGGGTGAGTTTAAGGAAAACTACATTGAGCTCGCTGAATACCTGGCTCACCGGGGCATCGCGACTCTGATGCTGGATATGCACGGGCACGGCGAAAGCGAGGGCCCGGAGTATTGCATCCAGATGAAGGAATGGGTGTCCGACATCAAGGCCGCGATCAACTTCATCGAACAACGGGTCGACCTCGACAATCATCGGGTGGGTGCCTTTGGCCTCTCCTCTGGTGGCACCGCCATTCTGGAAGCAGCAGTCGTGGACTCACGCCTGAAGGCGCTCGTGGCGCTCGACGCTACCGTCATGGATACCCTGCCCTTTGGGGTCTCCGTCCTGATGCGCAGTCTCTCCGCTCTGGGCAGCGTGAAGCGCCTCCTCACCGGCAAGCACCTGCGCATCTCCCTGATCTCCATGCTGGATGGTCTGAAGCTCGCTTCCGATCCGGAGATCAACAAAAAGCTGCAGAGAGACCCCGGCAAATTGCGCGCTTTTGCAGGCTTCCCACTTCCCGGCGCGTCCCAAGCCTTCATCGTCAATACCATCAAGCGCGTCGACCGCATCAAAGCTCCTACCCTGGTCATCTGGGGGGAGGATGATGAACTGGATCCGATCAGCACCGCCCATCGACTGCATGACTCACTGAAGTGCGTGAAAGGCCTCGAAATTGTGGCCGGCAACGGACACGTGGGGCACCTCGATCGCAATCGCGAGCGTGTGTTTGAACTTACGGCCAACTGGCTTCGCAAGCACCTGGCTTGATGTTTCCTGCCGTTTGATGCGCATTCTTCAGACGGCCCTTGCGCAGTTCCAACACCCGTGTTCTCTGTCGGTGTGATGATGATTCTGGGAGCCGACGCGAAGAACTTGGACCGTGAGGAAAAATGGAGGCTCCTTTCTCCGCATTTTCTCAAGCACGGGACCGAGGCACTCGCTTACGCGACCCTGCAGCAGGGCATGGAATACTTCGTCCATGACCTGGGATACATCTCCTTTACCAGCGTCACCCATCCCGTCTTTGCACGGAGCCTGAAGCGCATCGTCCTCTCCGACCCGGTGTGCGCACCGGGGAACATGCGGGCTTTGATCGAGGCCTTCATGAAGGAGAATCCCAGCGCGGTCTTCGCGGTGATCTCCGAGGAGTGCGCACGCATCCTGCGTCAGCTCGGCTTCAAGGCGAACACGGTGGGCTATGAACCCGTGCTCGATGTCCAGTCCTACAACACGAAGGGAAACTGGAAGGAGCTGGACATGATCAAGCGCGCGCGCAACGAGGCGAAGCGCGAGGGCATCACCATTCGCGAGGTGGACATCACCACCGTGCCGAAGGAACAGCTCAACGAACTCTCCGCCCGCTGGATTGGTGGCAAGAAGGTGAACGATCGCGAGATCTGGGTGTATGCCCGCCGCCCGGTGTATGAGCAGGAGCATGGCGTGCGCAAGTTTGTCGCCTTCGACAAGGATGGCGTGGCCGTGGGGTATGTGTTCTACGACCCCATGTATCGCGATGGCAAGCCCTTCGGCTACTCGGCGAATACGGTGCGATGCGATGAGCAGCGCTACGGCCGCCTCGCCACTGCGATCCACATGACGGCCATGGATGTCTTCAAGCCGGAAGGCATCGAGTTGTTGAACCTGCTCATGTGCCCCTTCGTCAAGCTGGACTACGGCATCTACAACGATGACTGGGCGACGAAGATGTTCTTCGCCATCAGCGAGCGCTACGGCAACGAAATCTACAACTTCAAGGGCCTTTCCTTCCACAAGTCCAAGTACCGTGGTGTCGACCGCCCGGTGTATTTCGCCTCGAACAGTCCCCTGCCTTCCAATGACGTCTACCTCGCATTCCTGACGTCGGACATTGCCAACAGCTACTTCTCCACCATGGGTCGCCTGCTGAAAGGCGTGATCAAGGAGACGCTGAAGTAGGGAACAAAGACCTCACGACGAGGAGATATCGGTGATGCCAAACCGATGGAAAACCCCGTCATCGTGTGTCACCTTTCTTCCGATGATGAAGAAAGAAAGTATCACCCTCCCTGGCACCTGCTTCATTCTCTCTCTTGTGGTTTTCCTGGCCTATGTGTGGCTTAGCGGCGACCGGCTGCCGGAACGTGTGGCCACGCATTTCAAAACGAATGGGACCGCGGATGCGTGGATGGACCGCCATGAGCACCTGTGGTCCATGACGGCTGCGGGCATCGGACTTCCCATGCTCATCGTCGGCGCCTTCCTGATCGTCCGGAAAGTGCCCGCACGGTTTGTAAACCTGCCCTATCGTGAATACTGGCTGGCGGAAGAGCGTCGTCCCATGACCATGGCCTGGATGACCCGCGCGGCGCTCTGGCTGGGCTGTGGTATCACGCTTGGCATGGGAGTCCTGTACGAACTCATCCTGCGCGCCAATGCCCTCACGCCAGCAACACTTGAGTCCGGTCCGGTGATGCTTGTCGTGGCCATCATGATGGGTTCGACGGTGATCTTTGTCATTGCGACGGTGCTGCACTTTTACAGGCCACCGACCGCGTGAAGTGATAGGGTCCCAACTCCTCACACCACCCATGGCCGCCAAGCCCACGCTACGACTCTACAATCACCATCCAGATGCCAAGGGCGCGCCCATGCCACTGTGGCGTCGTGTGGCAAAACGCGCCCTGCCCAAGGTGCTCGCTGAGGCCACCTCACCCGACGCGCCGCTGCTGCACCTGGAAGAAGTGGAGTTCTCCTTCGTGAATGATGCCGCCATCGCCACCGTGCATGGCGACTTCATGAACGACCCCACGCCAACGGACGTGATCACCTTCCACCACGGCGAGGTCCTTATCTCTCTCGACACCGCCAAACGCCAGGGCTCGGAGCATGGCCAGCCTTGGGAGAAGGAGACGGCATTGTATGTGATTCACGGCCTCCTGCATCTCGCCGGCTGGGATGATCGCGAGGAGGAAGAGCGGAAGAAGATGCACGCGATCCAGGAAAGGATTCTTGGGGAAGTGTGGGAGGTATAGCTGAGCGTGATCCCGTGCGGTGCGCTTCTGGAAGGGGAAACGCAAAGCAGCAGAGCAGCGAAGAATTGCAGCAGGAGGTTAGGCGTCCCGCCTGACAGTGGATGTTAGGCCTCCGGCCTGACCAGCAAGTGACTCGTGGCTTGCACCTCACGCTCGGCGTGGCACACGCACTGGAGTCATTCGAGGGTTAACCGCAAAGAGGCAGAGATGCACAGGTGGGTGCGATGTGACCCACATCGTGCGTGGATGGGCTTTTGTCGCAAAGCAGCGAAAGCAGCAGAGCAGCAAAGGTGGTGAGTTATCAGCAGAGAAAGGAGAGCGGCCTTTCCAGGCCGCATGGTGGCTGTCACTCTTGATTCACGATTACCATGACCTGTCTGTCAGGGGCGTGCGACCCTGCGGCCTGGAAAGGCCACTCTCCTTTTTGATTGCTCGGCCCCTCCAACATTTTTGCACTGGCGTCGCGAGCATGTCTGCCTTCATTATTCGACCATGGGACTCTTCTCCAAAAAGCCGGAACAGTGACGTGAGCTGCACGTGTTGGTGCAGGGACTGGACATCAAGCACGATGTCGCTGAGGAGATGTGGGAGATTGAATACGCGGGGGAATCGTTTTTCTCGAATGGCACACGTTTCTCCGTGCCCACCCTTCAAGAGCTCGACCACTGCCTTGCCGTCATCGCGAACTCGAAGGAGAAATGCGGCGGCGCATTGAGGAGTATTTCGGGGACTTCAAGCCCGGTGAAGATCGCGAAAGGATGCTCCGGGACTTGAGCTACATCATCAGCATCGAAGAATGGGCGAGCGAGCAACATTTCGAAGTGACGTGGAGCGGAGACAAACACTGGGGCGACATGCAGGTGGATTTCGTCATCGAGGGCGAGCAGATCGTGGATGAGGTGTGGGGAGATTGAGGGTGGCGCGGGAGGGATGAGGGAGAGGTGTGCGCCCCAACCGCGACCAGCGGTCGCAGCCACAGACTGAGGCTGGCTGGCGCAAAGTGCCTGCGAGGACATGCAGGCATCCTTGGGAGGAAGGGCGCATGCTGTGGCTGCGACCGGTGGCCGCGGAGGAGTTGACCTCCCCTGCTGCTGTCGGGTCAGAAGACCCAACGCCCACTGTCAGGCCCGAAGGCCTAACCTCCGTAAAATTTCTTTGCTGCTTTCCGACGAAAACAAAACAGGCGGCACCCACACGTGCCGCCTGTTGTTCAATTCAAGATTTCTGGAACTCTACTCGCACGCGGCGAGCGACCATTGATCACTTCGGCAGCATCGCCAGATACTGATCCGTGAGGCTCTTCACCTTGTCACGGAGCGGAGGAAGCTGGGGCTCGAGTTTGGCAAGAGCAGCCTTGGATTCGGCGATGGTCTTCTCACCATCGGCAATGGCCTTGGTAGACTTTTCAATGGCCGCCTGGCTGTCCGTGACGCGCTTCTTCTGCGCGGCCACGTCGGCCATGGCCTTGCCCACATCGGCGCGCTTGGCTTCCACGATCTTCATATCGGCAGCGAGCTTCGCGCGGACTTCGGCGAGCTGCTTCTCCACGGGTTCCAGGGCGCCTTTGATCTTCGCGATCTCAGCCTGCACCGGCTGGGCCTTGGCGGCGAAGTCCTTCTCGGCATTGCCAGGGTCAGCCTGCTTCTCAGCACGGGCGACCTTCTGCTTCTCAATCTGCGCAGCGAGGTTGTCGCGCTGGTTGCGAAGAGGTGCGGCAATCTTCTCCGCGTTCTCAAAGTCACCCCGCGTGGCACGCATGCGGGTTTCCTTCTCCTTCACGGCATTGGTCGCGGCAGCAATCGCCTTCTCGGCATCGGACGCAGCCTTGCGCGCAGTTTCCAGCGCGGCCTTGGCGGCAGCTTCGTCATTCTGCTTCACCTTCACGGCCTGCTCGAGCGCAGCCACAGCAGCAGCGGATTCACCGGCCTTCTTCTCGGCAGCGGCCACAGCCCCCTTGAGGTCATTCACCTGCTTTTGAGCAGAAGCAACCTGGTCCGCATTGTTCGTTGCAGTGACAGCGGCAAGGTCCTTCTCCTTCTGCGCGAGCTCACCCTTCTTCGCCACGAGTGCGGCGTCAGCTTCCTGACGGGCCTTGGAGGCCGGCGGCACAGCCTTCTGCGCAGTCTCAGTGGCGGCGTGGGCAGCGGCGAGCGCAGCGTCCTTCGTCTTCTGCTCCGCAGCCTTCGCTTGGGAGGCCTTGGTGGCAGCGGCGTGCTGTTCCTGTGCGGTCTTCAGTTCACCTTCTGCCTTGGCGAAGACAGTCTTCTTTTCATCCGACTGCTTCTGCGGACCGGCGACCTTGCCATTCACGTCATTGAGCTGCTTGTTCAGCGCATCGATCTGCTTGGAGATGTCCTCCACAGCCTTCTGTGCGGCAGCCACGCGAGCGGCTTTCTCCTGCTCGAAGCCCTTGAGCTCCGCTTCCTTCGAGGTGAGGGCGGTCTTGTGCTTCGCCTCCTCGGCTGCGAGCGTACCTTCCTGCGCCTTCGTGGGGTCGATGATCTTCTCCACACCGGGCAGTTCGCCCTGCACCTTCGCGAGAGCGGCTTCCAGTCCGGGGATCGCTGCGGTGGCTTCGGCAATGGCCTTCTTGCTCGACTCAATCGTCGCAGCTGAACTGGTCTTCGTTTCCTCCGAGTCCTTCACGGCATCCTGGTAACCGGTGACCTCTGCTTCGAGTTGGGCCAGCTTGTCCTTCTCCGCGAGCAGTCCGAGGTTGAACTGCGCGGCACGCAGCAGGGTGGGCTGCTTCTGCAGGGTGGCGATGAGGGCCTTGTGATCCTCCACCTTCTTCTGAGCAGGGGCCACGCCGTTGCGCACTTCCCCGAGTTGCTTCTCGGTTTCGGCGATGTTCTTCGGCCAGGCTTCGACAGCCTTCTTCGCGTTCTCAAGTTCCTTCGGCTTGTTCGCCTTCTCGGTGTTGGTCTTCGCGATGAGATCCTGCACATCCTTGATGGCCTTGTCGAACTCCGCGACGGGCTTCGGCGCCGTGGCGATGGCTTGCTTCAGAGGAGCCAGGGCAGCGCGCTGGGCGTCCACCACGGTCTTCTTCTCGCCGACCTTCTTTTCGGCTTCAGCCTTCTGGGGAGCTTCCTCGGGCTTCGTGAATTTCGCAGCTTCACCTTCCAGCGCCTTCAGCTCAGCTTCCACCTTGGCGAGTGCACCTTCCTTCTCCTTCACCTGCGCCGTGGTCTGCTCATGCTTCTTGATGGCATCCACCTGTGCCTGCCGCTTGGCCTTGGCGTCGTTGAGTTGCTTGTCGAGCTCCGCAAGCTTCGCGGGATAGCCCTTGAGGGTTTCCTCAATGGCTTTGCGGTTCGCTTCGGTATCGGCAAATTGCTTCTTCTGATCTGCGAGCTGCTTTTCCTTCGCGGCCACGGCATCCTGGGCGGCCTTCGCCTCAGCTTCCACGGCGGGAACCTGCGCGGTGAGTTCCGCCACGCGTTTCTCCGTTTCAACGATGCGCTGGGCAATCGGCGAAGGGTTGCTGGAGAGCGTACCCTTTTCTGCGAACTTATTTTCCAAGTTCAGGATCTTGAGTTCACCCCGCCAGTTGGCGGACACGGCGCCCTTCGAGTCGCTGAGGGCCACGACCTTCGTCACCACATCTCCCTGGCTGGGGGATTCGGAGAGCTTGTTGCCATTGGCATCCCAGAGCTTCACCTGACCATCGCGACCGGAGGTGAGGATCTTGCCGTCCGGAGTGAAGGCCACGCTCTGCACGCCATTTCCATGGGCTGCCCAGCTCTTCACCTGCTTCCCTTCATTCATCTCCCAGAGGATGATGGTGCCGTCTTCGCTGGCGGAGGCGAGCATATTGCCATCGCTGCGCCAGGCGAGATCCACACAGGAAGCCTTGTGCTGGCCGAGGGCGAAGTACTCACCCCCGTTGGCAGCTTCCCACACGTTCACATTGCCGTTGCGGTCCGCGCTGGCGAGCAGCACGCCGTCCGGGCTGAACTCGGTGGCAAGCACCCACTCCGTGTGCTTGTTGATGACATAGAGTTCCTCGCCTGTGTTGATGTCATACGCCTTCACCTTCTTCGAAGGCGTGCCGATGACCACCTTGCTGTGATCCGCGGTGATATCTGCGGACATCACGCAGTCCATCTCTTTGCCCACTTCGGTGATGCGCTTGCCGGTCTTCACGTCCCAGACCACCGCGTGGCCAAACTTCCCACCGCGTCCGCCACCCATCACGAGGAGCGCGCCGCTGCTGCTGAACTTCAGCGTGCGGGCATACCCTTCCGTGTAGGGGAAGATGCCGACGAGTTGCTGGCTTTCGGTATCATAAAGGAGCACCTGCTTCGGTGCGGCGATGGCCACAAGGTTCGTCCATGGGCTTGCGGCCATGGCGGTGATTGCGGTGGTGCGAGGGGTCACGACCACCGGCTCCAGCAGCACGTGCTCAGGACGAGCGATGGGACCTTCCGGCTTGCCCGCGCCGACGGCCACATTGAGGTCGATCTTCGGCTTGTTGGATTTCTTGGCGAGGCTGGACTTCGTTTCCAGCAGGCCACCATCGATCCACTTCGACATCAGTGCGATGTCCGCAGCCGAGAGGGGGGAACCTTCCGGCGGCATGAAGGGCTCCTCCAACTTTTTGGTGGTCGTCACCATGCGGCTGCCGCCCGAATTGCCTGCTTCCACAACGGCGCCACCGCCGCCGCCATTCATCATAGCGCCGAAGGAGGTGAGGTCCAGGTCACCCTTCTTCTTGTCCGGGTTGTGGCAGGAAAAGCACTTGTTTTCCAGCATCGGCTTGATGTGGTCCACATAGGTGATCTTCTCTCCATCCTGGGCAACGAGCAAGCCACTGGACGTGAAGGAGATGGCGATGAGGGAAGCAGGGAGTTTGATATTCATGCGGGTGGGCACCTAGCAATTACGGTCAATCGAAGGGAATTGTTTCGGTGGGATGAAGGAGTTTAAGGCAATGATCCGGCGTTGCGAGGCGCGTGCAGCCACCGCAGGAGCGCTTCCCCAAGCGTGCTACACTTCCTCGCAGGCACTTTGTGATCGTCAGCCTCAGCCCGAGCGTGTGGCTGCGACCGGTGGTCGCGGATGGGTTGACCTCACCTACAGCACTGTCTGGCAGGAGATGCGTGGACGGCGCTCACCTTGCAAATGGTGGACGGAGCATAAGCGCGCAGAATGATGGGGAGGTGGCTGAATGGCAGAAACATGTTCTTACCCTTTTCGCTGGCAGCGACGAAGGCGCACTGCCAGCCAACATGAGGCTCTGACCTCCTTCATTCTGCATCAGAATTTGATAGCACAATGAAGAGTTCGGCGGAGGATGGCGCAACATGCCATCCATTCCACTGAGTTCTGGTGTGATACTCGCCGCGCGTGCGTCGTTCGACCAGGACAGCACGCTATTGTTTGTCGGCCTGCTCGTGTTTGCCTCGGTGTGGCTGACCTCCACCCTTCTGTCGTACGGCGCTCTGGCGCTGGCGGTACAGACCCGCTTCTCCCGGCGCGCTCGCATTCGCCCCTATGCGAAGAGGAGGCGCGTGCCACGGATGCTGCGCACGGCGTATCGGCAGGGTCTGGTGGCCCTGGTGTGCGTGGCTCCCTACCTAGGGTACAATCTCTACCGCTTCGTCACGAGTCGCACCACCTGGGACTACCAGCAGATCGCGGAGATTGGCAGGGATCTGGGCGAGTATGTCGCCCTGGCCGGACCTTTTGCAGCAGCAGCCATCGTGCCGCTGGGCGTGAGCTGGCTGTGGATGAGCCAGCTTCACCGCGAACCGCTTCCGGTTGGAAATACATCGGCAACAGCGTCGGAACCAGGCTCAAGTTGGAACTGAGTTGCCCTGCGAATGGCTCTCGTAGCATATATTGTCTACTTCCCTCTCTGGACGCTTGCCACCCTTGGAGCCTATGGCGGCCTCATCATCGCTCTCTTTACACGGTACAGGACAGACATGGACCGCAACGAATTGCCTGGAGTGCTTCGCGGAAGTTCAAGACTCGGACTGGCAGCCCTGATGTTCACCCTGGTCATGATGTGCTTTGAGATCGCAGAGCACGCACCCCTGGATATTCCATTCGATCCCGCCTCCCTCGAATACATGACGCTTTGGAGCAGGGTCATTGCCATCAGCGCATCCATGCTGTCGGTATTTGCAGTGATCACGGTCATACCCACGGGATGGTGCCTGATCTGGGAGGCACGCCTTAGGCGTAAACACCAGTCCACTGCGCCACGCGATTCTTGACGACCGCATGCCACCCGCTAGCATCCGGAGGCGGTTTACTGATGCCTTCGCGGAAAGAATTTCGATATGCCTTCCTTTGGTTCATCCGTCATGAAGTCCCCATTCCCTCTGGTGGCGTCGTTTGGACTCGCACTGGTCCTGCTTGCCACACTCCCATCCACGGCCACTGCCCAGCCGGCCCCTGATGCGTCCCGCGTGCAAGTCACCGGTACCGTGGTAGACGAGCAAGGCAAACCGGTGGCCCGGGTCCGGGTGCAGGATCTGGATGGAGAGGCGCCTGCAGTGGTCACGGATGAAGCTGGGAAATTTGTCTTCCTACCCGCGCAGCCGGACTTCAATCATCTCGTGCTGAGCGCGACCGAACCCGAAGGCACAAGATCCGGCTACGATCGCATCTACAATCACACCGTGGAGCCTAACCTACGGGAGTGCCGCATCGTACTGAAGCCCATGCACACGCTGACGGTTCACGTGAAGGGGGCCCGGGACGCTGCCATCAAGGATGCCTTCGTGGGTGTGGAGCACCAGTATGACTTTGTCTCCACCGGAAAGACCACCAGCGAAGGGAAGGCCGTGCTACGTATTCCCGCGGATGCGAAGATACGATATGTGCTGGCTCTGAAAGCGGGCGAAGGCTTCGACTACATTGAGAACTTCCTCCCGGGGAACAAATACAAGGAGAGTGAGTCCCTGCCCGCCGAAGTCACCATGCGCCTGAACGGTGCGCGGCGGGTGCATATTCGCGCGGAAGATGCCTCTGGAAAACCGCTTCCGGGCATGACCTTCACCCCATGGACACTCAAGATCTTCGGCAAGCAGCATGAAATCAACATCAGCGGCGCCACCCCGGGCCTGGGCATGCCACGCACCACCGATGACTCGGGCATCGCCACATTTGATTGGCTACCCGTCGACAGCGTAGGAAACACCTCATTCCTGCTGGTGGACTCGAATGCCTACCACCAGCCCAGGGATCCGCATCTCACCTTCGGAGAGGTGGAAAAGACGGATACCCCAATCCTGAAGACGCGGCTGCTGCGCACAGTAACGTTGCGAGGGAAGGTGGTGAAGCCGGATGGCACGCCTGCTCCGGGCATCTTGATACAAGCAGAGGGCAAGGGTGCGACCAATCACTACTGCCGGGAGAAAACCCGCAGCGCGTCCGACGGCACCTTCCAGTTCATCCTGTATCCGGAGCAGAGCTACATCATCGCCGTCCTGGACGATGATTGGGCAGCCAGGAGCATCACTGGCCTCTTCTTGAAGGATGGCGCCGCACCGGAGGAGATCACACTTTCACTCTGCAAGGGCACATTCATCCACGGTATGGTGACGCAGGGGCCAGGGCACACCCCGGTGACCGAAGCCACGGTGGTGGTGGTGCAAAAGGGCTCATCCATTGAGCCGCCAGCCGACCCCGAGCAAGCCCTGTACGCTGAGAAAGAAGAAAGCCTGGTCCGCTGGACCGGTACGGATGGAGAGGGAAGGTATCGCATCCGGGTGGGACCGGGAGTCTACGAGATCGACGGGGAGCCCCGCAGTGGGATGCGCGACGTGGTAGTCAAGGATGAGCCAACCCTCAAAGTGGACCTTCACAGTCCCAAGTGAGCGGAGTCTTTTTCGCCGTCAGGGAACGCGGCGCGACCACTCCAGATCAATTTTGATAGATGGCGCGATCGTGATCGTTGGTGAGGGCAGTCAGACTTCACCTGAAGATGCACTCCGCGTTTCACAACTTCCTCATCGCCGTCACTGTACTCGCCGCAGCCACCACCACGGCCGTTGCCCAGGCACCAGCCTCACCCATGCCAGTGGACAATGACCTGCCTCAGCCCATCAGCGAGCAGGATACGGCGGAACTGCTGATGCACTCCCCGTTCACCCGGAATCTGAACCTGGAAGACTCCCTCCAGCTCACGGGCGTGGCTTATGTGGAAGGCAAGCCAGTTGCCACCGTGTACAATCGCGATACACGCCAGAGCTTTGTAGTCTCAGACCAGCCCAATGCGAGTGGATGGACTCTGAAGGACGTGGCCCCCAGCACCGATCTGAAGACGGCGCATGTGACCATGATGATTGGCCCCGAGGAAATCCGGCTGGCCTATGGCAACGAACAGATCACCCCAGGCGCTGCCAAGAAAGGCGTGCCCACAGCGAACATGGCCCGCACAGACCTGCCCTCCGGCCAGATGCCCATGGTGGCCCACAACCGTGGAGGTGACAGCAATCACATGACCCCCAGTGGGAAGATTCGTACTTCCTCCTACCTCGGTGAGAACGGTCGCGAAATGTATGCCTCGCTGTCTGACAAGGCGCGGGACAAGTTCAAGGAAGTCGTGCGCGCACGCTTCGAGCAGAAGCCGGACATGACGGAGGAACAACGGAACGCGTATGCCCAGAAGGTCTTCAAGAGCATCAAGGACTCGGACACCAAGGCGACCACGAATGCCGGCAATGACAGGAAGCCGGACCGCAGGAGCCGGTAAAATCTCCCGCTCAGCGCGGTGATTTTTCTTCGGTACCACGGAATATTCTTCCGGCTGGCAGCGTCCTAGTGGCATGCTTCCGGCCATGCTCACATCTCATTCCCGCACTTCATGTTCGCGGGTCTCTCCTCGCCCACACACCTGGCGTGGGATGCATCTCGTCGTGGCAGCCGCACTCGCGGCTTTCTTGCACTCCAGTGGTCCTATGCTGCACGCGAACACCTTCGTGAGTGAAGTGGATGGCGTGCGATACGAGTGCGAAGTGCCCAACGATGCGATCGCAGCATCCGGCGGCTACCTGCAATACAAGGTGGCACCGGATCACACATTCGTTTCTGAACCGAAAGGCAAGGTGTCTCTCGCCCAAGCCATGGCGCTGGCAGAAAAGGAGGCCATTCGCATCCTGAAGGAAGGGTACACCGCGGAAGACCCTCGCTGGATTCTCACCAGAGCGGAGCGCAAGCAGCAGCAGGACACCAAGGGAAATCCCGTGGGGTTCTACTATGGGTTCAACTTCAACACCCGCGACGGGGTCTACAGCTCCAAAGACTACAAAGGTGCCGCCGGATACTTGCAAATCATCGTGCTGCTCGACGGCACCGTGATGCAGAACATCGCCAGGCCGAAGTGACCCCACCGCTGACGTGTATGTTTGTGTCCGTTCCTCCTGCTAAAGGAACGCCCGGGCAAGAGGCATCGCGCAGGAGCGTTTCGATGTGATGCGCCATTTCCAAACCTGCCTCGCTGCCGCACTTGTCACTCTGGCATATCCAAACATCACCTCCGGCCAGGCACCGCTGACTGCACCGCCCTCCGCCGGAGTGCTGCCTCCCAAGCCCGGCGCGGTGGTCGTGCATGCAGCGAAACATGCCACGCTACAGGAGGCATTCGATGCGGTGCCGGACGGAGGTGGCGTGGTGCTGCTACCACCGGGGAACTTTGAGATCACCCAGCCGCTGCGCGTGAAGACCTCGGAGACACGCATCGTGGGCGCAGGCGCAGCGACGTGCATCATCAACAAGAACGACAAGGGTGAACCTGCCCTCATCATCCGGCCGGCAAATCTGGACACGGATAAGAAAGCCGTGCTCTGGCGCGTGCAACTCGCCGACTTCCGCATCATGGGCCAGGAGAAGAGCGGCGACGGGATCGTGGCGGAAAAGGTCCAGGAGATCTACCTGGAAGGCATGTCCGTGGACCACCACGGTGGTAATGGATTGAGCCTGCTGCAATGCTTCGAGGATGCACGTGTGGCGGACTGCATCTTCACGTACAACAAGACCAACGGCATCAATATCTTTGACTGCCATGACATCGTCGTGAACGCGAATCACTTCGAGGAGAATCAAGACGCCCTGCGCTGTGTGGATTCCTTCAACCTGTGCATGAATGGCAACAACATTGATGACCACCTGCGTCATGGCGTGATCATTGAGAACACCTACGGCTCCGTGGTGAGTGGGAACATGATTGAGGAATGCAATGGCACCGCGCTCATTCTTGACCGCGACTGCTACGGCATCACGCTGAGTGCAAATGTCATCGCCCACCATCTGGAGGGGGGCATTGACCTGCGCGACGCACACGGCTGCGGGGTAAGCGCCAACACCTTCACCATTGCCCACAAGTTCTCCGTGCGAGTGAGCAAGGATTCCGGCCGCAACACGATCTCTGCGAACAATTTCTGCAACACCTACATCGGTGGTGGCAAGGACAAGCGTCCCGCAGAAGGCAAGACACCCATGAGCATTGATGAGGGCACCGGCGTTTTGCTGGAAGGCGCGGAGTTTTGCAGCATCACGGGAAACACCTTCTCAGGACTCTCCACCGCCGCCATATGGAGCATCTCGCCATGCCGGGGCCTGGTCGTGAGCAGCAACGTGGCGACGGATTGCGGCAGGAAATTGCCAAAGGACAGCAAGTGGATTGCGCTCGACGATGCCAAGGCGAGCGTGGTGAAGGACAATGTGATGGAGTAGGGTGATCGCTGTCGGCGTACAGCTCCGACGACTATCTCTTCCCCCTCACCGAGGCAGTTCCCTTCCTGCCACTCGCGGTGCCCAGTCCTTTCGCGACATCCCGCAGCACTTCGCGAAACTTCTCACCCGCAGGTGTGATGTCCCCTTGCGCAGCAGTCGCTATTCCCACGCTCTGCGCGATGGGGCAGCCCGTGATGGGACGATAGAGCAGGCGGTCGCCTGTGATGCCCCGGAAGAGTTCAGTGACCACCGCCACTCCCCTGCCCGATTCCACGCCGGTGATGAGGGTATTCGCTCCATCGACCTCCGCGGCAATGCGCAGGCGGAGTTTGGACGGCGCGAATATCCTATCCAGGATCACATGATACTCGGAGTAGTCGCGCTTGCGCAGAGCCACGAGGGGCTCTGAGGCCACTTCTGCCAGGGACACGGCCTTCAGCTTCGCGAAGCGATGCCCAGGAGCCAGAGCCACACAGAAGGGATACTGCCGCAGCTCTTCATACGCCACGCCAGTGATGGGTGCATCCCAAGCAGACTGTGCGGTGATGGCCAGATGCAGTGCACCTTCGCGGAGACCGGCGTACATTTCATCTCCGGCCAGGTCATGAAGCACCACATGAACGCGCGGCGCAGCCTCTTGAAATGAAGCGAGCGCACGCGGCAGGATTTCACTCGTGGGTGTGGGCGCATACCCCACATGCAGCTCGCCGTACTCGCCACGGGCGAGCGCACGCACCTTTTCCACGGCTTCGTCCGCACGAGTGAGAAGATCTTTCACTTCGGCCAGGAAGAGCTTTCCCTCGGCCGTCAGCGCTACCCCACGCGGACTGCGCACGAGCAGGTCCACGCCGATTTCATCCTCCAGATCCTGCACCTGGCGGCTCAGCGCAGGCTGCGCTACGCGGAGTTGCGCCGCCGCCTTCGTGAAGTTCAGCGCCTCTGCCACCGCCTGGAAGTATCTCAGATGCCGCAGTTCCATCGCAGCCATGCTAGCGAAGGCGGGTTGGGATTCAACACAGACACACGAAGCCCACCCAAAAGGCCGCGCTCCCTTCGGCGACCTCCCCACCTCAAGCATCTCGCCCCTCACGCAAACCGCATCAGCGTCCCGCGCCACTGCTTTGCCTCGGCCGCAGGGCCCGCGCCGAAGAGCCGCTTAAACTCACGGCTGAACTGCGAGACGCTCTCATACCCCACCTCCGCGGCAGCCGCGCCAGCGCTCGCGCCTTCGTGCACCATGAGCATGCGAGCCTTGTGCAGCTTCACATTCTTCACATATTGCAGCGGCGAGGAGGAGGTCACCGCCTTGAAGTGTGCGTGGAAGGTGGAGACACTCATCCCAGCCTCGCGAGCAAGCTCCTCCACTTCATAGGTCTCCGCATACTCCGTATGCATGCGCTGCAGCACACGACTGATTTGCCCAAAGTGGCTGTGCGGCGCGGAGAGCGCGCGCAGGTTGTGCCCCAGTTTCCCCTGCAGCACACGATACGTGATCTCACGCACAATCTGCGGCCCCAGGATGCGAGCCTCCTCCACACTCGTCAGCGCCTCCAGCAGGCGCATCGTGGCGCTCGCCAGTCCCTCATCCACCGCCGTGCTCTCAATCGCCTGCGGACGCGGACCGTTCAATGGCTGCGCGGTGCCCATCTGCATGAGCAACTCCGTCACCATCGCTGGTGTCACACTGATAGAAATGCCCAGCAGGGGTTCCTCCTCGCTTCCTTCCGTCTCGCACTCGAAAGGCAACGGCACGGATAATACAAGATAGTGGTTCGCATCATAAACAAAGGTGCGTCCCCCCAAGTAACCCATCTTCCTCCCCTGGCACACGATGAAGATGCCCGGCTCATACGCGATGGGACTGCGAGGCACATGCCGTGGGGCGCGCATGAACCGCACTCCCGGCAGCCGTGACGCACAGAAGCCCTCTCCCTGCGCCAGTTCCGAGAGCAAGGAAACCATGCGGGGATACGCTGGCGGCGGGGGCGGCGCGGGACGGGAGAGGCGAGGTTGACTCTTTTGTTTCATTCCAGGATTAGGCAACACCACACCCACCTTCCCCACAACCCTTTTCCCCATTCCCGGAGAATCAGGCAAGTCTTCTGGAGGTCTGTGTATGGCGCTTTTTCGCCAGTGGAGCTACAGGTGTCAGCGTCGGTTCGGAAGGGAATTCACCCTTCACCGCTGAAAGCCCCATCTCTTATGAACACCATCTCCATTGAAAACAAAGTCATCCTCATCACTGGCGCCAGCAGTGGCATCGGTGAAGCCACCGCCCGCCATCTCGCCGCCCGGGGTGGGAAGCTGCTCCTCGGTGCACGCCGCACCGACCGCCTGGAGAAGCTGGTCGCCGAGATTCGCGAAGCAGGTGGCACCGCCGAGTACAAGGCTCTCGACGTGGCCGACCTCGCCAGCGTGCAATCCTTCGCGGACTATGCGCTCGAGACCTTTGGCCGCATCGACGTCCTCATCAACAACGCCGGCGTCATGCCCCTCTCCCCCATGCATGAGCTGAAGATCAGCGAGTGGAACCAGATGATCGACGTGAACATCCGCGGCGTGCTCCACGGCATCGCCTCCGTGCTGCCCCACATGCGTGAGCACAAGTCCGGCCAGATCATCAATGTATCCTCCATCGGTGGGCACCAGGTGTGGCCCACCTGTGCGGTGTACTGCGGCACGAAGTTCGCCGTGCTCGCCATCTCCGAAGGCCTCCGGCTGGAGAACAAGGATGTGCGTGTCACCGTCATCTCCCCCGGCGTGGTGGAGTCGGAACTCGCCCACACCATCTCCGACCCGGCCACACGCGAAGCGATTGATGACTTCCGCAAGGTCGCTCTCACGCCCGACTCCATCGCCCGCGCCATGGCCTATGCCATCGAGCAGCCCGCCGATGTGGACGTGAATGAAATCATCGTGCGTCCCACCGCTGGCAATCAGTAACCGCGCCTCTCCATTCGATTCCTTTTCATCGTCATCTCAAATCCAGTTCTGATACGCTCATGAAACACGAGAACAAAATCGCCCTCGTCACCGGAAGCAGCCGTGGCCTGGGCAGGAATATCGCCCTGCAGCTCGCCCGCTCCGGAGCAGACGTCATCGTCACCTACCGCAAGGGCAAGGAGGAAGGCGACGCCGTCGTGGCGGAAATCACCTCGCTCGGCCGCAAGGCCGTGGCATTGCAGATCGACACCTCGCTGACGAAGACGTTTGAAGCCTTCGCCACCACGCTGAAGGAAACGCTGCAATCCAACTGGCAGCGTGACACCTTCGACTTTCTGGTGAACAACGCCGGCATCGACATCGCCGCACCCTTCGCCGAGACCACGGAGGACCAATTCGACAGCCTCATGAACGTGCACTTCAAGGGCGTCTTCTTCCTCACCCAGCGCCTGCTTCCCTTGATTGCGGATGGCGGACGCATTGTGAATACCTCCACTGGTCTCGCCCGCTTCAGCATCCCCGGCTATGCCGCCTATGCCTCCATGAAGGGCGCGATTGAAGTGCTCACTCGCTACCTCGCGAAGGAACTCGGCAAGCGCCGCATCAACGTGAACGCCGTGGCTCCCGGTGCCATTGAGACGGACTTCACGAAGGAAGCGCTTTCCCACCCCGGCATGCGCGACATCCTCAGTGCAAACACCGCCCTCGGTCGCGTCGGCGTGCCGGATGACATCGGCGGCGTGGTGAGCTTCCTCTGCTCCGAAGAAGGGCGCTGGGTAAACGCGCAGCGGCTTGAGGCGTCGGGCGGGATGTTCTTGTGAAAAGAGGAGAACCTGAGAGTTCACCATTCATCGCTCATCTCAAGGAATGGGGGCATTCATGCCTCCATTTTTTGTCTGATCATTTGCTGCTTGGTTGCTTTGCGCTGGAAACTCGCCGACGCGATCCCACCCATCACGTGCCCTGCGCATCTTTGCCTCCTCTGCATCGGAGGATTCACCAAGGTTAGTTACATCCACAGCCTCGCCAGCCACACCTTCTCCCACCTTTGCGTCCTTTGCTCCTCTGCATCTTTGCGGTTAACGCGAGTCGTCCCTGTAGCATCATTTTCTCCCGTCAGGCCAGAGGCCCAACGCCCGCTGTCAGGCCGGGAGGCCTAACCTCCCTTTTATGAGCCATACCTGAAAAGCATGGCTGCCCAAGGATCATGGTATTGGGCCGATTCCAGCTTCGCGGTTACCTCTGTTTCAATGCCAAGACAGGAGAAACAAGAAAGAACATCATGAGCACGAACACGAATATCACTACCAAGAAACTCACCGGCAAGGTCGCTCTTGTCACTGGCGGCTCCCGCAGCATCGGCGCGGCGATTGCGAAACGCCTCGCGGCTGATGGTGCGAGCGTTGCCATCACCTACACCTCCTCACCAGACAAGGCAGATGCCGTGGTGAAGGACATCGAAGCGGCAGGTGGCAAAGCCATCGCCATCCAGGCCGATGCCGCGAATGAAGAAGCCGTGCGCCTCTCCGTCGCGAAGACCGTTGGTGCGTTTGGCCGCCTCGACATCCTCGTCAACAACGCTGGCGTCGCTGCCATGGCACCCATCACGGAGTTTGCGATGGCCGACTTCGAAAAGGTCATCGGCGTCAATGTGCGCGGCGTTTTCATCGCCACGCAAGAAGCCGCGCGCCACATGCGGGACCATGGCCGCATCATCCACATCGGCAGCACGAACAGCGACCGCATGCCTTTCCTCGGTGGCTCCGTCTACGCGATGAGCAAGTCTGCCCTCGAAGGCTTCACCAAAGGCGCAGCCCGTGACCTCGGTGCTCGTGGCATCACGGTGAACAATGTGCAGCCCGGCCCAATCGACACGGACATGAATCCTGCGGACACGGATTTCGCCAAAACGCTCATCCCTCTCCTGGCCCTCCAGCGTTATGGACATACAGAGGAGATTGCGAACTTCGTTGCCTTCCTCGCGAGCCCGGAAGCCAGCTACATCACGGGTGCGAGTTTGCTCGCGGATGGTGGGTTTGCTGCATAAGGGATTGTCATTAGTCATCAGTCACTGGTCATCAGTCACTGGTCACTGGTCACTGGTCACTGGTCACTGGTCACTGGTCACTGGTCATTGGTCATTGGTCATTGGTCGGCACCCGCGAGGTGCAGCCAATGACCAACTGCATTCTTCGAGAGCTACTGACTACTGACTACTGACTACTGACTACTGACTACTGACCAATGACCATTCCCCTTGACCTGCACCCCATCACAGCGGATCAGAACTGCCCCTCCCCACGCCTCCCCATGTCCGTCGTCAAAGAACCCGTCAGCGGCTCGAATCCCTTTTACGGATGCGCCATCATGATCATCGCCGCGCTCACGTTCGGTGGCATTGTGGGATGGATGCTCTACAGCGGGTACAAGCAGGACAAGGAAATTGCCTCCTTCACCGTGCATGATGCCCCCTCCCTGGCGGCCAGCGTGCTCACCGATGCCACACGCGAGGCGTTGCAGAAGAAGATCGATGCCTTCAGCGAAGAGGCGAAGAAAGACAAGCCCGCCACCCTCACGCTCTCGCTCGAAGACCTGAATCAAGTGATCGCGCTCGCCGGGGAAAAGAAGATTGGCGACTACGACTATCGCAACGTGGTGCATTTCACGGCGATGGATGGCAAGGCTGGCCGCCTTCTGGCGAACATCCGATGGCAGATGAACAACCTCCCCCTCAGCAAGGCCCCAGATCGCTTCCTCGTAGGGAGTGCCAGCTTCCTGCCAAGAGTGGATGGCGGAAACTTCGATGTGTATCTCGATACCGTGGAAGTCCCCGGCAAGACCGTGAGCCCCGGCTTCATCGGCCAGTTGCAAACCATCCCCTGGCTCGCTGTCTCCAAGAACAACACGGACGTGGCCGAAGTGCTGAAGCACGTCGGCGCCGTCGAGTTCCTCCCCGACAGCTCCGCCCTCGTGCTGAAGGCGAACGTGGGTAAGTGAAGAACGATGAAAGCGCCAGGCAACAGGGGCGAAGGCACAAGTGACGGTGCCGGCTAAACCTGAGAAGCTCAGTCGCGAAGCGACACACGAACCCATGCATACCTCACGCACCCGCCAATTTCCTGTGCCTGAGCGCCATGCTCGGAGCTGGGAAAAAGGGCTTGCGCACCGCCGCAACGCCCCGACCTTCCCTTGAACAGGACCTGCTTAAGCGGGTCAAAAAACACCTGACTTCAAGGACAAGGGAGGATGCCATGAAACGAATCCTTTCACTATCGGTCGGAGTAGCGCTGGCTCTGATCACAAGTTATTCCCCACTTCAGGCCGGTCATCGCGGCGGCTGCTACGGTGGCGGACATTACCACGGCGGATCAAGCTGGGCCATTGGCTTCAGCCCGGGGCTGTTCTGGTCGTACCCGCTCTTCCGTCCGGCCTACTATCGACCTGCATACTATGAGCCGTACGGCTATGGTTATGGATACGGTTACCGCCCGTACTACCGGCCCGCCGTCAGCTACTCCTACTACAACCGGCCCACGCTGGCCTCCGACGTGCAGATTGCATTGGCACGAAGAGGCTACTACTACGGCAATATCGATGGAATCATCGGTCCGCAAAGCCGCAGCGCCATTCGTCGCTACCAGGTGCGGTATGGACTTCCCGTCACCGGGGTCATCGACTACCCCCTGATGAGATCGCTCGCCTTGAGGTGACGGTCGCTACTCCACCACATCCCACTTCAGCTTTTCCGCGAGGTAGCGTGAATAGATGCGCGCGCCGAGTTCATTGCAGTGCGTGCGGTCGGCCATGTGTTCCGCAGCGAGGCGGCACATGGCAGGATTCGGCGTGAGGATGCACGCGACGGGAGCGGGCTTCAAGGAGTCCACATAGCGGAGGAAGGCCGCATTTCCGCTTCGGAAGTCCGGGTCGTCATGCATCGCCGCGTACACCTCCGGGTGCACCGGTAGCTCGTGGAAGATCACCTTCACGCCATGCGCGTGGAACCACTCCAGGCTTTTGCGGAAGGCATGATCCTGCAAGGCAGAGAGCTTCCAATGTCCCAGCACCCGCTTCGCCGCGAGCTCGGGGGCGATGAGCTTGCGCCCTTTTTCCGTGTGCGCCATCGCGTTCTCCGCCTTCCAGTCCGCCATGGGAGTGACCCGTTTCTCCGGCCAGGGATAAATGGGATTCCCCGGCGCCGGATCGATGACATTCAACGTCGCCGTGTAGAGCGAGCGCCGCACCGAGCGCACCGGGAGCAGCCACTCCACCAGGTGGCCCATGCGTTCACTGCGCGGGCGCACTTGGATGCGTTCATAGAGCGTGGCATGCTGGGCCAGATTCGCCCGCACGCGCTGGTCCGCATCCAGGCTCTGGCGCAAGACAAAGGGATTCACCTCCACAATGGCCACGCGCAGCCCGGAGAGCAGTTCCTCATTGCGCCGGATTAAGGACCACATACCAAACGGCGTGCCACCTTCGATGGAGAGATTCCGCACCTCCCTCTCAGGCACGCCCCACATGCGTGCGGCTTCATCTGAGATCACCCCCCACACACTCTGGCTCGTGCCAAAGAAGCCAATCTTCACCGGCGTGTCCTGCTTGCGGAGTTGGAAATTCTCCACCGCTCCATACGCATCCATGCCCCGGATGTCATACATGGGGAGTGCGCGAAGGGGCTCCAGCGCGAGTCGTCCCAGGATGAAGACTGCGAGTGTGATCCACGCAGATTTGCCGAACCAGCGGTGGATGCGGAAGGGAATTGGGGTCGTGGAAGATGATGTATCAGGAGTCATCAGCAGTTGGATCCAATGCGAATAAAAAGAAGCCCGTGTTCAGAAAGGAAGCGCCGTAATTTCGCGCATCTGCGGCGCTCACCATTCTCTAAAAAATGGACGGTAGAAATGCGCTCCTGCGCGTCCCTCAATAATGTGGGCGGAGGAGGAGTGCTGCGATGCAAAACACCCTGCAACGCCATAGATGCGCACCGCCTCCGCCCGCCATCTACGGACGCGCAGGAGCGCATCCCTACCGCATCGTTTTTGTGGGAGCGTCGTGCTGTGTGGAGACTAGACTGCATTCGGCTGAGCAAAGGTGACCATGAAAGTGAAGCAGGCGTCCTCAAAACTGGAAATACACAAACGACACCCCTTCCATCTCGCCAAGGAAAGCCAGCAGCAACAGCAGTCCACCATAGGTCACGCCACGTCTCCACGGTGAAGCCGTGTCCGCCACAGGCAGCTCGCGATCCCGCCACCAGCAGGGGAAGTCGAGGAAGAGGACTACGAGCCCATAGAAGACCACATACCACAGCGCCATGATGTCCGGTGCGATGGCACCGCCTCTGAAAATTCCGGTGATGAATGCCCACGCATGCGCGAGTGACGCCGTCTTCACGAAGATGAGCGTGAGGCACACGCAGTGGAAGGTGAGCACCATGCCGCTGACCTGCACCAGCCACTCACGCGCATTCTTCGGGCGATGTGGATGCTTGCTCGCCTTCGGCCCGGACCACAGCTTATGCGCCACGAGCATGAGGCCCAGCACCACACCCCACATGACGAAGTTCCACGAGGCCCCATGCCAGATGCCGGAGATGAGCATGGTGAGGAAGAGATTGAAGTTGAGCCATTTCTTCCCGCGGAACTGGCGGCATAGCGGTACGAAGACATAGTCCCTCAGCCACGTGGAGAGCGAGATGTGCCAGCGCTCCCAGAACTCGGTGATGTTCCGCGCGAAGTATGGCTGGCGGAAGTTCACCATGAGATTCACTCCGAGCAGGCGTGCACAGCCGCGGGCAATGTCACTATACCCGGAGAAATCGCCGTAGATCTGCAGGGCAAAGAGATACAGCGCCAGCATGAGCCCCACACCTGTCTGTGAGGCCGGATTCGAAAAGGCCTCACGCGTCATCGGCGCGATGGCATCGGCAATCGCCACCTTCTTCACATAGCCAATGATGATGAGCTGCAGCCCGCTCCAGAGCTGCTCGGGCGTGAGCGTACGCGGTGCCGTGAGCTGCGGCAGCAGATTGCGGCTGCGTTCAATCGGGCCTGCCACGAGCTGCGGGAAGAACGCGTGGAAGAGCGCGAAGTCCCACACCTTCTCCGCTGGCTTCTGCGAGCCGCCATCGACATCGATCAGATACGAGAGACCTTGAAACGTGTAGAAGCTGATACCCGCGGGTAGGATGAATTGCATGACCACAGGCGTGGTGGTCCACCCAAACTGCGCACCCAGCGCATTCACATTCTCCAGGAAGAAGCCGCGGTATTTGAAGTAGCCGAGCATCCCGATATTCGCCGCCACACCTATCCAGAACCAGATGCGTCTCCGCCTCGACTCCTCCGGCAGCGCATACACCGCCTTCGCACACACATGCGTGAAGATGGTGGAGACTGCGAGCAGCACCAGAGGCAGCACCTTCTCCCAACCGCTCAGCTTGGGCTCAAAGAAGCCCCACCATCCATAGAAGAGATAGCTCGCCACCAGCAGCAGCGCCTGCTGCGCGCGAAACGGCACCGCCCAGTACAAGGCGAAGACGAGCGGGAAAAAGAGAACGTAGTCGAACGAATTGAACAGCATGACGCAGCACGGTCAGCGAAGGCACATTCACACTCACTAACTCCCCGGCATGGCGGGGATGACTCACACCAGCCGGCCCCTTCTTCAGGGCAGGCTGTACCTATCATGGAGCCGGGCACCGCGGTCTTTCTGCGGCGCCCGCGTCTTCACGGGGGTGCGAGTGTGGTGATGACTGGCGTCATGAGCAAAAGGTTGCGTCAGGCGTTCTCCGTGATCAGGAGACGGACTTGCGTGCTCTGGACCGGGGCCGTAGTCAAGCTCAAAGAGTGCCAGCTTTCTCCACGACCCGCCGCCGCATCCGTGTGGAATCCGAAGCCCGGGAGCAGCGCCTTTACTGGCGTATTCTTCGGCGTGGGCAGGTACTCGCCCAGCAGCTGCACATATCCGGCCGCAGTGGCACGCTCCACGAGGTGATTCATCACCAGGTGCTCCACGGTGCGACCCATGGCGCGGCAGCTCATGAGCCAGGTATCAAGGCGTAGCGCTTCTCCTGCGGTAGAGTCTTCATCCGGCACAGAGAGCACCACGGAGATGATGCCGTAATCGCCGAATCTGTCGGCCAGTTGCACGGCAAAGCACACCGCACCCGGCGTGCCCGCCATCTCCTCCACCTTCGCGCGCGAATGCCTGCGCGTGGTGAGGTTGAACTGGTTCGTCTTCGTGATGAGGTCCACCACACGATCGATGTTCTCCGCACTGATGGGTAGGATCTCTGCGCCCATTTCCAAGGAAGCGAGATACTCCTCCGGCGAGGCCGCGACGCCCAGAGACTGCTTCCGCGAGTTCTCTGCTGTGTACTGCGCCGCGCGCTCTGCATCCGCGCTCGTGAGTCCCACCGCTTCAAACGCGAGCGTCTCCTGCAGCACACGCACATACAGAGAGGGATCCGCAGGCACTTCAGGCACCAGCACCTCCGGCAGTTCCGCACGCACATGCGCGCGCTCCACCGGATTGTCATCGAAGAAGACGAAGCTATCCAGCCCCAGGTTCAGCTCGAGTGCGATCTGGCGCAGGCGCTCCGGCTTCGTATCCCAGGAAGCGTGGAAGGCCGCAAAGTCCTCCATGCGCAGTACGATGTGCGGATTCTTCTCAAAAGGCTCGCGCGCATCCGCGTCGTTATTCTTCGAGCACACCGCGAGCAGCACGCCGGACTTCCGGAGCTGCTTCACATGTTTTTGAAACGCGAGGAACGCCTCGCCCTCGGTCGAGCCTGCGGCGGTCGCAACGCCATGCGCGCCCAGTTCACCCACCACGCCGCCCCACAGGGTGTTATCGAGATCGAGCACGAGCACCTTCTTGCGCCCGGCGGTGAGCACGCGGATGCCTGCTGCGATATGCCGTGCCATCACGGAGAGCCCTTCCGGTGAGAAAGGCTGCTTCAGCCAGTGATAGTTCCGCTCGTCGTAGAAGCGTGACTTCCCATGCCAGGAGCTGATATGCTTCAGGTCCACCAGATACGTGCCCGCCGGCAGGGCTGCACGCAGGGAGGCATTCACGCGCTGGATGAGGGACACATCCCCCTCGTGATCATGCCGTGAGGAGAGGCCATACCCCAGCGCACCCACGCCCATCCAGTCATAGGACACCTGCACGAGTTTGCACTTCAGCCGCGCCACCTGCGCCCAGCACTGCTGGAGAAACGCCACCTCGTCCTCAATGCGCTGCGCCGAACTGCGCGAATCATGCGCAAGCAACCGCTGGTTCCACGGGAGCACCACAATGACATCGGGCGCATCCTCCACCTTCAGAGCCATGAGCGACTGTACCACCTGATCGTACTCCGCATCACTCACCTGCACATGCATGCCATCCGCCCACGCCCATGCCACGAGCATGGGCAGCAGATACGTGGTGGTGCACTGCCCTGCGACGAAGACTCGCAAGGGCTTTACCGTGGAGGCACCCGTCGCAATCTCAGCCGAGTCCTGCCTCCCCGTGCACAGATCCCTCTGCAGCATCTTCCCAAGCTGTGAAATCGCATTTGGCTCCAGCGAGGCCATCTCCCGCCGAGCCAGCAGCAGCGCCTCCTGCAGACGGCCTTCCTTCTTCAGCGCACGGTACTGGGCGGCAATTTCCATTGGGCCCATTGTATCGGACCGTCGCGCGGATGCAAAAGGGGATCATGGAATGAAGGCTCAGGGCGAGGTTTTTAACGCAAAGCAGCCAAGCAGCAGAGGAACCCATCGGAGGTCAGGCCTTCCGGCCTACCCTCCATCAGTTCTCTTGCTGGTTCGCTGCTTTGCGTTACACCTTGTTCCCCCATCCTCCGCACCCATGCCCACGCCGCCTGAAGTCCTCGCCCTGCTCCGTTGCCCTGCCACGAAGCAGCCGCTGCGTGCGGCCACGGCGGAGGAGAAGAAGGCGCATGGCATCCCGGAAAGCGAGGATGCGCTCGTCTCGCAAGATGGCACGCACATCTACGGCTCGCCTGATGGACTGCCCAGGTTGCTCTCGGCGAAGGAAGTGACTCCTGAGGATGAGGGGTAGAAGATGCTCGCACCCTTCCGCAGGTCCGCATTGCGCAGGCAGGCATCATAAAGCTCATCCTTGGTGCCACGACTGCGCATCATGAGATGATAGGAGCTGATACACTCGAAGCTCGCATTCAGCGCACCGAGCATGGGCAGGTATTCATCCACATCCTTCGTGAAGTGCTCCACCATACCCCACGGGGGAAAGAGGTGGGACTCCTCCATGCGACGCAGCACATCATACACCTCGGCCGAATTCTCCGCGCTGGAGGCGGACATGAGCACGTAGTGCGGATGTATCACGGACATGCCGGTCAGCTCCACACCCGCGACCAGATAGCCCATGCCGCGGCGCGCCTCACCGGCAGAGAGGCCGTAAAAGCCCCGATGCGCAGCCTCGCTGTCCGGCCAGTTCTTGGGGAAATACTCCTTCTGCCGCTGCAGCAGTGTCTTGCGTGCGGCAGGCCAGTTCTGCTTCGTCAGCGAGTCCGGCGTGGGATCATCGAAGTCCGGATAGAAAAGGCTCTGGATCTCCGCAATGAAACCGGTGCCATCATACACCCGGCCACTGGAGGCCATGCGGAAGGGCGGCGGCTTCGCATTCATGGCGCCCATGGCCAGCACCAGCGCGGTCTCACCACCCCAGTCGCGCCACACAGCGCGCAGTGGTGTCACCTTGTCCTCGCGCACGCCATGGCGCACATACCCCTCGGAATCCAGCATGATGTCATCCAGTCCTATGGAGCGGACCGCCGCCGTGATCCGCGCCTTCAGTTCCGTGTGGCCCAGGATCTCTGCCGCCAGCAGCATGCTGTGGTAGTAGATGGCCGTGTCCACCGTGCTGTACTCTGTGCCAGGCAGAATGCCGTAGCGTCCATCCTGGTGCCGCTTCACAAAGTGCGGCAGCAGACCGCGTGCCGTGTCGAGATGGGAGATATTATCCTCGATACGCTCCGCCAGATCCTCGGCAAAGCGGTCACTCACCATGCCGCGCTTCGCAGCGAGCGCCGTACCCAGGGCAAAGAGGCCGCACGCCGGCACATTGTCGAAGTAGCCATCGCGGATGTGCGCGCGGTCCTTCACATAGGCGGTGCGCATGCTGAAGCAGCGGGCCAGCTTCGCATAGCTCGCGAGGAAGACGTATTCATCGAAGGGAATCGCCGGTGTCTCCAGAATGAACGCCACGGAGTCCAGCAGGCCGTCCGCGCCCCCCTCAGCCACCCAGTTCAAGAATTTCGCATGGCCAATCTCCTCGGCATTCAGCGCCTCCACAAAGGTGCGCATGTCCGGCGAGTCCACGACGAACACTTTCTCCCACAGTGTCTTCTGGTCGGCGCCTTTGATCTCCACCTTGAAGGTCCCCTTCCCCTTGGCACGCAGTTCCAGGCCCACCACCTTGGGTTGATACCTCGCCGCGATGTACGGCGGATAGCAGGCGCGGAAGTCCAGCACGTAGTCCAGATCACTGCCGAGGCCCGCGAGGCTGTGCCACATGCCACCCCACTTGTCCGGTGGCATGGTGATGCTCACCATGCCCGTTTCATACCCGATGCCTTCCTGACCGGTTCCGATGAAGCCGAAGTCCGTGCCCAAGTTGGTGTAGGCCACGAAAGGGTTCACCTTCTGCTCAATGCTCTGCCTGCCGCCTGCCTGTGGATCGAAGACGGTAAAGTACTCATGCACTGGCTGGCGCACACGGCGGGGCTCGGCCTTGGGTCCCATGACGAGAGTGGCGGATTGCAGGACAAATTCTTCATCCTGCGCTTGAGCAGGCTTGGTCGCGGGCGTCTGCACGAGAGCGGGAGAAGGAGCAGCCGCCGGGCTCGGTGCCGCAGCCGCGGTGGCGGGGGCAATCGCAGCCGGGGAATCCGGCGCTGGAGCTTGGGCCGACGCCGCAGACGGCGCGGTAGCAGCCACCGATGCCGAGGCGGGAATGACGAGTTCCTGAGCTTCCCCCCTCAAGCTCCCACTGAGGCCAACCGCCAAACAACTGGCGAGCATCACCCCGTGTCGCACTGGCGACAGCTTGAAAGTCAGGAGTTTGGTGATGCCCTTCATGAAGGATTCCTGCATGAATTGTAAATATTTTAACAAAGTGAAAAGGTTAGGACAATCAAAATACGCTGTTTCTTCCGCAATCTGTGCCTTGTGGTACTCTTTTTAAGCTGGTAGCAAACCCAGTCTTTGTGACCGTGATGAGCGCAGAATCCCTACCCCTTACCCCCCCGTCTAAGGACGGGACAAATCTTTGGCCTCTCATTTGGAAGTTCATCAAAATCAGTCCGCTCACGACCCTGGCCATCTACACACTGGTTTCACTGCAGTTGGAGGAGAACTATCCCATCTCCAACTATCCCATGTATTCCAATCCGAGCCCGGAACGCCCATACTATATGGTTACGGACGGCGAGGGCAAGCCGGTGGCGATTCAAACTCTCACCGGCGTGACCTGCCCGAAAATCGGCAAAATCTACCGGACGAAGTCAGAAAAACTCGCCAAGGAACTGGATGTGAAGGCAGTGGACCTGAAGCCCGAGCACCAGCAGACCATCGCCATGGAAATGTTCGCCTACCTGCGTGACGAGGCGAAGCAAAAAGGCCAGACCGCGGCCCTGCCCGCGAAGCTCCGGCTTGTGAAAAACTACCTCACCTACGAGAACCGCGAGGTCGTCGAAACACCCACCCTCATCGGCCAGGAGTAGCCCTCCTTGTCCCCTGCCCCTTACTCCTTGTCCCTCTCCCGCTCCATGTGGCGCAAGCTTTTCTCCGGTTTCCATCAGCTCCCCAAGGTCTCCCCTGTGGAGGGCTTCCTGCTGCGGCTGCTCTTTGCCGCCTTCCTCATCTTCACCATCCGCTCGCAGGTCACCTATACAGGCGAACCGCATCCGAAGGGATTGCTCACCATCCTGCACTGGTTCGGTGAGGGTCCCTACCTCACCTGGCTCGCCAATCCGGAAACATGGGCTCTCTACAAGGGCATCTTCATCGCGCTGCTCGCCGTGTACGTGAGCGGCTATGCGCTTGTGGTGGTGACACCCGTGCTCGCCATCATGCACCTGCTGCCCTTCACGCTGTATGCGTCCCAAGGGTTCAATCATCACGGCAATCAGATCGTTACATGCACGCTCATCATCCAGGCCTTCTGCGTGATCTGGTACAGCGTCCGGCACAAGCTGGCCATCACTCCACCGAGCGAGCGTCTGAGTGCATGGATGCTGGTTCAGTCCCAGGTGATCCTCACCGGCATGTACTTCATCTCCGTCTTCACGAAGCTGGACAAGAGCAACGGCATGTGGCTCTCCAACTCGAAATACGTGGCCATGGACATGCTGAAGACACAGCGCCAGAGCTACCTGAATGAGCTGGATCCTGCCTTCGCGGGGAATCCACCCGAGGCCATCTGGATGCTGGATAATCCCACGCTGGCCACACTCTTCTTTGGCAGCGGCCTCTTCCTGGAGTTCTTCTGCATCTTCGCCATCGGGAACCGCCTGCTTGGCTTTCTCATCGGCGTGTCCCTCATCGTCATGCACCGCTCCATCGATCGCCTCATGGGCGGCGTGGCGTTCCTGAACAACGAAATGCTCTGCTTCATCTTCCTGGTGAACATCCCCTTCCTCATCGCCTGCGTGGTGAACTGGCTGCCGAAGCTCCGCGCGCGCCATCTCGCAGTTGCTGGTGGTGTGGCCGGCATCGCCTTGAGCTTTTGGGTGCAACCCGAAAGCGTGCGCACCGACTTCACCCAGGGCGGCGCCGTGAATGTGTTCCAGGGACTCGGCAACTACCTGCTGAAGCTCATCAACAACATGGACACGTGGAACAGCTTCGAGGCCGCCCAGTGGCAGAAGACCATCGCCTTCGTCACCCCCGCCATCCTCACCAGCCTCGGCTGTGCCGTCCTCGGGGCGGTGGTGGGAAGTTTCCTCGGCAAAGGCAATGGCAAGACTGAAGGCAGCAAGAGCGAAGACACTGCGGCAGCACACACTGCGTGAGCTGAAACGCAGCGAAGCGAAGCCGCAAAGGGAACTTCACCCCCGCTTGGAACAACGCTGGAGGAAAGTTTCCGACTAGGGCGGTTTAAACCAAGTCGTGGCCTTGGATCAGGGGTGACTTGCCGCACCGCGACCAGCGGTCGCAGCCACAGTGGTACCAAGACTTACTGCCGTGGCGGATGGTTCAGGCCGCAGCTGTGGCCGCGACCGCTGGTCGCGGTTGGGGTGGCGCGCCCCAAGACGAAATTGGCTACACTGTAACTTAACCCGCTCTAGTCGCACAAAGGGCGCAGCTCGATGCCTTTGTATTCCCAGCGTTCTCTTGCGGCCATTCTCTGACGTCTTCCAACAATCTCCGCCAGAGCACTCCGCTTGCTGTAGATTGGCGCAAGCATGGCCTCATACGACCCATCGCCAAAAGACGAGAACGCCGAACGCATCGATGCCGGCCCGCAAGATGACGTCGCCATCCTCGTGGCCCACAATGGACACGATGCCGGACGGAGATCCATGCGGGGATGCGGTATCTCGGCCCTGGTGTGGTTCGCGTGTGTGGGATTTTTCTACCTCTATGCCAGAGCTTCCTCTGGCAAAGGCAGCGATGACGGGATGGCCTGGGGTGTCATCGCATGGCCCGCGATGATTTTTGCGGTACTCATCGGACCGGCTCTGGGAGTGCTCTACGGCCTCGAAGTCGTGAGCTATCTCAACTGGCGGAAGAAAAAAGGAATGGCCAATATCTTCTGGCGCCTCTTCATCGGCTTCTGGCTGCTGGTGTTTGCTGCCTTGTTCCTGGGTTTTGGAGTGGCGGGAATGTATTTCGTCGGCAGGGGAATGATAGCGAATCCCGATTTCAAGGACCTCGTTCCAAATTTGGGCGCTCTGTTGCTGAGCCTTGGCCTTGCCGTCGTGGGCGCATTTCTGGCATGGCAGGCCTTGCGAAGAACAGGAGCGTCTACTGAAACAGAAGACATCGCTGCTGCCCAAGCCGCAGCAGAGGAAGAAAGGCGCGAGTGGGAGGCGGTCGACTTCGCCTCACTGGAGCAGCAACTCGGCTGCACTCTGCCTGCCGCCTTCAAAGCCATGATGCAGCCCGGCAGTGAGTGGCGGAAGGATAGCTGGACGCTCCATCCCAAGGGTCTCGAGAACGAAGACGAGATCTACTCTATCCTCGCACTGCATCCACCCAACGAGAAAGCCCTGCGCACACATCCCGCCACCGGAGAAACCATGCTTTGCTTCGGTAGCGCGGACTCATTCGAATACTGGCTGCGCCCCGGACACGAGGACCCTCCTGTGTACGAGTGCTTCATGGAAAGCCCTCCTTTCGACGTGACTGAAATCGCCCCACGCCTCTCTGTGTTTCTCGCTTGGCCAAAGGAACAGACGTGGTAGCGCGTTTCACCGAGGCACATGCCACGTCAAAAGCCCCCCGCTCGCTTATTGCGCCACAAGGACGACTCGGATTAACCGCAAAGGGGCAGAGGCACAAAGGACGCAGAGAAGGAAGACATTGCTGTCGGGGTGGTGCATGTGCGTGAGCGTGGTGAAACCTCGATGCAGGGGAGGCAGAGACGCGCAGCCGTCGCTTCAGAAAGTCGGCAAGCTTCATCGCGAAATAGCCAGGCAACAACGGAGTGAAGAGGCCGCGGAGGTTAGGCCTTCCGGCCTGACAGCGGGCGTTGGGTCTTCAGACCCGACAGCAACGCAGAATTCCCACTGCCCTCCCCTTCCCCTCAATGCGGGTGAAACACCACCTTCTCACACCCCGGCTGGGCGGGCACATGCTCACAACGCCAGGCCCAGGCACGCGCGAGTTTCGCAATGGGCTCCAGAGGTCCCTGCAGGATGCGGGTCTCGCCATTGAGCTCGCCGCCGGGGCGCACGAGCACCGACCGCGCGGCCACACTCCCATATAAGACACCTCCGGGATTCAGCAGCAAAGAGCGGTCACAGACAAAGTCACCCTTCACCACGCCATTCACCACCACATCCCGGGCGCGCACCTCGCGCAGGAAGTGCACCTCCCCGCTCTGGAGCACCTCAATGCGCCGGGCATGGATGGGCTCCCCAACGATATCGTGGGTCGCATAGCGCAGGTCCGGCAGGTCATCGATGTTCACAGTACCGGGGTCCGGCTCCTCCGCGCTGGTCATCGGACGCAAGCAGATCGGACAGGTGGGCACCGTGGCCACGCCCGACATGGTGCGGTCATGAAAATACTCGCTGTACTCCTGCGGCAGCTCATTCAGCCGGGCCGCAAGCAGGCGGGCGTCCAGGAGCTGAATGCCCCGGCTGCGGGCCGCTGTTTGGGCACCAGGGGTGGCGCCAGCGGGGGCGATGTAGATGCCGGGGATGTGGCCATTCGCCGCCAGGACCTCCACAAAACCGGTCACGCAATCCACCGTGGCCATCCAGCGGCTCCAGGGGGCCAGCCGCACCAGAGCCTTCCCCTTCTGACGGGCCTTGGGGTCTTCGATGAAAAATTGGGCTGCCGCCGTAGGCTCCACCGCCGTGGCACCGGGCTCATAGCCGGAGTACACGGCCAGGGCGCGGATGACCTCCAGCAGACGTTTCCAGTCCAGGCTGCGGAGCAGGTCCTCTGACCAACTCACCGGCAGCACCGAGCCCTCGGTCAGGACCGGGTCCTCGGATGCATCAGGGGATTGCATGGCGACCATGGCTGCGGTGCAGGTGGTGAATAGGGGCCTTAAATGTACCGCGATGCTGACTTTTGTCTATGCATGAAGAAGCACCTACGTGACTGAGGGCCAGCAACGGACAGCATTCCGCTTGCCCGCAACGGCATCGCGGCCATGTTTCCCATCCCCATGTCCGCCCCTCCCAGCAATACGACGCAGGCGCAGTTCGCGCGTGTGGCCACTCCAGAAAATCCGTTTCGCTTCACCTGCGGCATGGAAATGGATGACCTCACGCTCGCGTACGAGACCTACGGCTCGCTGAACGCGGACAAGACCAACGCCATCCTCCTCTTTCACGCGCTCTCCGGCAGCCAGCACGCCGCTGGCTACTGCTCCACCGTGCCAAATACGAATGGCCGCTGGACGGACGATTGCCATCGCGGCTGGTGGGAGCTCTTCATTGGCCCCGGCAAGGCGCTGGATACGGACAAGTTCTTCATCATCTGTGCGAACTTCGTCGGCGGATGCTACGGCAGCACAGGGCCAGCCTCGCTCGACGCGAAGACGGGCAAGCCCTATGCATCCAAGTTCCCCCAAGTGAGCACCGCCGATGTGGTACGCTCCCAGGCAAGGCTGCTCGACCTGCTCGGCATCGACAAGCTGCATGCAGTGATAGGACCTTCGGTGGGCGGATTGATGACGCTGAACTTCGCCTCCCTCTTCCCCGAACGGGTGCGTCTGATTGTTTCCATCGCCAGCGGCATGCGCACCACGGTGCTCTCGCGTCTGGGTGTCTTCGAGCAGGTGATGGCGATTGAGAATGACCCGCACTTCAAAGGTGGCAACTACTACGGAGGCCCCGAGCCGGAGTACGGCATGGCCCTCGCCCGCATGATCTCGCACAAGACCTTTGTGCACCTGGATGCGATTGAACGCCGCGCGCGTGGTGACGTGGTACAGGCCGGCGACCAGCTCTCCTGGTACAAAGTGGGCCACAATGTGGAGAGCTACATGCTCCACCAGGGGAAGAAGTTCGTGAAGCGTTTCGATGCCAACACGTATGTGCGCATCTGCGACATGTGGCTGCGCTACGAACCGCTGCGCGACGCGAATGTGGAAAATCACGGCGAACTCTTTGCCATCAGCCGGCAGGCGGGCCATCACTGGCTGGTCTTCAGCATTGATTCCGACTTCTGCTTCTACCCAGAAGAGCAGGCGGAGCTCGTGCGCTGGCTGGAGCAGGCAGGCGTGTCGAACATGCACATCACCGTGCACTCGGAAAAAGGACATGACTCCTTCCTGCTGGAGCCTGCCCTCTACACGCCCCACCTCGCCTACACCCTGAAGCGCGGCGTGACGACCGATGCCGCGTGGGAAGAGGACAACCTCGGCTTGTAATCATTCATGGCCGACCCCGCCCCATCTCCGCCGGCCTTTGACCGCGGCCGGATGCGGGGATGGCCATGCGCCTCTGCGCTTCTTACGACACCGGCTTCACCCGGGAGGCGACGAAGATGCTCAGCAGGCTCGCGCCAATGGCGATCCACCCCAGCGTGGGGAAGTGCAGGATTTTTCCAGTGATGGCATCGCGTGCCACGATGTGTCCGCCAAGTAACGAAGCCAGTCCAGCAGCCATGTCGCGCACACTGCTATTCAGACTCATGAAGGTGCCGCGCAAGCGGGCCGGTACGGCAGAGGTGATGATCGCCTGCCCGGGAACGAATCTCCCACCGGCAAAGATGAAAAACAGCGCCGCGAGCACCAGCACCCAGAACAGCGGAGTAGCGCCTTGATTGGTGATGAAATAAATCGGCGCCAGCGCCCCTGCGATGGTCACGACGAACATGCGCAGGCGGCCATGCTTGTCCGCCATGCGACCGACCACCGGTGATGTGCACAGGCTTGCGAACCCGCCCACGAGGTACACCCAGGAAAGCTCATGCTCCTGCAGCCCCACATTCGACACGAGGCTGGGACTCAGGAAGGGAATGATCATGAAGTGGCCCAACACCAGCAGCGTCATGAAAAACATGGCGGTGACCGTGTTTCCATTCGTCACCAGCTCACGCAGCCCCGCCAGCGCCTGCCCCCGCACGTGCCCGCCCTCGGTGAGGTGTCCGCGCAGGCTGGGGAAAATCATCAGACACGTGACCCACAGGATACATCCCACCACCACAATGATGATGAAAGGCGCATGCCAGCTCCAGATGGCGGCGAGCCACAATCCCACCGGCACGCCCGCCACTGCGGCAAAGGCGAAGGACGCCATCACGATGCCCATGGCCCCGGCACGACGCTCCAGCGGCACCACATCCCCCACCACCGTAAGCACAATAGCTCCTGATACACCGCCGAAGGCGCCGCTGATCACGCGCGCGGCCAGCAGGGTGTGGTAGGTGGGTGCCAGCGCACAAGCCAGCGTGCCCAGGATGAAGCCTGCGTAGCAGAAAAGCAGCGCCTGCTTCCGATCAAACCGATCCACCCAGAACGCTCCAATCAATCCCGCCATGGCCGCGCTGAAGGTGTAGGACGCGACCAGCAGGCTGAACTGGTGCGGCTCAATCTGGAAGATGCGCATCAACTGCGGCCCCAGCGGCATCATCACCATGAAGTCCATGATGTGGGTGAACTGCACCGTGGCGAGCAGGAGGAGAAGAAGGCGTTCCGAAAGGCCCGTGGGAACTGGGGATTTTTGGGGGGCTGGAAAAGACGACATTGAGGCGTGATGGGCGGAGCTCGGCACAGCCATGACAGGCACTGGCCGGGGATGGGATACGCATGATCCGAAGCCACGGGCGCGGGCGCAAGAAGTTGAGCGAGTTTTTCCTGCCCCCCGCAAGGGTCTGTGCGTGAACTACCCCGGGGTGAATTGACACTATGAACACTGGCGCGCATCAAGCCTGCACGAATCACTTGCGCAAAGCGCTATCCCGGCCAAGTTACGCGCCCATCAGTCAGTTTTTCAGTTACGGGACGTAGCTTAGCCTGGTAGAGCGCGTGGTTTGGGACCACGAGGCCGGAGGTTCGAATCCTCTCGTCCCGACCATTTTTTGCCCCCGAGTCGTCAGTTTTTCATGTCCGCGCTGCACGTCGCTGTCCTCAATGCCTTCAAGAGCAAGGGGTGGGCCTACCGCGAGATTCCCGGCATGGAAGTCGTGGAGGCCAGTTTCGAGGCCTACCATACCCGGGTGCCGCTGCACGTGCAGTCCTTTGGCGAGATGCAAATCCTCGCCGTGGTGGCAAATGCCTCCGTGAAGGTACCGGACACCCATCGCGTGCGGACTGCGGAGCTCTGCATGCGCGTGAACAAGGAGCTGAACATCGGCGCCTTTGAAATGGATTGGGACACGAATCAGGTCATGTTCCGTCAGGCGAATGTCTTCCCGAAGCATCGTCACGATGAAGAACTCATCACCAACCTCGTGCATAACGCCGTGGTGGAGATGGACCGCATGACTCCCTACCTTGGCGAACTCTGCCGCACCACGAAGGCCATGCTTCCCCTGCTGGATCTCCAGCAACTGCTGAAGCGCGAGGAACTGCTGCCTCCCGGCGACCCTGTGGAAGAGGGAGAAGAGGAAGCGAAGCCCGCCGACGCGTAGTCCTTGAGGCGACCTACTGCGCTCTGCCGAAGAAGAACCTTTTCAACTTCCGCAAAAATGTGGACCTGCCGCGCCCGGCAAGGATGGGCCACTTCGGGTGCGCCGCAATGAAATCCAGGTAGCGCAGGTCAACGCCATCACCCGGTTTCGCACTTCGAAAATCATAGATCATCACGTCCTGCTCGAGCGGTTCCGCAAACGCGCGCAGTACCTCGTCGCCGCCCGCCATGGCGGCTTCCCGCGTGAGCAGATCGTTGTTGAGTTCTTTGATCGGCCTGATGCGGAATTCATACACATCATTGATGAGACTCTTATACGGCGGCGTCATCTCGCGCAGCCACTCGTCCACGAACTGCACCAGGCTGTCGCATTGATAAAAATACATGGGTCCCTCATGCTGATAATAGAAGACAGGTCCCAAATCGCCGGACCCAGCTCCCTTCCAATAGAACCAGAAATTGCCCGCCCCATCAACGGCGATACACCGGAAGCGCTCCCTGAGACTCTTCGGGTATGCAAACGTCTCATCCCGTCCCCAGAAGTCGAAACACTCGAGCGTGCCCCCATCAAAACCACTGCAGTATTCCAGCAATGCCCTCGTCTCCGCTGGCAGCGAATGGCCAAGTTTGCGCTCCATCGCGGCAATCTCATCCGCGCTGAAGGGCGGTGACGGTTTCGTGTCCCACGATTCACCATCCTCAGTGGATGGAGGGTTGGCCAGATGCTCCTGAATGCGCTGGACGATCGACATGGAAAAGTGAAGGCCGGACCCTACCCGCTGTCAAAGCGGACTCCATTCAAAGTCCGCACAAACAAAGAAGCCATCGCATACCGCGATGGCTTCTTGTTGGGAGCTTCGTCCTGAGTGGTTGTCTTGAAAATCAAATGAACTCGTTCACCAGATTCTCCAGCATTTCCTGGCGGCCACTGCCGATGACGGGTTCGCCGTTTTTCAGCGTGTAGGCTTCGAGGTCTTCGAGGGTGCAGCCACCCTGCTCCACCTTGGCGCCAATGCCACTGTCGAAGGTGCTGTAGCGCTGCTTCACAAAGTTGTCGAGACGACCGTCTTCAATGATGGCAGCAGCAATCTTCAGGCCGCGCGCGAAGGCATCCATGCCTCCGATGTGCGCGTGGAAGAGATCCACCGGCTCGAAGCTTTCGCGACGGCACTTCGCATCAAAGTTCAGACCGCCCGTGGTGAAGCCACCCATCTTCAGCAGTACCAGCATGATCTGCGTGGTGAGGTAGATGTCCGTGGGGAACTGATCCGTGTCCCAGCCGATGAGTTCGTCACCCGTGTTCGCATCAATGGACCCGAGCGCTCCGGCGGCGAGGGCAACTTCCAGCTCATGGCGCATGGTGTGGCCGGCGAGCGTGGCGTGGTTCGTCTCGATGTTCAGCTTGAAGTGCTCCAGCAGACCGTACTCGCGAAGGAAGTTCAGGCACGCGGCGCTGTCGCTGTCATACTGGTGCGTGGAAGGTTCACGCGGCTTGGGCTCGATGTAGAAGGGACCGGCAAAGCCAATCTTCTTCTTGTAGTCCACCGCCATGTGCATGAAGGCGGCGAGGTGATCCATCTCACGCTTGATGTTGGTATTCCACAGCGTGGCGTAGCCTTCGCGACCACCCCAGAAGGTGTAGCCCTCACCACCGAGGCGATGCGTGACTTCCAGCGCCTTCTTCACCTGTGCACCGGCGTAGGCGTAGACATTCGCATTCGGACTGGTGGCTGCGCCCTGGTTGTAACGGGGATGCGCGAAGAGACAGGCGGTGCCCCAGAGGAGCTTCTTGCCGGTGGCCTTCTGCAGTTCCTCCAGCGTGTCCGCCACGGCGTCGAGGCTCTTGTTGCTCTCGGCAAGGGTCTTGCCCTCGGGAGCCACATCGCGGTCATGGAAGCAGTAGTAGTCGATGCCGAGCTTATCCATGAACTCGAAGCACACATGCGCGCGCTTCTTCGCATTCTCGATGCTGTCCGTGCCATCATCCCACGGCTTCTGGGAGGTGCCGGCCCCAAACGGGTCCGAGAGGGTGTTGCGCATCGCGTGCCAGTAGGCCACGCCGAAACGCATGTGATCGCGCATGGTCTTTCCAGCGACCACTTCGTCCGCATTGTAATGTTTGAAGGCCAGGGGATTCTTGGACTTCGGTCCCTCAAACGGGATCTTCGGAATGTCAGGAAACGCTTCGCTCATAGAGCCGCCACTTCAGCCTCCAAGCCCCGCGCCGTCAAGATTGGGCCAGAAGTTTCTTTGTAGCGCTTCGGTCTGTGATGGCTGATTTTTAACAAAAAAACACATCCGGGAGGCACCCCTTCAGACCGCCTCCATTGCAGGGCAGCAGGGAGATTTCACGGCATTTTTGAGCGACACTCTTCCGGGAGAAACAGGATCCTGCGTGTCTGTGTTCACCCACAAACGGGAAGCGTTTCCTGCCTTGATCAAAGGTCAAACACAAAGGGAATTCCCTGCTCCTCCATCATCTTCTTTTCCTTCGCGAGGTGCTTCTCACCAAACTTGCTGAAGGAGCCATCCTTTCGCAATTTCGTGATGCACTCATTGACCTTGGTCTTCAATTCGGTGTCACCCTGCCTCAGGGCCACGGCCCACACTTCCTCACGCAGAGGCTTGAGCAGCACCTTCGTGGTCTCAGGATGGCGTGCATGGTAGTTCATCAGCGAAAGCTGATCGTAGATCCACGCGTCCACGCTGCCTTTGACAACTTCCATCACACAGGCGGTGTCTCCGTCGAGAGCGATGACCTGGGCCTTCGGCAAGTACTGCCGCACATACTGTTCCCCAGTGGTTCCCAGACGTACCACCACTTTTCTTCCAGCATCATTCAAGTCTTCGACCTTCTGGACGGGTGAATCTTTCCAAAGCAACATGGCGAGCCCGGTCTTCACATAGGGGTCGCTGAAATCCACCGACTTGCGCCGCTCCTCATTGGCGGTCACCGAGGAGATGATGAGATCCACGCTGCCGCTTTTCAACGCGGCGATGAGCCCGTCAAAATTGATGTTACGGAATTCCACCGGACGTCCCAGATGTTCACCGATGGCCTTGCCCAGATCCACACTCACACCGGCAAACTCGCCCGTTTCGTTCGTGTACTCGAACGGTGGATAGGTGGCATCCATCGCGATGACGAGCTTTTTCTCTGAGCAGCCGGCCAGGAATCCCGCCAGCACCAACAAGCACAGCACGCAGAACCGATTCATGCGCCATGGTGCGGCATTGGCGCAACTTCGCAATCGCGTTTCGCTGTGAGTTGACACCCTGCCTGGCATTTCCATCATGCGGCATGATTCTTTCCTCCGGCGAATTCCACGACCTGCCCACGCCCTACGGCCCCATGCGTATTGAGGTTTTCCGTCCCGTGGCCGCGGGAAAGTATCCCGGTATCGTGCTCTACTCGGAGATCTTCCAGCTTACCGGGCCCATCCGCCGCACCGCCGCCTTCCTGGCTGGCCATGGCTTCGTGGTAGCCGTACCGGAAGTGTATCACGAGTTCCTCCCCGCCGGCACGGTGCTGGCCTACGATCAAGAGGGTGCGGACAAGGGGAATGAGTACAAGTTCGCGAAGGAACTCGCCAGCTATGATGCGGACGCTCGCGCTGCGCTGGACTTCCTGAAGTCCCACCCTGCCTGCACAGGCAAGCTGGGTGTCATGGGCATTTGCCTGGGTGGCCATCTCAGCTTCCGCGCCGCCGCGAAGAACACCGATGTGAGCGCCGCCGTGTGCCTCTACGCCACGGACATTCACAAGAAGAGCCTCGGCAAGGGCAGCAACGACGACTCGCTGGAAAGTATCAAACACACAAAAGCAGAGCTGCTGATGATCTGGGGCCAACAGGATCCGCACATCCCGCTGGAAGGCCGTCGCACCATCCAGGCAACGCTCGACTCCGAAGGCGTGAAGTACACCTGGCATGAATTCAACGGTCAGCACGCCTTCATTCGCGACGAAGGTCCTCGCTACGATCCCGAGCTCGCCATGCTTACCATGAACCTAACACTCGCTCTTTTCCGCAGGAAGCTGAGCGAGGGGGATGTGGCGGTGTAGGATGTCTGGAAGCCGAAGCCGCATCATCTTGCGGCCTCGTTCATGGCCAAACTTCTGGAAAACGTTTCCTGAGCGCTTTGCGTCGTGGAGTGCGGTGGCAAAGGCCTCCCTTGAGGCCGCGACACCGCTTTGAACGAAGCACATGATTTCGAATCCCGCCAGGCGTTGACCAATCGCCCAGGTCTTATGCGGGCACAAGTCGTTGGAACAGTTGGAAGGTTTGGGAAGACCTTATCCCTCCGCTCAAAGCGGTGTCGCGCCTTAGCGCTTGCCGCCGCACTCCACGACGCAAAGCGTTTTTTCACATACCTTCCCCGAACCTACTTCGATTCAAACGACCTACCTGCTCACCACCCGCTTCTTCTTCGCGGGCGCCGGGCCCATCGGCCCATTCGGCCAAAGCGCTCTCCGCTGCCGAATCTCCAGCCCACACGCCGCGCTCACTTCACGCACGGTGCGCAGGCCCGGCCAGTCCTGACCACGGCGCCAGCACATGACCAGGTCCAGCGGCGGCACCTCGGGACTCACCGGCAAATAGACGACTCGGTCCGTCGTGTTGCACGCAAAAGACCAGGGCACGAGTGCCACGCCCACCCCAGACTCCAACCGCAGCAGCAGGCTGGAGGCGCTGTCGAACTCCTCCATGCGCCCCAGCTTCACCCCGGCGGTCGCGAGCAGCCCCTCCACAAACTTCGGATACTCCGGGTATGCATGCCGCGCATACCCCAGGAGCATCGCCTGCGGCAGGTCGGCCAGTTCGATTTTTTTCCTACGCGCCCACGGATGATTCCGGCTCATGGCCACGCAGATGGGATAGGTCACCAGCGTTTCCTTGATCAATCCGGACTCCTGCAGCACTCCTGCACCCACGGTGTAGGCGATGTGCAGAGTCCCCTCCTTGAGCCCCGCATTCATCTCATCGGAGGAAAGGTCATGCATGCGCAGGTTCAGGCTGGGATGCGTGCGACCCAGACGCTCCAGCACGAGTGGGAGCAACTCCGCAGCGAGAGACGGCGCATAACCCACCTCCACCGTGGCGCACTCACCCCGTGAGATGGCCTGCACGTGGCTCGTGATATTGTCCGAACGCGCCAGCAGCTCCCTCGCATGCTCCACCAATGCACGGCCTGCATCGTTCAGTGACACGCGACCTTTCTCCCGGACAAACAGGGACACGCCCAGGGATTGTTCCAGGTCCTGCATCTGCCGGCTCAGCGCAGGCTGGGAGAGATGCAACCTCTCCGCGGCACGGCTCACATTGAGCGTTTCCGCGACCACGAGGAAGGAGCGAAGGTGGCGCAGTTCCATGAAGGGCTGGGTATGTGGCACCTATGCACTTCTTGCATGGACTCGCAAGGAAAGTTGCATTGGAGACTTTTGCGCCAGGGCCGAACCTCATCTCGTAATCCAACCACAAGTTTCACCCCATGAAATTCACCCTTCGCAAATCCAACGAGCGCGGCCACGCTGACCACGGCTGGCTCGACTCCCGCTTCAGCTTCAGCTTTGCGGAATACCATGACCCGAAGCACATGCACTTCCGCACGCTGCGTGTCATCAATGAGGACCACATCGCCGCCGGCGGTGGCTTCCCCATGCACCCGCACCGCGACATGGAGATCTTCAGCTACGTGCTGGAGGGCGCCCTGGCGCACAAGGACAGCATGGGCAACAGCCGCGAGCTAAAGCCCGGTCAGATCCAGCTCATGAGCGCCGGCAGCGGCGTGACGCACAGCGAGTTCAACCCGTCCAAGACGGACAAGACTCACATGCTGCAAGTGTGGCTCTTCCCGGACAAGCGCAACCTCGAGCCCGGCTATACCGAATGGCACCCGAAGGCCGAACATGCCAACGAGAGCAAGGTCCTCGTGATCTCGCCCGATGGCCGTGAGGACTCCGCCGTGATCCACCAGGATGCGAACATCTACCGTCTGAAGCTCACCAAGGGCGAAAAGGTCACGCACGATCTCGCCTCTGGTCGCGGTGCCTGGCTGCAGCTCGCTCGCGGCAACGTCTCACTGAATGGCGACACCGCTCTTACCGCCGGTGACGCCGCCAGCACCACCGACGCCGGCACGGTCACCATCACCGCGAACGAAGACAGCGAAGCGCTCCTCTTCGACCTCGCCTGACCCCCTGCGGGGATTTGAGATTTGAAATCTCAGATTTCAGATCCCCACAAAAACCAAACCCCAGTCTCGAATCCACGCGGAGAACTTTCGCCAACGATTCAGAAAACCAACCCCAATCACCTCCAAGACACCCTGCACGTCATCTCAAACTCAGTTCCCCTCTGAAATTTCAAATCTCAAATCCCAGTTCCACATCATCATGAACAAACTCATCAAACTCGACTTCGTTCCCTTCTCCACCGACCTTGGACTTCTCGTCCTGCGCGCCTGGCTTGGTCTCTCCATGTTTGCCTTGCATGGACTCGCCAAGCTGAAGAACTTCGGCGGCACCGTACAGATGTTCAATGAGAAGATGGGCTTCCCCACCCCTCTGGGTGCCGCTGCCGTCCTGGCGGAGTCGGCCTTCGCAATCCTGCTCGTCATCGGCCTCGGCACACGCTGGGCTGCCAGCTTCCTCGCCGTGACTATGGCCGTGGCCTTCTTTATGGCGCATCAGGGCTCATTTGACCCGAAGTCTGCCACCGGCTCCGGCGAACTCGCCTTCATCTACCTCGCCGGTTTTGTCGCCCTTCTCATCTCCGGCGCTGGACGCTACTCGGTGGATGCAAAGCTCAAGTAAAGAAATCCACGTCAGCGAACTGCAGCCAGTTCCCCAAAGTCCCCTTCGCCACATGTTTGGTGAAGGGGACTTTTTTGTTGCCGGCACGGTGTGAATTGAACATTGACGGAGACGAAACCCACCGTGATTCTCGGACGAATCCGTCAGTGTTACGCGAACCATGCATGGTTTCTCTTCTCCCCGTCTGTTGACACTCTGCCCATGCGGATGGCCCGTATGAGAAGCATCGTCTCCCGTTTTTTGGATGCCCTGGGTCGACCCTGCTTGTTTCCATGGCTGGTAGTGATCCTGATAGGTTTGTCCCGGCTTCCATCCATTTGCCATCAAGGTGAGCTGGACGTGGACGAAAGCCTGATGATGGCCCAGGCGATGCGCTATGAACACGATCTCATGCCGTGGCGCTCGGTAGACACCACCACCAGCGGTCCTTTGAACTCCTGGGCATTCTACCTCATGCGATGGGTCTTTGGTGCTCCAAGTTATGGGCTCGTACACGCGCTCGCGGCGGTGGCAACAGGCACAGCAGTGCTCATCACCTGGCTGACGCTTCGCGTGCTCTGCCATGCTCGTGTGGCTGCGCTGGGAGGACTGGCGGCATGCACGTTCGTCATGCTTGGCCAGAGTCCTTCCATGACTCACTTCACGTCAGAGATGATCCCACTCGTCCTGCTAACCGCAGCCGTCTGGATGATCGCACTGGGAGTGAACTTCCTGCAGGTACGCCACTGGGCCTGGCCCCTGGCTGCCCTGCTGGCAGGCGCGGCCCCTTGGGCAAAGCTGCAAGCTGCACCGCTCAGCCTTGCCTTGGTCATCGGGCTCATGGGCATGATCTGCTGGCTGCGTCCTGATGGACAGACATCTGGCACCACTCTGCTCCGCGCTTCCGTCATCGCGGGCGCCTTCTGTACCGTCACCCTTTTCCTCGGGTCGCTCATCGCATTGCAGGGGACATGGGATGACTTTTGGAACTCGTACATCGCGCGAAACCTGGCTTATGCGAATGCCCATACCGCAGGAACCCAATTCTCCCGCGTTCTGCATCTCTGGACGGATGCGTCCCGGCTTTCCATTATTTCCCTGTTGATGGCAGGAATGGTTGTGTTCGCAGGGGCATGGGGGTGTCATGGATGCCCGGGCTGGCGGCAGCAGACACGCGGGCACATGGCCATGCTCGCATGCATGGTCCTGTATCTGGCTGCGGGAGTTTACGCCGTCACGAAACCTCCGTTCAACTTTCCCCACTATCATTTCCTTCTGTTCCTTCCGGTTATTCTTGTTTCCACCATGCTGCTATCCATGTGGAGCGAGCACGATGCCGAGAGCACGTCCCCCAACTCGTTCCCTGCTGGATATGCATGGTTTGCACTCACCGTCATCGCCATGCCCTTCGCAGCCATCAGATCGAGCGCCCCGGGTTGGCTCGCACACTGGCGCTCCAGTGTTGAGCGTGTGCCCGGTTACCAGTTGGCACGCCGGCTGCAAATCCTGGCTCCTCACGCCACTTCCCTGGGCATCTGGGGATGGGCGCCTCAAGTCTACGTGCATGCCGGACTGACCCCAGCCTCACGGCATGCCATCTCACACTATCTGATTGATCCGCATCCGCTCCGTGAACGATTCCGCCGAAGCTACCTTGCCGATCTGAAGAAGTCGCGCCCTGCAGTCATCGTAGACGCAGTGACCCCACTCGCCCTGCTCTGGGACTGGTCAGGCACCGAGCGCATCGAGTCATTTCCCGAACTTGATGAGTTCATCAGGTCCAACTACCGGTTGGTGGAGAACTTTCCGGCGGATGGATCTCAAGCACCCTACCGAATCTATCTTCTCAATGACTCTGGCCTGTGAACATGTCCTGATGGGGCTGTCGATTGGGATGCCAATGGCGCATCCCACCTGCGGTCATGGCATCACCGGAGGAATGCTCTGTCATCACGCCGGATGAAAACACTGGCGATCATTGGTGGCGGGATCACCGGCCTCGCCTCAGCATATGTGGCAGCGAAGTCTGGGACGAAGGTCACCGTGCTGGAGGCTTCGCCAGAGATGGGGGGACTCCTCAGGACCTTCCCCATTGGAGGGAACAGGCTGGAATGCTACTACCACCACTTCTTCACTCACGATGCCGAGTTGCGATGGCTGGTGGAAGACCTGGGTATCGGTGACAAGCTGGAGTTTCTTGATGCGACCATGGGAGTCTTCAGGGATGGCGACATTCATCCCTTCAACTCTGTCCGGGATCTGCTGGCATTCCCTCCCCTGGCGCTTCCGGACAAAGTCCGCTTCGCCGCCACCAGCGCCTACCTTGGCAAACTGGCGAACTGGCGGCACCATGAATCCGAGTCCGCCCTCTCGTGGTTTCACAAGTACGCAGGGAAAGCAGCGACCGAGGCCATCTGGTCTCCCCTGCTGGATATCAAGTTCGGCCCCTATGCAGCTCAAGTTCCCACCGCGTGGATGGTCGGACGGCTCAGGCAGCGCATGAACTCTCGTAAAAAAGGAGACGAAAAGCTGGGCTACATCCGCGGCAGCCTGAAGGTGCTGCTCGATGCGCTTCTCACGAAGCTGAAAGAGGCCGGCGTGGAACTCGTCGTCAATGCACCTGTCCAAAAGCTTCTGGGCAACAGGGAACACATCACCGGAGTGGAAACTGCGGCAGGCACACACCTGGCAGATGCCACCCTCGCCACGATTCCCACGCCTGCGCTTTCCACTCTCGTGCGTCCTCATTCGGATGGCTATGCGGACGAGTTGGCTGCCATCAAGTATTTCGGCGCCGTGTGCACCATCCTGGAGACTTCAGTCCCACTGAGCGCCACCTACTGGCTCAATATCGCCGATCCCGGCTTCCCCTTCGGGGGTGTGGTGGAGCACACCAATCTGGTCCCACCCACCGAGTATGGAAGCTCCCACATCGCCTATCTGTCCCGATACTATGCATCGGATGATCCCCTGGCTACGGCCTCACAGGCGGAGGTGCTGGAGCAGATGCTCGCACCCATGCAGCGCATCTATCCCAAGTTCTCCCGCGACAGCATTCGCAACACCTACATCTTCCGCACCAATACCGCAGCGGTGGTGTGCGACCTGAATTTTTCCCAACGAGTCCCTCATTGCCGCTCGCCGCTGGGCAGCTTTTACCTGGCCTCCATGCCGCATGTGTATCCTGACGAGCGAAGCTGCAACAACTCCATCCGCGTCGCGGCCGAGGCGTGCAACGTCATGGGACTGGATGCCAGCATGGTGCCAAAGAACGCCTCACTGGCAGGTCAGATTCGTATGGAGAAGTAAGAGCGCTTCTCCATCATGCCCACTTCCATTCATCCCCAAACCCGCATCGGCCATATCCATCTGAAGGTCGCCGATCTCGAGCGTGCCATGGCGTTCTATCACGGTGTGCTGGGGTTTGAGATCACCCAGCGTTATGGAAAGCAGGCGGCCTTTCTCTCGGCGGGTGGCTATCACCACCACATCGGGCTGAACACGTGGGAATCTCTCGGCGGCTCTCCTCCGCCTCCTGGCGCTACGGGGTTGTATCACACCGCGATTCTCTATCCTGACCGGGCTTCGCTGGCAGATGCCTTGCGACGTGTGCTGGCGGCTGGTATCCCGCTCGATGGAGCCTCTGACCATGGTGTGAGCGAAGCGCTCTACCTGCGCGATCCAGATGACAACGGCGTGGAACTCTACCGCGACCGTCCCGAGTCCGAGTGGCCACGCAAGAATGACGGCACGCTCGACATGTACTCGCGCCCGCTGGATTTGCAGGCGCTGCTCGCGTCCTGACCGGATTGTGCGGGATTAAAGATTGGCTCATGTGCTTCCACGCACGGCTGAACACAACCTCTCTAAGAGACGGTGCCAGGTCATCGTTCTCTTCACTCCCTGCCCTTCCATTCCCTCATGCCGCACCTTCGTTTCGTCTTCACCGCGTTTGCCACCCTGGTGTGCCTTGCCTCTCCGATTTTCGCAACCGACGCACTGCTCGCCAACGGTGACTTCGAAACGGACGCCAACACCGATGCATGGCCAGACCAGTGGGAACGAGGCAAGGATGGCATCACCTGGGAGAAGGAAGAAAGTGGCAATCACTTCCTGCGCCTGACCTCACCCAAACCCGGTGCCATGGTCGTGACCTACCGGCCCATCCCAGCGCCCAAGGACGCAAACGCCGTGGAACTCACCTGGAAGCAACGCGTGACCGGACTGGTAAAGGGAGGCTCACCATGGTTCGACGCGCGCATCATGCTGGAGTGCAAGGATGCCGAGGGAAAGAAACTCACCCCCGCACCGCAGCCAGCCTACACCGGCAAGAACACAGACGGCTGGGTGGAGCGGAAGACTTCCTTCCTCGTACCCGAAGGCACGAACACCATCGAGATCATGCCCGCACTCTTTCAGGTGAAGCAGGGCACGTTTGATCTGGATGACATTTCTCTGAAACCCACCGACCCCGCGCCACTGCTGGCAGCAAAAGCGGCTGCTGAAGAGAAGAAGGCCAAAGCCATCGCGGATCGTCGCGCGAGAGCCGCGAAGCTTCTGGAGAGCGAGGGCAATCTCCTTGCGAACGGCAACTTTGAAAAAGCAGACAAGTCCGGCAAAGCGCCTGAGGTGTGGGGTAAACCAAAGACCGGCCTGAGTTGGGAGACCAATGAAGACGGCACCCGCTTCATGCGTCTCACCAGCACGAAGCCCGGGGAGACGGTCATGCTCTTCCGCACCGTGGATATCCCCGATGGGGTGAAGGCCCTTGAGTTCACCTGGAAGCAGCGCATCACCGGACTGAAGCCGGGCAAGGAACCATGGTTCGACGCGCGCTTCATGATGGACTTCAAGGACGGCACCGGGAAGAAGCTGAAGGGTGCACCCGCTCCCAACTCACGCAGCGACACCAAGGGCGCATGGATGCCACGCACCGCCAAGTTCCTCGTGCCCGAGGGCGCTCTCTCGCTCGATATCATGCCTGCCCTCTTCCAGGTGAAGGCAGGCACGCTGGATCTGGATGATCTCGTGCTGAAGCCCACCGAGCCCGAGCCGCTGCTCGCTGCCGCTGCGAAGGCCGCAGAAGAAGCTCGCCTCGCGCAGGTGGATCCCGAGGAACCCAAGAAGGACAAGTGGCCCCAGGAGTTGCACGTGCAGGGCAATCAAGTGCTCACCAAAGATGGCAAGCCCATCTGGCTGCAGGGGTTGAACGTCGTGAGTCTTGAGTTCCTCGTGAAGGGTGACCACGTGCTGAAGTCCACCCTGGTGGCCATCGATGATTGGAAGGCGAACATCATCCGCCTGCCCGTGAAAGAGGACTACTGGTTCGGCGAAACCTCCGGCCAGAAGGATGGTGGCAAGGAATACCGCGAGCTCGTGGATCAGGTGATCACCCTCACGGCAAATCGCGGTGCCTACGTCATGCTGGATCTGCATCGCTTCCGCGCGCCGGCAGCGCAACACGCCGTCTTCTGGAAAGATGCCGCCGTGCGTTACAAGGACCATCCCGCCGTGATCTTTGATCTTTTCAATGAACCCCACGGCACCACCTGGGAAGTGTGGCGCGATGGCGGATTCGTCGCGGAGAAGAAGAAACCGGCGGACGAAGACTCCTTCCTCTCTCCCGAGGAAAAGGCGAAGTCCGCACAAGGCTTCCAGGCCATCGGCATGCAGGCGCTGGTGAATGCCGTGCGCGATACTGGCGCAAAGAACATCGTGGTCGTAGGAGGACTGGACTGGTCCTATGATCTCTCCGGCATCGCGAAGGGTTTCACCATCGATGAGCGCGGCGGCAATGGCCTCATCTACGCCACGCACATCTATCCGTGGAAGCGCGACTGGCAGGAGAAGGTGCTCGTGATCGCAGACAAGTACCCCATCCTGGTGGGTGAAGTAGGCGCGGACATCAAGAAGATGGACTTCCTGCCGGACAGCGCTCACGAAGATCCCTATACTTGGGTGCCTGACATGCTCGGCCTCATCCAGAAGCATCGCCTGCACTGGACCGCTTTCTCCTTCCACCCCTCAGCATCTCCGGTGATGATCACTGGCTGGGACTACACGCCCACGCCCTTCTGGGGCGCCTTCGTGAAGCGCGCGCTGGCGGGTGAGCAGTTCGAGCTGAAGAAGATGCGGTGAGGCGAGGCAACAGTACAGCTTCGTGCTCCCGTCGTGAGAGAGGCCGTTGCACTTCGCACGGCGGGATGAGCGCGGATTGCAGCACCGTTTATCTGAACGTGGCACGACCTTTGCCTGTCACATCTGGACCGCGTTTTACATCCCCAGGTGCCGACTGCCGACGCGCACCTCGATGCTTCGATAACCAACGGTCTTCCCACATGCTTCGCCGTCACTTCCCCCTCGCCGCTGCATTGCTCTGCGGCCTCGCCTTCACCAGCGCCAGCGTCGTTCCCGCTTCAGCCAAGGAACACCTCCCGCAGAGCGTCACCTTCAAGGGGAAGGTCACCTTCGATGCCATCGTCGCGAAGGCGGTGAAGGAAAACTGGCGTGCGCTGCCCATGGGTGAGCGCGTGGCGAAGTTCGGCATGGCCATGCGTGGCATTCCCTATGTGGGCTTCACGCTGGAGATCGACAACCATGTCGAGTCGGCTTCCGCAAACTTCAACGGGCTCGACTGCTGGACCTTCTTTGAGATCGCACTCGGCATGGCCCGCATGATTGAAGTGCCCAAGGCCACCTACACGCCCAGTGATTTGCTGGCGGAGATTGAGTGGACCCGCTATCGCGGTGGCGTATGCACCGGGCACTACCTCGACCGCATTCACTACCTCGCCGAGTGGTGGTATGACAATGAAGCGCGTGGCAATGTGGCCCGCGTCACTCGCGATGTGGGCCCGACAGTCGCCATGACCGGGCGCAAGTGCCAGGAAATGACGGTGCTCTGGAAGGGCTACCGCTACCTGAAGAACAATCCCTCCTACCTCCGCGAGATGGGCGTGATCGAGCAGCGCGAAAGTTCCCTGCCCTTCCGCTACATCCCGAAAGACAAGGTGAAGGCGATTGAGAAGAACATCCAGAGCGGTGACATCATCGGCATCGTGACGAACCAGACAGGTGGTCACTGCTCGCACGTGGGCCTCGCATACCGCACTCCGGATGGCGTGCTGCATTTCCTCCACGCCTCCAAGAATCACAAGAAGGTCACGCTGGATAAATCCCTCTCTGGCTACCTGAACGACTTCCGCTACCACTCCGGCATCATCGTCGCCCGTCCCCTGCCCCGCTCGAACACGGTGCGTGAACGCGCGCCCTACCTTGCCGCCTTCAAGGACATCACAGGATACACCCAGTATGATGTACGCGGCCAGGCAGGCGGCAGATAAACGGCTGCCACCGCGATGTCACCTTTTCGGCCTCAAGGCAACATGAGAAATGAAAGGTGAAAAATGCAACGTACCTGAGACCCGTCCCACTTTTCACTTCTCATTTTGCATTTTCTTCGTCTCACGCAGCCTTGTCCGCACCCACGAGTGCCGCGACCTTCTTCGTATCGCCGGTGAAGTCCAGCGTTCCGCAGTCCATGCAGATCCGTGTCTTCAACGAGACATCACTGGAAAGCGAACTGAGGAACCGCGTGTTGTCCGGCACAAAGAAAATGCTTCCGGTGGATTGAATCGCTCCGGGTTGGAAATTGCTGCCGCCGCAGCGCAGGCACTTGTGGTCCATAGCTTGAGAATGTGTGAGTTTGCTGATGCCGTCGTGGCGTTTCTCGATGCGCATATCAATGCACGCAGAAATTTCTCCTGCCCATGCACACGTGGGAAGTAAATCTGTCCTCAAATCATCATTGAGGACAGCGTCAGACGGATCACCCAAGCACCAATGCAACATGAGAAATGAAAGGTGAGAAATGCAAAGTGTCTGAGGCCTGCCCCACTTCACACTTTTCATTTTTCACTTCTCATTTTGCATTCGCAGCTCGCGTGCTCATCCCCGCGCCGCTCCCAGCAGCGCCTGCACTTCTTCCTCCGTTGTCTTCCACGAGCACATGAACCGCGCGCCACCGCCAATGAAACTGTAGTACTTCCATCCGGCGGCCTTGAGTCGCTTGTCCACGTCTGGCGAGAGCTTGGCGAAGACTGCGTTTGCTTCCACCGCATGCAGGATCTCCGCGCCTTCGATTTCCCGCAGACCTGCCGCCAGCGCCTGCGCGTGAGCATTTGCCAGTGAAGCGTAGCGGAGCCAGACGCCGTCCTGGAGCAAACGGCGCCACTGCGCGGAAATGAAGCGCATCTTGCTCGCGAGTTGTCCGGCCTGCTTGCATCGCCAGGCAAACTCCTTGCTCAGTTCCTTGTCGAAGAAGACCACGGCCTCCGTCATGGCCATCCCGTTCTTCGTTCCGCCAAAGCACAGCACATCCACCCCGGAACGCCAGGTCGCCTCCGCAGGGGAGCAGCCTAGCGAGGCCATGGCATTGGCAAAGCGCGCGCCATCCATGTGCATGGAGACACCATGGCTGCGGCACACCCCCCAAAGCTCCTTCAATTCCTCCGGACGATATACCGTGCCAAACTCGGTGCTCTGACTCACGCTCAGCGCACGCGGCTTGGGGAAGTGCAGATCATTGCGACTGCGAATGAGCCTGGCGACATCTGCCGGGTCGCACTTCGCATGTTCACCTTTGGCGAGCAGAAGCTTCGAGCCATTCGAAAAGAACTCCGGCGCGCCGCACTCATCCGTCTCCACGTGGGAGACGCTGTGGGCAATCACGCTGTGGTAACTGTGGCACAGCGAGGCGAGCGCGAGTGAATTCGCTGCAGTTCCGGTGAATACGAAGTACACATCGCAGTCCGTCTCGAAGACTTCGCGAAAGGAATCACACGCCTCCCGGGTGTAGTGGTCATCCCCATAGCTGGGCTGATGGCCGAGATTCGCTTCTTGGAGCGCTTCCCATGCCTCGGGGCAAATTCCTGCGGTGTTGTCACTGGCAAACTGGCAACCTGGAGCCATCATAGGCGGATGATGGGAAGAGATGGCCGTTTGAAAAGCCAAATCATGGCCTCTCTTTGGGGTGCGGCGGTCGGAGATGCGCTGGGCGTGCCCGTGGAATTCCGCGGCAGGGCAGAACTCGCCACCAGTCCAGTGACCGGCATGCAGGGCTACGGCACCCACGATCAGCCCCCCGGCACCTGGTCAGATGACACCTCCCTCACTCTCTGCACCATCGAGTCTCTCCTGACCTGCGAAGAAGTGGATACCCGGGACATGGCGGAACGCTTCCACCGCTGGCTGGTAGAGGGGCTTTGGACAGCGCACGGTCAAGTCTTTGATATCGGCATCGCCACCCGGCAGGCGCTGGCGAGATTCTCAGAGGGCCGCAAACCCGAGCTCTGCGGTGGCCGGCAAGAATATGACAATGGGAACGGCTCCCTCATGCGCATGCTGCCCGTATCCCTCTGGGTGCGGGATGCCGGTGTGGAGCAGGCTCTGCCGCTGGTGCACCGTGTCTCCCGTATCACCCACGGACACTCACGCACGCAGATGGTGTGTGGCTACTACAGCCTCCTGGTCTGGGCTCTGCTGGAGGGAGCCACCCCCGCTGCAGCGCTCGAGCAGGCATGGCATCAGGCGGAGGAGGAGTACAAGTTTCACGAGGATTTCGAAATGAACTGGCCGCACCTCCAGAGGCTCTCGCCCTCGGTACTGCCCAGACTGGAAGTTCGCGATATCCACAGCAGCGGCTACTGCATTCACACCATCGAGGCCGCTGTCTGGTGTCTGTTGCGTGGGAAAGATTTCTCCAATACTGTGTCGAGCGCAGTGAATCTCGGCGATGACACGGACACCACCGCGTGTGTCACCGGCACGCTGGCTGGATTGCACTTCGGTTTGGAGCAAATCCCGGCAACTTGGATCGATCAACTCGCACGACGGCAGGAATTGGACACGCTTTTTACGCAGTTTTCGGCACGCCTGGCGGGTGGACTCGCACATTCTTGAAGATTCTCACGAAACATTTGCGGAGTGTGTCAGACTGGACACACTTAAAACCGTATTCATGTGCCCGTGCTCTTATGCGCTGTCCGAAGTGTGGTACTCCCGAAGACAAGGTCATCGACTCGCGTGAGGCGAAGGATGGCGCGTCGATTCGCCGCCGTCGCGAATGCCTGACCTGCGGGCATCGCTTCACCACCTATGAGCAGGTGGAGTACGAGGACCTCACCGTCGTGAAGCGCGACCAGAAGCGTGAGCCCTGGAGCCGCGAGAAACTGATCGACAGCATGAAGAAGGCCTGCGGCAAGCGCCCGGTCAGCGTGGACACCTTGGAGACAGCGGCAGATGCCATCCTCACCGAGGTGGAATCCGCAGGACAGCGCGAGGTACCGAGCCGCACCATCGGTGCGAAGGTCATGCAGTATCTCGAGAAGATCGACCACGTGGCCTATGTGCGCTACGCGAGCATTTACCGCGAGTTCCAGGACGTGACAGACTTCATCAGCGAGGTGAATTCTCTCGGAACACGCGTACCCCGGGATGCGGCGAAGCAGCCGGAGCTCTTCAAGAAGCTGAGCTAAGGTGGTCCGCACACTCCGCTGTGCGGTCACGCCTGCACGTCCCTTGAGGCACCAAGTTCTCCAGCGGGCCACGTGCCCACCGTTATGTCACCTTGACCCGCAATGGTCACGGTGCGGGCCACCACTCCTGGAAGACGTGGATACACGCCGGATGTACCCGGCCCTGAGCGTCGAACCGCACGCCCTCCTCCTCCAGCATGCGGCGCTTCCGCGCGAGTTCATCGCCATCACGATGGCCATTGAATCCGCCAAGCGTGAGGGCAGCGCTCACCACCCGATGACACGGCACGCGCGGAGCGAAGGGATTACGCCTCAGCGCCTGCCCCACGGCCTGATTCGAGCCACAGTCCAGCGCCCGGGCCACGAGTGCGTACGTGCTCACCTTCCCCTTTGGGATGGTGGAAATGAGATCGTACACTCGGATCTCAAAGTCGGTGGGCGGGCGGCTCATCGCATCGGAAGGATACGATGGCTGAATCCCTGAAGGCGCTCAAATTCGCTTCAGGGATTCACGGTCCGGCCTTCTCGACCTGGACGATTTTGGAGCCCTGTTTCTTTTTGCTGTCTTCGACGGTCAAAGTAACCGCACCAGCAGCCTTGGCACCGGGCACCGTGATGGTGAGTTCTCCTTCGGGCTGCCCTTCTTTCCCTTGAGATGCAATGCCGGTAGAAGCGTCGGCGGTCAATGCCCATTTGTAGGGAGGAGTTCCTCCCTTGAGGTTCGTTTTCCAGGTGTCTCCATTCCTGACGATGTCGGCAATTTGCGGCACCTCACTGACTGCACCTTGTCCAGCTGCCCCAGGCAACGTCACTCCGGGATTCTGAGCACCAGCAGGTACCGCTTTGTCCGCTGCCCCGAAATAGAAGCCCACAATGGTTCCCAAAATGCCGACAAGGGACATGAAGATCTCCCGCGCCATCCGGAAGTTCTCGGCATTCGAGACCTCTGAGAACGCATGGTAAATAAGCATGAAAGCAATGCCCACCGCGGAGGCGGTGATGAGGAAGGTCACCAATCCACGAGCTGCGTCGGTTTCCGCCAGCTTCGTGAGCAAGGCAGAATCATCATTGGCGACGGACAGGATCATGACAGTCACGATGGCTCCCACGAAAATTAGGATCCCCACCCCCAAGTTAAAGCCGGAGAGAAGCTTCGACTTGAATGACTCAGGTTGGGCGGCCTTGTACAGGGCCTCCGTTTCCAACTGCGCCTCTTCAGCCTCCCTGCGCAGTTGACTGGCTTCCGTTCTGGCCTGCTCTGCAGCAGTGGCATCTTTGTCTGCCTGCTTGTCCAGAGCCGTATCCTTGGGCGCGGCCTTGCTGGCAGTCTCCCTTGATTTTTGGGCGGCTTCCTCAAGACCGCCCGCCTTTCTCTCGGCGGCCTCAGCAGCCTTCACTTTCTCAGCCGCCTCCAAGCCTTTGGCCGCTGCATCCTTCAGCAGCTTTGCCGTCACCGCCGCCTTCTGGGCCTTGAGTTGTAGATCTGCCGGAATAGCCATGGCTCTAGAAGTTGAGAATCCTGGTTTGATCCGGCACGGGGGAGACTCCGAATGTTTTGCCATTCAGCAGCCAAACCAGAATTTTTGCAAGCATTTTACATCACCTTGTATTGGATGCACAAAATGCATCTGGGGAAATCGACCGCTCAGCTCGGTGTGTGATCCCTTGGGGTTCGATAAGGCAACCAGCCCTCCTCATATGCCTGGCCGCGCATATTTTATTGTCCCATTCCCCGCTCGGACGACGTAGCATTTCCAACCTCCATGTCCGAGCCCCCTCCCCCCAGCCACTCGTATTCCAGCCGCATCCTTTGGGGAAATGTGATCCTCGCAGCCCTGCTCATGCTGGCGACACTCCCGGGGCGCACACAGGGACTTGGACTCATCACGGAGCCCATGCTTGCGGACCTGCAGCTCGACCGCATCACATACGCGAATATCAATCTCTGGGCCACCCTGCTCGGCGCGGCCGTGTGTCTGCCGGCGGGCTGGGTCATCGATCGAGTGGGACTGCGCTGGACGTCAGCCCTCATCGTACTCGCCCTGGCGCTCGTCGTCTGGCGCATGAGCGGTCACTTGGGCAGCGTCATGGTGCTTTTCACGTGGGTGCTGCTCACGCGTGCGTTTGGACAAAGCGCACTCTCTGTCGCCAGCATCACCACCGTGGGAAAGGGTGCGGGCACACGCGTGGGGATGGCCATGGGCGTGTACTCGGTGCTGATCATCGTGTTTTTCTCCCTCGGCTTCGTGGCGGTCGGCTGGGCAGTCCGCGAGCATGGCTGGAGGAGCGCGTGGAGCTCCATCGCCTTGAGCCTTGCGGTGGTGGTGGCACCACTGACGTTGCTCCTGCTTCGCGAGCCGACGATCAAGAAGGCCCCAGCGGATGCTTGCAACGCATCGGGTGAAGCCCGGGAGTCCGTCACGGGGTTGAGCTTGGGACAGGCGCTCGCGACTCCGGTGTTTTGGGTATTCGCGGGTGCGACTGCACTCTTCAATCTCGCGGCATCAGGATTGGGTCTCTTCAATGAAGCCGTGCTGGCAGAGGCGGGATTCAACCGGGAAACCTATCACCTCTTCCTGCCCATCATGACGCTCTTCACTTTGCTGGGTCAGGGGCTGTGTGGATGGCTCACCCTGCGTCGGCCCATGGCGGTGCTGCTGGGGGTGGCCATGTTCCTCTACGCGCTCGGTCTGGTGGGCCTGCCTTTCATCCGTACCCTCACCCAGCTCTGGTTGCTCGCGGGTGTCTTGGGACTCGCCGCGGGATTCATCACGGTGATCTTCTTCGCCATTTGGAGCCAGGCCTTTGGTCGGGCACAGCTCGGCCGCATTCAAGGTGCCGCACAGATGCTCACCGTGCTGGCCTCTGCCGTGGGACCGCTGCTCTTCGCCACGTGCCATGAGAAATACGGCTCCTACGCACCCGCTCTCTACATCCTCACACCGCTCGTCATCCTCCTCGGCCTTGTGGCCTGTCGCGTGACACTGCCCTCCATTCCCACCACCGTCCCTGCGGTCTCCTTGCAAAAGCCCGTGCAAACCTGACGCCACTTGCGCAGTTCCCTTCCCCACCCACTCTTTCACCCTCCAATCTTCCATCCACCTCCCATGCCAAGCCTTGCCCGCACGACCTCTCTGTTTCTCGCCTTGGTCTTCGCTCATCTTCCTCTGGCCGCATCCGCACAGGCTCCAGATGCGCTGCTGTTCCCGGGAGCCGATGGCAAAGAACACACGCCTCTCGTAGTGCCTGCGGAGAAGAAGGCTGCTGTGCTCTGCTTTGTCTCTCCCTACTGCCCCACGTCGAACAACTTCGTCCCTGAGCTAAACCGCATCGTGGCAGACTACAGCGGCAAGTTCGCCTTCTACTTCGTGCATGCGGATCCAGACGTGAAACTCACCGACGTCCTGCAACACACCGAAATGAACGAGATCAAAGCCACCGTGCTGCTCGATAAGGAACAAAAACTGGCCAAACTCGTCCAGGCAAAGATCACGCCCGAAGTCGCTGTCCTCGCCCCCGATGGCAAGACCACCGTCTACCAGGGCCGCGTGAATGACCTCTATCTCGGCCCCACCAAGCGACAGCGTCAGGCCACGACCAAGGATCTGCGCGATGCCCTCGACGCCATTCAAGAAGGCAAGCCCGTGGCCCATGCGAAGACCGAGGCGATGGGCTGCAAGATCAGTGGGATGAAGTGAGGAAAGGGAGGTCCGCACACTCCGTTGTGCGGTCAGGCTGGAGCGGCCCCTTGAGTTTCTTGCCTTCGGTAGATGCCAACGCGGTAGTGTGCTGGTGGATGTTTTCACCTCACCCGCACAACGGAGTGTGCGGACCACCCAGGGCAAACCGCCTCGAATGAACACCACCTCCCCCGAGCTTGTCACCGCCATCATGGATACGGATCCACCAACCCCGCCTCGCTCCTCCCCTTCGAAGACGCATCTGGAGGAGGACATCGCCATTCACATCTTCTCCGTCTCCGCCGCCATGGTGGGGGTGTGCATCACGGTCATCAGCATCGTACGCGTCGTCATCCGTGCCGAGGGCGTGAATACCATCGCCGATGACCTGCTCGCGGTGGATGCCCTCATTTTTCTGCTCTCCTGCTTCCTCTCCTACTGGGCACTCCGGACACGCAAGAAGAACCGCATGCATCGCGTGGAGCGCGCTGCAGACATCGTCTTCCTGAGCGGACTCTCCGTGATGGCGATCGTCTGCGTGCTGATTGTATGGGCGGTGATTTGATGTGGTCCGCGCACTCCGTGCGCGGGTGCAGGCTCAAAAGCATGGAAGAAGTCAACACACCCAAGCACTTCGCACCACCCGAAAGCTTGCGGGAAATCGAGAACAGCCCCCCTGACCGCACACGGAGTGGGCGGACCACCAGGAGTGCGGACCACCGTCCTCACTCCGCTCGCGACTTCACCCGCTCCTTCTCAGCACTCACCGCCTTGTGCGCCGTCTCCTGGAGGAACTTCGCATACTCCGCATCCAATCCCTTGGGCACAAAACTATTGCCCACCGCACTCTCGCCAAAGAGTACTTCGTAGAACACGCAAGCTCCCAGGTACTCCCCGGCCATGTTTGCATGGTGGCCATCCATGCCCAGGGTAGTCTTGCCGTCCTTTCCCTTCCTCCAACTCCACCCCACGTGCAGGGAGTGTGTCTGGGCCGGGAGCGCCGGGTTCTTGGCCTTCTTGGGATCGAACGCCGCATCCACACCGGTGAAGCCCCACTTCGCATCCGTGTCCGCGAGGTACAGGGCATCACCGGAGGGTATGATGGAGGCGCCGAGTTCCTTCGCGATGGTGCGGTACGCGTTCTGCAGCATCTCGTACATTTCCTTCTGGGTGCGGGGTTCACCGGGTTTGGGTGCCTTCACAGAGAAGCGCGGGTCATCCTTGCGATACGCCCAGGTCTCATGCACCAGCAGGGTGGACTGCGGCGCATGCTTCTTCACATAGTCGCGCAGTTGATTGGCGTATGGCTGGTAGGTGGAAAGGTCATGACTCTTGATGCTGGCCTGCTGGATGGTCACGTAGTCCCATTTGTTTGAGGCAATCGCGGCTGGCAGACCCTGCTTGAAAGTATAGAGCCCCTTCGCATCCTGCGGATTCTTCTCGTGCAGCATCGCCTTGTCCCAGTGCACCTGCATGGACGCCCCACCAATCACCAGGAAACGGTGGACCAAGGTGTGGCCGCCCGCCTGCACGAGGTCCCCCAGATACCGGGTGGCGTTTGCAGAGAAGCTGTTTCCAATCGTCAGCAATCGCACCGTCTTGCCCGAGCCCGTTCCTGAGACCTTGGAAGCTGGATCCGCCTTCTTGAGCGCCGCTGCATCCTGTGAAAGCACGGAGTTTGGCAGCAGGCAGGACAGACAAGCCAGGGCTGTGATGAAAATGGCATGGTGCAAAATGGGACGTCGCTTCATGGAAGGAAGTGCTAAACGAAGGCCGGCGCCGACCTTTTCCACAAAGATAGCCCTCTTTGCACTCGTGCCAAAGGACCGCGCGACATTCGATTTCACTCCCCAGCATTTTTTGCACGAGGCATTGATGAATCCCGTATGCCAATGCTGTGAAACTCGTTCCAGTCACCCACCAGAAAGGGCCCGCCAGCGTCTGGCTTTGCCTCTGTCTCTCTGCCTTCCTGACAGGCAACGCGATGGCGCAGGAGCCACGAGTGGTCCAACCATTGGAGAACTTCGATGCGGCAGCCGCCCGCGACATGGTCCCCATCACCTTCTGGCGCTGGACTCCGGAGCAGAAGAAGAATGCCGCCGCGTACTCTGAACTCAAGCTCGTGTCTGACGCGGGCAGCAAGGGGCAGACGCTGAAAGTCACCCTGAAGCAACCCCTCCCAGACGGCATGGACTTCTACCCCCTGTGGATGCTGGGTCTGGAATACCTGCCACCGGAGACCGAAGCTATCCGCCTGCGGGTAAAGGTCCTCTCCGGCCAGTTCCAAATCAATGCCGGGAGCCCCACCGCCTACTTTGCCACGAGTGATGTGTACACCAAGCCCATCAGCATCACTCCCGGCGACTGGCGCACCATTGAGATTTCGCTCATCCACGATCTGCAACGCAATTACCGGAGGCCCATCTTCAGCCAGCAGAGCCCGGTGATCTACTACACGCGCTGGATTCAGGAGACGATGAGATTGCAAATCGGTGCCTCTTCGCAGGGAGAGTTGCTGGTGGATGACATCGAGCTCGTCACCCGCGGCCACGGCAGGCCGTTTGCCACATTCTCCCATGGTGACATCCGCCCCCTGGGCGAGGTCGATCCAGCAACCCGCTTCACCTTTGCCACGGATGATCGCGAGTTTGCGCTGTCTCATGAACCGGGCAACAAGGCCGTGAGAAAGCCTGTCATCCTCGGTGCCGGCACTGACCCACGCACGCTCTGGACCGCGCGACAACGTGGTACGGAAGAGATGTCCTACTTCGGAGTGAAAGCCCGCGCCCCCAAAGGGGCAAATGCCCTGCGCATCACGCTGAAGATGGAGCATGAGAGTGCTCTGGATCTTCTCGTCGCGGATATCTTCGCGCTTGTGGGCGAGCGTGCCGAGTTCCCATGGGACAAGACCACGGCTGCCACTTCAGCAACCGAAGCTATTGCGCCGGGTGAATTCAAACCCTTTGACTACTGCCTCTCACCTTCCCGCACGCGCGATGTCTCATGGGGCCTCTACCACGCGCGCCGTGCCGTGAAGAAGGGCGAATGGACGGAGATGGTGATTCCCTTCGCGGATTTCGTGTGCGCCTACGGCAGCGGCACACTCCAGCCCCGGCAACTCCAGCAGCAACCCCTTACAGCGGAGGAGGTCGTGGCCGTGGCCATGCTCTCCCCCTGGCGGCAGCGGCGCGCCGAGACGCACTTCAGCATTGGGAAAATTGAGTTCGTATCCCTGCCTCAAGAATTTGCGGAGGCCAGATCCTATGTGCAGGTGCCGGACATTTCAAAAATACGCCTGGAGAAGAAGCCCGGCCCCTATGGGGGAGCAGCCTCCCAGGTGCATGCTCCGTGAGTCTGCCGGCAAGCCTATGCCTTCCGCTTCACTCCCTCCAGCTCACGCGCCTGCATCTTGCGATAGCCCTTGATGCGCAAGGCACCGTTGCTCATCACTTCCAGCATCCCATAGCTGTTGTTCTCCTCGCCACTGCCTTCAATCAGTGCGGCAAGGGTGACGTAATGGATGCCATTCACCTGCTGATAGGCGTTCTTGTGCGAGTGTCCTTGCAGGACCGCGCTCACATGTCCGGAGGCCTCCAGCACCGCGCGCACCTCGGCAGCATTCTTCACGCTGTGCTTGTCCGCCTCGTCCAAACGCTGATGTGCGAAGACCACCACGGGAGACGTGTGCTTCTTCAAATCTTCACGCAACCAGGCAAGCTCCGCAGCAGGGATGTTCGCATCTGTCCACTCGGCATTGGACCGTCCGTAGGGCTCACCATCGGAACGGTAGCAGGCATCAAGGATGACGAAATGCACCCCGCCGTGATCAAAGGAATAGTGGGATGTTTTGGATGCCCCCGTATGCGCGATGAACTCCGCCTTCGTTAGTGTGGCCACGCAGTGGTTCCCCAACACGTAGTGACGTGGTGACGTGACCTTGGCGAAGACCTTCTCGATTTCATCCAGCCACGCAATCTCCTGCTCCACGGTCGCAGCCTGATCGATGAGATCCCCCAGCTCCACGACGAAGTCGGGTTTCTCCGCATTGAAACGCTGCACCACCTCTTCCAGCTTGCGGGGCGTCTCGCGGTAGAACCGCGTCTTCGTCGACTCCTTGTCCGCGTAGTGCAAATCTGTGACGATGCCCACGCGTACTGCGGGTGCAGGCTTGGCAGTTCCACTCTCATCTTTGGCGAAAAGCGCCCCTCCCAATCCTGCCAGGCAGAGAGTTCCGTGGCGGAGGAAGGCACGGCGATGCAAAGGGGTGGAAATACGAAACTCTTGCGTGGGCATGGGCATGCTTCAAGCAACGCGCTTCCAGCGGCAATATTGCCGGCAGTTCCTCACATGCCGCCCCGCTCTGCCGCAATCGCTGCCAGGGGTACCAGACTGCGGGTACGGGTGGTGGTCAGGGTCAGCTTCGCCACCTCGCGCGGCGCGTCCCAGTGGGGATGGTGGCCGCATTTGTCAAAGAAGTGCAGACGGGCATCCGGGAAGTAAAGCAGGGCCAGCTCCGCCTGACTCACGGGGCACAGACGGTCCTGCCGTCCCCAGGCGAGGACCAGCGGATGCTTGAACACATGGGGCGGCACCCCGTGCTGGATGTCATCCCGGGAGAGATGCTTCAGCGCCTCATCAAAGGATGCCGATGCGGTCATGCTGCGCGCCTCGTCCAGAACCAGCGAGGGCTGCAACTGCGAGGGTCGCACAGAGAGATGCCGGAAGAGGAGGCTTCGCGAAATCACCTTGGAAGCCAGAAACGGCATGGCCTTGCGCAGCAGCCGGATCAGGCCATTCGACATGCCCATCACGTGCTGATACACCTTCCGCTGGCGGTCGCGGCCAAATCCAGCCGGGGCCAGCGCAATCACCGCACCCACCAGCCCGCCCCGTCTTGCCAGTTCCAGCGCCACATTCGCACCGATGGAACTGCCCACGACATCCACGCCTTCCAGGTCCTGGGCTTCAATGAAAGCGGCAGTGGCATTCGCGAGCGAAGTCACGGTGACCTCGCCTGCTACGGGCTCGGACTTTCCAAATCCCGGAAGATCCATTGCAATCACTTCGCGCTCTGCGGCGAGCATCTTCAGAATCGGCGCCCAGGATCTCCAGCTTCCGCCCATCCCATGGATGAGCAGCAGCGGTTTGCCTCTGCCTCTTCGTATGTGATTGATGCGCATGAGGGCGGTTCGTTGTCGACCCGATGGGTAGTGCAGGTTGCCATAAGTATATTCGCGTCCCGACCAAATGCGGTTCCAAAAAAGTGCGGTTTCCACCACTCAAAGGAGGACACAAAAGCGTCTTCCACATGGAGATATTTATCTCCACCTAATCACCGTACATTTCGCATGTCATCGCATTGCGTTGAGCATCATGCATGTAGCCAGATGCGTGGCACATGGGCCCTGGGCATTCCAACGGTGCCAAGCTTCCGGCGACGAGTGGGGCACAGTCGTGGCACGGAGCCGGCATTTCTTCAGGCTGCGCGTTCAGTCCTGGGCAGCATGCCGAATCCACGCCCCTCGCACAGCCTTTCATCTCTCATGCGCACCGAACCCACAACCCATCACACCACATCATACCATCTGTTACCGGTCCATGGCACGACGCATCGCGGCCTGCAGTTGACCAATGTCCACTGGCTTCACTACGTGCTCACTGAAGCCCGCCTGCAGGCTCTTCTGCACGTCGCGGTCCATGCCAAACCCACTCATTGCGATGCCCTTCATGGGACGGGTCTCCCGCATGCGTCTCATGAGTTCATAACCGGAGCCGTCCGGCAGTCCGAGGTCACTCACCAGCAGATCGTATGTGTTGGCGTCCCCCAGCTCCAGTGCGGATGCCACACTGACGGCTGTGTCCACGTTGTACCCTGCGCGACGCAGCAAAACCGCCAGGACCCTGGCCGTGTCCGGATGATCCTCCACCAGCAGCACCCGCACCTGTTGCGGACTCTGCTCAGGCCGGGGGGATAGCGGCGTGGATTTCAAGGTCTGCTCCTCACGCGCCACGGGCAGCTCCATGGTGAAAGTGCTGCCGCTCCCCTCTCCCGAACTGCTGGCCGTGATAGAGCCGCCATGCAGCTCCGCGAGCGCTTTGGAGATGGCGAGACCCAGGCCCAGGCCACCGAATTGCCTCGTAATCTGTTCATCCCCCTGCTCAAACGCGTCGAAGATGCGCGGCAAGACGTCCGGCGCGATGCCGATGCCACTGTCCGCGACGCGCACACATGTGCGCTCGTTGGAGACCCTCTGGGTGCGCACATGAATCCACCCGCCATCGGGCGTAAACTTCGCGGCATTCTTCACGATATTCCAGAGTATCTGCTGGAGGCGCGCCGGGTCCACCCGCACCAGCCCCGCATTCGGATCGAGCTCCATGCGCAGGAGCACCTCCTTCTCCAGAATCTGCGGCCGGCAGATGCCGCACACATGGCGCACCACGGTATTCAGGTCCACCGCCTCCATCCTCAGCGCCAGCTTCCCGCTGGTGATGCGGCTGAGATCCAGCAGGTCATCGATGAGCTTGGTTTCCAGCTCCACATTCCTGCGGATCATGGCCATGTCCTCACGCAGCCCGGAGGGAATCTCCGGATCCAGCTCACGCGCCGCCGCCGTCATCAGCACCGGAGTAAGAGGCGTGCGCAGCTCATGGCTCAGCACCGCGAGGAAGCGATCCTTCGCTGCATTCGCCGCCTCCGCTGCCTCCTTGGACTCCTGTAGCGTCTGCTCCGCGAGCCTTCGCGCAGTGATGTCGCTGAAGACGGGCACAAAGAAGCGGCTGCCCTCGCCACCCACACGGGATACAAAAATATCCAGCCAGCGGCCGATGGATTCCACATAGGTCTGGTAGCGCAACGGCTCACCCGTGGCCACCACCTGCGCGTACATGCCGATGCGGCGGTCCGGCGCCAGCATCAGCTCGCGCGCCGTCTTGCCCAGCACCTTGTCCCCATGGAGCCCCGTGCTCGGGCCGAAGGCTGGATTCACCTCCAGGATGCGGTAGTCGATGGCCTTGCCGCTCGCGTCATATAGCATTTCGCACAGACACACACCTTCATCGATGGCGTTGAAGAGATTGCGGTAGCGCTCCTCGCTTTCCTTCAGCGCCTTTTCCGTCATGTAGCGCTGAGTCACATCCGAGAAGATGGCCGCCACACGTCGCAACTCCGGCGCCCCCATGCGGAACGCGCGCACCTCAAACCACCGGTTCATCCCCGCACCTACATGCGTGAAATGCTCCGGCACACCGGTCTCTGCAATGCGTCCGTAGATCTCAAACCAGTGCGGCTCATGCGTGGGCACCATCTCCTTGATGGTCTTGCCCTGGGCACCTTTCAGCCCCGTATGCCGTTCAAAGGAGGGATTCACCTCGGTGAAGCGGTAGTCCACGGGCTTGCCGGCTTCATCATAGATCATGTCAAAGACACAGAAGCCATCATCCAGCGAAGTGAAGAGCGTGCGATAGCGCTCCTCGCTTTCCTTCAGCGCCGCATCTGCTGCGTGTCGTTCGCTGATGTCGGTAAAAATCACGGCTACGCGATGACTCCCCTCCCCGCCCACACGCAACGCATAGGCATCGAAGCGGCGCTTCAGTCCGGCGTCTTCATTCTGGAAGCGCACCGGCACTCCCGTTCGGGCGACTTCACCGTAGATGGTGAACCAGCTTGGATTCGCATCCGGCACCAGCTCCCGCAGGGTGTACCCTGCGGCATCCTTCAGCCCCGTGTGCCGCTCAAAGGCAGGATTCACCTCCACAAAGCGGTAATCCACCGGCGTGCCTGAGGCATCATAAAGCATGTCGAACACGCAGAACCCCTCATCGATCGCCTTGAAGAGTGTGCGATAGCGCTCCTCACTCTCACGCAGGATCGAGTCGGACAGCTTCCTCTCCGTGATATCCTGAATGAAGATGGCGAGCGATTCCGGTGAAGGATGCATATGCACTTCCAGCCAGCGTCCCAGCGGCTCGTACAGGAGTTCCATCCGATCTTCACGCTGCAGTTCCATGGCCGCGCGATACCGATGCCCCACCTCTTGCTGGACAATATCCGGAAACTTCTCCCAAAGCGTGTAGCCCAGAAGGTCCTCCACACTCAAATACAGGGGCTCCACCAGCTTGAGATATGCGGGATTCACTGAGATGATGCGCCAGTCGCGATCCATCGCGATGAAAGCATCACTCATGTGATTGAGGATTGCCTCAACCTGGCGGGTCAGCAGTCCATTGCCCGCACGCGCGGCGGAGCCCACACCTCCGTCAACAGGAGATGGGACCGGCGTAGGTACGACGGGGCGTTCTGGCAAATTCATGGATCGATGATGCAGCACTCGAACGTCAACTGTTCGGGTAAAATGACCAATCCTTTGTAAATAAGCGACCTATGTGATCAAAGGAATACACGGGATACTGCATCGGGAGGGGTTGTTGGAAAAGAAATCCACCTTTGATTCGGATCTGATGCTGCAAGTGCACCTGTGTTCATGCAAAAAGACCGGCTTTCTGTCATCGAAGCCGTTCTGAATGCGGATAAATCCGGGCATCACACTCTGAGCGACGAAATGCAGCACGAGTAACAGCCCACCGGGGACGTCCCTGAAAGCGCCCCCGCCTTCGCAAGAATCGTGAGATTGGGCGTAGAAACTCGCTCGGAGTTGTTGACACTTCGTAGGCGCTGTGTAGCTTCGCCGCCCTTCAAAATTTCAGAACCTTGCTATGGCCACCACCCAAGTCATTCTCAAAGAAAAGATCGCCAGCCTCGGTGCCGAGGGTGACATTGTGAAAGTGCGTACCGGCTACGCTCGCAACTTCCTCCTCCCCAAGGCCAAAGCCTACGAAGCCACCGCTGGCAACCTGCGTCATCAGGCCAATCTCCAGAAGGTCCGCGCTGAGCGCGAAGCCAAGGAACTGGAAGAAGCCGAGAAGATCGCCAGCAAGCTGAAGAAGCTCAAGATCAAGCTCACCCTCGCCACCGGCCAGGGCGGCAAGGCTTTCGGCTCCATCACCACCAAGGACATCGTGGAAGCCGTGGCTGCCAGCACCGCCAAGATCACGCTGGACCGTCACCAGCTCGAGCTTGAGAAGCCCATCAAGAGCACCGGCACCTTCGAAGTTCCCGTCAAGCTGCACGCTGGCGTGGAGTGCTTCCTGAAGGTCACCGTCGCCGCCGCTGAAGCGGGTGCCGAAGAAGGCGCCGAAGGCGAAGAAGAAGCTGCTGAGTAACACCAGTTTCAGAGCACACCTTTCAATCCCCTGCGTGAGCAATCGCGCAGGGGATTTTTGTTCCCATCGCATCGTTTCACAGAGACATCAGAACGGCATAGCGAAGGATGTCCGCTTTTTTAGCGTGAAATATTGCGCACAGCTCCGTTAACGCCACACTGCTCCCCCGCCCCATGCCACCCGAAAAAGCCTCCAACGTCACGCCATTCGACCCGAATGCAGCGCAATCAGGTGGGCAAGGATTCCAGAAAGGCGGGCAGGGATTTGGGCAGGGCAAGCCGAAGCCGCCGGTAGACATCAATGATCCCACACGCTCCCAGCCCTGGGACGCTGATGCGGAGAAGGGCGTGCTCTCGTGCTTCCTCCACGACCCCACCAACCTGCTGAACGACGCGCAGGTCAATCTCCCGGACGAGGCCTTCTACCATCCGGCGAACCAACTCCTCTACAAGGTGATGAAGGAGTTCAACAACGGCACCCGCCCTGTTGAATACATCGCTCTCACCAACTACCTGCGCGACGCAGGTCACCTCGACAAGATTGGCGGCGCCGGCATGCTTTCCGAGTTGCTGAACTTTGTGCCGACCCCCGCGCACTACGGCTACTACAAGGGCATCCTGCGCGACAAGCATCTGCTGCGCCGCATCATCCACGCCTGCACGGAGAGCGTGCAGAACGCGTACGAGTTCAACGAAGACGTGCCCGCACTGCTCGACCGCGTGGAAGAGCGTGTGATGAGCGTGCGCGATGACACCGAAAGCCGCGACACCATCAAGCCGCTGAAGCACCACGTCATGGAGGCCTTTGACTCCATCGAAGAAATGCTGAAGGACCCCGGCAAGCTCCGCGGCATCCCCACCGGCTACCGCAAGCTGGATGGCCTGAGCAACGGCCTACAGGGCGGCGAAATGTTCGTCCTCGCGGCCCGTCCTTCCATGGGCAAGACCTCGCTCGTGATGAACATGGTGGAGCACGCCGCCCTCACCAACGAGGTGCCGGTTGCCGTCTTCAGTCTGGAAATGAGCGCCGTCATGCTGGTGCGCCGTCTCATTGTGGCGCGCGCCGGTGTCTCCATGAGCCGCATCATGAATGGCATGCTCAGCCGCGAAGAGCTGCGCGCCGTGACCCGCGCGTGCTCGGACCTGCAAAAGGCCAACATCTTCATCGACGAAACTCCCGGCCTCAACATCCTGGACTTCCGCGCCAAATGCCGCCGCCTGAAAAAGCAGCATAACATCGGCATGATTGCCATCGACTACTTGCAGTTGATGACTGCACCCACGAAGAAGTCCGACAGCCGACAAAACGAAATCGCCGCCATCTCCGCCGGTATCAAGGCGGTGGCCAAGGAGCTGAATGTCCCTGTGGTGGTGCTCGCGCAGCTCAACCGCGCTGTGGAGTCACGCAAGGGCCAGCGCCCCATGCTGAGCGACCTTCGTGAGTCCGGCTCCATCGAGCAGGATGCGGACATGGTGGGCCTGCTCACCCGTGCCGACTACGCAGGCTCCAAACAGGAGGATGATTCCAAGGACCGCAAGGACGCCGAGGCCGAGGACGAGGCCAGCAAGGGCAAAGGCCTCCTCATCATCGCCAAGAACCGTAACGGCCCCACGGATGACGTACCGCTGAAGTTCATCGCTGAACTCATGCGCTTCACCGAGCGCGAGTTTGACGAGAACGAAAAGGCGGGTGGGGACTAATGGGAGACGCTGCGCCTTGGGATGTTGCACTCAGCCCCCCTCAGGGTCGCCCAACTCTTGAAGAAAATTCTCCGTTCGCGGGAACGCATGCATCCATTTTGGGTGTCTAAAGCGTTCTCCCAAACCTATTCGGAAGCGTTAATAAATGACCGCCTCCGGCAACGCAAAATCAAGGAATTGGGTGAGTTGCTCACAAGTTATTCACAACTTATCCACCGGTGAACAACCGAAGCTCAATGCGTGTGAAGTTTTCCGGTTTTTACGCCAGCATTGTTAAAAACAGGTGTGCATGGTCGTGGAACGCTCGTATTTATTGCGTGGAACAAAAAAGACACATTGATCCAACGTTTAGTCTGGCATTGTAGCGGACTTCCGCTTCATTTAGGTCAGCGGCGCAAGGGAGTTTCGCCAGGGAAACATGATCGCAATTCCCTGTTTCTGAATGAGTTTCGACTCAAATGGCATCTTCCGACTTTTGACTTTTTCTGCGAAACAAGCCCTCCTTAGTGCTTCTCGCTTCGTGTCTCCGCTGACACATGGATTCCCTTCCGTGTGACGTGACTGTCACCGGGAGAACACGGGCCGCAAGTATGAATCACCGTCATCGGGCAAATTTCATGCCATCCGAGTCTTTCAATTCCTCTCGCGAAGAAAGCCGGAAAACGTTTATGGAAAATCGCAAAACGCCGGAGTTGTTCACACTCCTCTGGACGTGTGTGGGAAGAACTCTTCCCGGCGAAAGTCACCCGCAATCGCGAACAACCCGCGTGACGAAATTGCCAGAATCGAGCGGAAACCGCCTCAGGCTCATCCCTGATCGCGAGACAGGGCCCCCTCAGCCAATGTCGAGCAATCCATCCTCGCCAATGGCGAAAAAAGGATTCCAGGCAACTTCCCAGTAGTGCCCATCCAGGTCGCGGAAGTACCCGTAATGTCCACCCCACGGCGCATCTTGCGCGGGTTTTACGATGGTGGCTCCTGCCTTCTCCGCCAGCGCCAGCACTTCTGCCACTTGGGCCTTCTCCCGGACATTGTGCGCGATGGTGATGCCCGGTGAACCTGTGGCCGCGACCGGAGTGTCCTTCGAAATATCCTCCGCCAATGCATGGAACGGATACAGGGCCAGCCGCACTCCAGCCGTGCGAAAGAAAGCCACCGGCCCACCCTCCTCGTACGTGGTGGAGAATCCCAAGCCATCTCGATAGAAACGAACGGCGCGCGGGAGGTCGGTGACGCCGAGCGTCAGGAGGGAGATGCGAGGTTCCATGAGAGAGGTTCGAGTGAGCACCTGTCCCTAGTCGGACCCGCGCGCGCTTCAATCAGCCATCCGCCTAAGTATTTATTGCGACCCTTTGCGGAAGGGCGGGTTGAAATGGGAAGCACCGCGGCCCCCGGCGGTTTCAAGACTTTCCCCAATTTCTTTTCCTGCCGCTCCGATGAAGAAGCCACCTTCCCAACATACCAATACCTACTGGCTCAGCCCTGACGGACAGCACGTGAACGGTCCCTACTCCATGACCCAAATCCTGGCCATGCATCAGGTTGCACCGCTGGCTCCGGACATGCCCATGCGCCTCGAAGGCACCGACTCCTGGGCCACGGTGGCGGACTGGCTGCCCATCGTCGTCCCGCAGTCTCCCAGGGCCCGTGCACGCGAAGCCGCAACGGCTCGCGCGCAGAACCCGGCCATTCCTCCGTGGACGCTGCTCGCAGGACTCGGCATCGCAGTTGCTGCCGTGCTCTATTACTTCTTTGTGCTGTGACGGGAGTGACATCCTCCCGCGCCAACCAAGGTATCAGACGGAAAAACCATTGATCTGCCTGGCCCGGCAGGAAAAACTGCCGGCGTGGAATTCCTGATGGTATGCCTGGGCCTGGCGATTCCGGTGCTGGTCACCGCACTCGCCCTGCGCAAAGCCGCCATACTGGTGCTGCGGGTGAAGCCATCGCTGGAGAAGGTCCTGGTCCTCACGCTGCTGATGGGAGGGGTGAGTACCGCGCTGCATTGGGGCGTGGGCCGTGTGGTGGCAGATGCCACGCAGGACTCAAATGCCATCCTGTTCTCTGCCTTTGCCATCTGGACAGGAGCAGCGGTCATTCACATCACCGTTCTCGCCTTCAGCCTGCAGATCACTCTCGCCAGCGCCATCAAGGTGTATCTGCTCATGCTGTTCGTGGTACTCGTGACGCTGTTCACGCTAGCCACCATGGCGTTCCTCCTGAGCTGGCTTTGGATGGCAGTGAAGACACCGCTATGAAGGCCAGACGGAAGTCTGGACACTTCACCCGGCCGCACCGTTTATTTGCATTCCCGCAGACCGCCTCTTAATCTGCGGCCCCTGGTACTCGGTACTCCACCCAATCACATGTCCCTCGAATCCACCCTCCAGCAGGCCGCCGCTGACGGCAAACTTCTCGAAACCTCCGTCAAGAACATCCAGTCCCTGCTGGCTGGCAGCACCAACCCCGTGTACCTCCTCAGCGTCCAGGAACTCGTGGACGCGGGAGAATGGACGGAGCTCAATGACCGCTTCTTCGCCTCGCTGAAGTTTGGCACCGGCGGCCTTCGCGGACGCACCATCGGCAAGATCATCACCAAGGCTGAGCAAGGCACCGCAGCACCTGGTGAGCGCCCCAGCTTCGCATGTGTGGGTACGAACTCGATGAACGAGTACAACGTGTCCCGTGCCACCCAGGGCCTGGCCAACTACTGCGTGAAGTACCGCAAGAACGCCGGACTCAGCGGCAAGCCTCGCATCGTCTTCGCGCATGACACGCGCCACTTCTCCACCGAGTTCGCCCGTAAGTGCGCCCAGATTGCGACCGACCTCGGCTGTGACGTCTCCCTCTTCGACGGCCCGCGCGCCACGCCGGAAATGTCCTTCGCCGTGCGTGAACTGCGCGCCGACGCGGGTGTGATGCTCACTGCCTCGCACAACCCCGCCCACGACAACGGCTACAAGGTGAACTTCGCCGATGGCGCCGGCATCATTGAGCCGCATGCCACGGGCATCATCACCGAGGTGAATGCGGTCAAGTCCGAAAGCTACACTCCTCTCCCCGATGCCGAACGCGGCACGCTTGCCCTGCTGGGTGAAGAGATGGACGAAATCTACCTCAAGCGTGTGGAGACTCTCATGCTGCAGCCGGAGCTGCTGGAGAAGGCGAAGAGCCTGAAGATTGTCTACACCGCGCTCCATGGCGCCGGTGGCGTGCTCGTGCCACGCATCCTGCGCCAGCTCGGCTTCAACCTTCTCACCGTGCCCGAGCAGGATGTCTTCGACGGACGCTTCCCCACCGTGGCCTCACCGAATCCGGAAAATGCTCCCGCGCTCGCCATGGCTGTGGCCCTCGCGGACAAGGAGAATGCGGACATCGTCATCGGCACCGACCCGGACTGCGACCGCATGGGCGTGGGCGTCCGCGCTCGCAATGGCAAGATGCAACTCCTCACCGGCAACCAGATTGGTTCGCTCATGGGTTGGTACCGCATCAAGACTATGTTCGACCTCGGCATCCTGAACGAGTCGAACAAAGATCACGCCGTGCTCATCAAGACCTTCGTCACCACCGACCTGCAGGCTGCCGTGGCCAAGGCCTACGGCATCGGCGTCATCAACACGCTCACCGGCTTCAAGTACATCAGCGCAAAGCTGGAGAAGTATGAGCAGGCTCTTCCTGCTGAGGAAAAGAAAAACTACCGCGACCTCAGCGATGCCGAAACACGTGACCTGCGCCTGAAGCACAGCAAGTTCTTCGTCTTCGGAGGTGAGGAAAGCTACGGCTACCTCGGCACCGATTTCACCCGCGACAAGGACGGCAACGGCGCCGTGGTCATGTTCGCTGAAGTCGCCGCCTACGCCGCCTCGCAAGGCCGCAAGCTCATCGACCTGCTGGATGATATCTATGCCGAGTTCGGTTACTTCCTCGAAGTGAATCACAGCAAGACCTTCGAAGGTGCGGAAGGCGCCGCGAAGATCCAGAAGCTCGCCGACTCCTATGTGAACAGCCCGCCCACCAGCTTCAACGGCAGCCCCGTCACCAGCGTGAAGGACTACAGCAAGGGCGGCCACAAAGACGAAGAAGGCGACGACATCCCCAAGGAAAAGATGCTCTGGGTCTTCCTCGAAGACGGCCGCGCCTTCGCCGTACGCCCCAGCGGCACCGAGCCCAAGATCAAATACTACCTCTACGGCAAGCAGCAGCCCAAGAGCGGCAAATTCATCGCCGAGGAGTTGGTCGCCGCGAAGGAGAAAGTCAGCGAAGGTCTGAAGACGCTGTGGACCGCCATCGAGGAGGACATTGAGAAGCGGCTGGTATAAGCCGCGCAGTAGCTCACATTTCAAGGCAGCTCAAAGTAGCTTCGACTTCAGTCGAGCGTTCAGGAAAGAAGCCACCACATGGGGTGGCTTCTTTTTTGTGTTGGGTGTGGCAGGCTGCATTGGATTCAACGCAGCGCCGAGCGGAGCGAGACGACTGCGAAGCAGCCCGAAGGGTGAGGACGACAGGACGAATCAAACACAGAGACGCAGAGGAACTTCGGAGACTGAGAAGCTCCTCATGACACCTAAAAACGCCTCACTCTCCATTCAAACTCTCAGCTCTCAACTGCCGACTCTCAACTCAGGTCAGGCTATCAACCATCAACCAAAAACCATCAACTGAGGTGCGCTAATTTCTTGGACCACGGGATAAGAGACAAGCCGTATGAGTACCGTGAACCGGAAAAAGCGTTACAGCAGTGATTTCAAAGCCCATGCCGTGGAGTTGGTCCGCACGGGTAAGAGCGTGCCCGAGGTGGCCGAGGAACTCGGCATTGGCACTGGCATCCTTTACCGTTGGACCCAGTCCCAAAGGCAAACGGTGCAGCTCGTTGGCACAGACCTCCGAGCCGCAGGTGAGGAGGGCGAAGCCAACGAGCTGCACCGTTTGAGACGTGAAATCGCCAACCTGCGTCTGGAGAACGACATTTTAAAAAAGGCCGCTGTCATCCTGGGCACGCCACCACCGTCCAAACCCGCGAAATGATCCTGCAACTCCAACGCCAGACCGGTGGGAGTGTTCGCAAGATTTGCGACGTCCTGGAGCTGCCCCGCAGCAGCTTTTACCATGCGGCAAATCCTACCCCACGCCAGGAGGAAGACGCTTATCTGGGGGAGCTCATCGAGGAGATCTTCAAACGCAACCGGTGCCGCTATGGCTGCCGCAGGATCCATCAGGAACTGTGTGACCATGGCATCGTGTGTGCGCCTTCGAGGCTGCGCCGCATCCTCAAAACACGGGGCCTCAAAGCCATTCAGCCCAAGAACTACCTGCCCAAAACCAGCGATGGCCGGGCAGACCGTCCCAGTGCCAATCTGCTGGCTCAGCAGCCCTTGCCGCAGAAGCCTGGCCAGGCCTGGGTCGGAGACATCACCTTCATTCCTGCTGCGGCAAGCTGGCTCTACCTGGCCGTGGTCATGGACTTGGGATCACGCCGCATCGTGGGCTGGAGCCTCGCTACACACATGCGTGCAGAACTCGTCGTCCACGCCTTGGAACAAGCCCTCCAAACCCATCCCAAAGCCAGCGGCGTTGTCTTCCACAGCGACCGAGGCAGCCAGTATGGCAGCACAGCCTTCCGCTCCGTGCTCACGCGTGCAGGTATGTGCCAGAGTATGTCGGGTCGAGCCAACCCCTATGACAATGCGTGGACAGAATCCTTTATGGGCACCCTCAAACGCGAGATGCTTCAAGGAGGTCGCTTTGAAGACCTCACCGATGCGCGACTGGAGCTCTTCGAGTACATCGAGGGGTACTACAACAATCAGCGCAAGCACTCCGCTATCGGATACCTCACCCCCAATCAGTTCGAGACCCAATCCAGAAACCTAAACTAAGACACTCGCTGGTCCAAAAAAGCGTTGCACCTCAAACCTTCCCTCAGTCTCCGAAGTTCCCTCTGCGTCTCTGTGTCTCTGTGTCTCTGCGTTGAACACCCTGCACGCAAACTCACCCTCCAGCGCCTGAGCCAATCCTCAGACAAGTAATTGCCGATTATCACACCACAGCATCAACTTCGGTCAGGCGAGACGCCTAACGCCCACCGTCAGGCCAGAAGGCCTAACCTCCTTGAGCTTCTTTGCTGCTTTCGCTGCTTTGCGTTAAACCCCCACCCTGCCATACCCGCTCCCGCGCGCGCAGTGCTCATACAGATGCCCAAACACCTCGTGCGCGGACACACTCATGGAGCGTGGCAGCTTGGGAAGGTCACCAATCAGCACAGGCCAGTCCTGCGTGTCATCCGGCACACGACCGTGTGAGCCTTTCACCAGCGTCGCATCGAGCGGAATCACATCGAAGAGCGTGCGCAGGCGCATCGTCTTTGCTGCCAGCTTCAATCCCAGCTTGAGCTTCGGACGCTTGATCTTCGGATCCAGGAAGAGCTCCACCGGGTCGTACCCCGGCTTGCGATGGATATCCACGCAACGCGCGAAGTCGGGCGCGAGCTTGTCATTCTCCCAGTAGTAATACGTGAACCAGCTGCGGAAGTCTGAAACTACGACGAGGTCGCCACTGCGATAGTGGTCCAGCCCGGCGAAGAACTTCTCTTGCTTGCCAAGAATCTGCTGCACGCCGGGCGTATTCTGCAGCACCTCGATCACCTCTGGCGCGATGGACGGATCATTGAGATAGATATGCGCCACCTGGTGGTCCGGGATCATCACCACCTTGCTTCCGCCGAGATCCAGCGTCTCGCGACCGAGTTCGTTCTTGATGCTCAGCCAGCCCTTTTCGCGGAAGACGCGATTCAGGTGCACTGGGCGATCCACCTCGGTGATGCCATACTCGCTGAGCAGGATGACCTTGATGCTCCGATTCTCGAAGAACGTGATCAAGTCCCCCACCACATCATCAATCTCTTTGAGTGCCGTGGTCACCTTCTCCATATCCGGGCCGTACCGCTGGAGGTCATAGTCCAGGTGTGGCAAGTACACGAGATTCAGGCTGGGCCAGCAGCGCTCCTCCACCCATTTCGCCGACTGCGCAATCCACGCCGTGCTCTTGATGCTCGACGCCGGCCCCCAGAAATGCGGAAAGGGGAAACTCCCCAGGTCCTTCTTGATGCGCTCCCGCATCCCCATCGGCTGCGTGTGCACATCGAAGACCTTGCGTCCATCCGCCGGGTACAGCGGTCGCGGGGTGATGGAGAAGTCCGCGCTGGAGTACATGTTGTACCACCAGAAAAGCTTCGCACAGGTGAATTCCGGGTCCACACGCCGCAGTGCCTCCCAGAGCTTCTCGCCGGAGACAAGATTGTTACTCTGCTTCCAGAAGCGGTGCTCGGAGTACTCGCGGTCGTACCACCCATTCCCCACGATTCCGTGGTCACGCGGCAGCCGCCCCGTGAGGTAGGTGCTCTGCATCGTGCACGTCACCGCAGGAAGCCCCGGCTGTACCCGCGCAATGCGATTTCGCTCCATGAAGGCGCGAATATTCGGCGTCGCCTCACAGATGAGGCGGGGCGTGAGACCCACGACGTTCAGAATGGCAGTGCGCTGCATGAGTAACGAGACGTGACTAGACTGTCCTTAGCTTGGCGGAACCGCAGTCAACGGGAGCGAGCGAGAGAGTCAAGCGGCAATGGCGGAAGATGCGAGGATCCGCGGGAAAAACTCGCGCAAGAAAAGCGAATACCTCATCGAGCAACGCTGCGCTGGCTGGATATTTGTTCGCTATCATCCCGCCATCACCGCAGGCCACGATCAACGGCATCTGCGAGTGCCGTCGCTGTGGCGGCCATCGCGACGGAATCGCGACCATTCTGTTCGGTGATTCTCCGGACATGGGAGCGCTCACGCAACCACGCAAGCTGGTCCGCGAAAAGAGCGCGCAGCAGCTCGCAATAGCGGCGCATCTTGTCCCCGTCGGGATGATAGTGGAGATCAATCTGCTGGAAGAGATCAAGTTCCTGAAAGCGGCCACGGGCGGCCCGTTCGCCTCCTCCCCAGGTCTTCAGTACATCCAGCCGGGAACCGGGGAACATCTCCATGAGCGTGCGCGTCTGCTCCTCATCCACCACCGCATGGACGCGGGCACGGACGGGCACCCATTCTTCCAATGTTACGTCCCCCCGTTCGAACAGCAGACGGAATTCCTGCCGGTCAAGGCGGGCGGGCTGGGTGAAGCTGTGGTGGAAATGCACCAACGCGCCCGTGGCATGGCGCACGGTGCATTGGACCATCTCCTCTATACCCGTTCCCGGACGCAAGGAGCGCTGGGCAGCGACCACCTCCCCCTGGCCCAGCCAGCCTGCGAAGAGATCAAAGAAGTGGACACCGTGCTCGACAAAGATGCCGCCGCTTTTTTCGCGGTCCCAGAACCAATGATGGGGTGCGAGGCCTTCGTCGCTGGCGAAGTTTTCCAGCCGTCCGTAGAGGCAGGCACCGAGGACGCGAGACTCCACAAGGCGGGTGATGACATCGGACAACGGATTGTAGCGCTGCATGAGATTCGCGATGCAAAGGAGGTCCCGAGATCTCGCCAGGGCGAGGAGTTCGTCCGCCTCGCCAGTGGTCATGGAAAGCGGCTTTTCGCAGATGACATGCTTGCCCGCTTGCAGGGCTGCACGCGCCTGGGAGAAGTGGAGAAACGGGGGCGTGGCGATGTACACGAGATCCACGCCGGGGTCCGTTAGCAGCGCGTCCACACTCATGACATCAGCAACGCCGAAGCGCCGTGCCATGGCCAGAGCCGCTTCGCGGTGAGTGCCGGCGATACCCACGAGCTGCGTACCGGGGACTTGGAGGAACTGCTGAAGCGCGAAGAGACCGAATCCCCCCGCACCGATGGCGCCGATGCGCAGGGTTTCATATTTCATGGCAGATGATAGGTGGGACAGGACGCGAAAGACAACGACACCAGGCCAGGTGACGGAGCTGAGGGAACACACCGCCTCCGACTGCAGCGCAGCCAGCAGGGCATCCAGCGACAGGCTCGCGATGGCTGAGGCTTTGTCGCTCATGGCATAGGGCAGGATGAGCTGGCGACCATGAAGCAAGGAACCGCAACTGTAGACGACGTTGGGCACGTAACCTTCGCGCTCGTTGCCTTCCGGGGCGAGGAGCGGCTGGCGCAGACGTGCGATGACCTTCCTGGGGTCCTCGAGATCCAGCAACACAGCGCCGATGCAGTATTTGCGCATGGGACCTACCCCGTGGGTAATGACGAGCCAGCCAGCTTCCGTCTCGATGGGTGAGCCACAGTTGCCCACCTTCACGGACTCCCACATCTCCGAGGGACGGAGGATCACCTCCGGGTCATTCCAGTGATGGGGATTGTCCGAAAACATGATGAAGAGGTTCTCATCGTCCTGCCGCGAGAGCATCACGTAGCGCCCCTGGATGCGCCGGGGGAAGAGCGCCATCCCCTTGTTCTGGACGGCACGGCCATTGAGAGTGAGGATGCGGAAGTGAAGGAAGTCCTCTGTCTCGATGAGCATGGGAAGGATGGCCCGCCCATTGTAAGCCGTGTAGGTGGCGTAATACATCACCGATCCATCGTCATCCACGAAACGGACAAAGCGTGCGTCCTCGATGCCATTGGTTTCATTCGGAGATACGGGGAAGATGATACGCTCACTCATGGCGAGCTTGTCGGAGAAGCTCAGTTCATAGTTGGAGTCAGCCAGCCACTGGATGCACTCCAGCGTGCGGGCGAGATCGTGTGTGGCTGGCTGGGACTCATGACGCACGGTGCCGATGCTTTTGTTCAGATCACTCAGGGTGAAATCCTCCGCAAGCGGGGCCATGACGGCAGCGGCATGGCCTCCCTCAAACCCCATCTCAGCCAGCTTGATGATGAAACGTCGTTTTCTGTACCTGGGATTGGGGACAATCACGGGCGCGGTGACGAAGCGTGACACCGGGTCCAGTGAAATGTTTCCCTCAGGCGAGATGGTGCCGACGCGGAATTCAATGGAAGAGATATGACCTTCACCCGTAGCCCGGAGGCTCATGACAAAACGCAAGGCGCCAGCATCAAGGCCGCTCTGGTCAGGATGGGGCACAATGGAAGGATTGAATAGCGCAGCGGACTCCAGTGCATACTCACCGGAGAACAGAGCGCCAATGAGCATCTTTCTTTCGTTGGAGAGCGGGCGCTGGGTGAACACGTGCCGCTCCACCTTCTGGAAATGCCCCAGCAGCAGCGATGCGATAGCGAAGTGACGCGCCTCGAACTCCTGTCGCACGGAGTCCAACTCATGACAGGCCTCCTCCTCCGTGAGGGCGAGCGCCCGGCCGATGATGGTGGTAATGCGATGAATTTCCGCAGGGATGAACGGGCGAATGATCACCCTGGCGCTTTCGGGGAGGAGCGTCACCTCGTGACGTCTGAGGTACACGGAACTCATGGAGAAGGATGCGGCAAGGGTGGAGTGGGATGTTCAGCACCCGCCATTTCGGCAAGTGCCAGGTGAAAGGCGAGCGTGGACTCCGCGCCTTGATTTTCGTTTACGCGATCATGATGCAGGCCGTCGCTGCAACCGCCTGTCGTGAAGTCATAGAGCGCCAGGCCCAGGTCGTTGCGCCCGAGGAACCATTCGAAGGCGCGCTTCGCCTCACGCGACCATGAGGCATCCTGCGTGGCACGGAAGGCTTCATAACACGCTGACACCATGGCCTGTGCTTCTACCGGCTGCTGGTCGAAGTCCGCGCGCGCACCATCCCGCAGATAAAATCCATTGCTGCCAATCGGGCGATAGCAGCCTGCCTGCGTCTTCTGGATCGATACCAGCCAGCTAAGCGACTTGAGCCCGACGTCCAGCGCCACCTTGTTCGGCGACCACTGACCGCTGAGGATGAGCGCCTGGCAAAGGCGCGCATTATCGTAGGTGACATAAGGCTCAAACCACGGCCAGTTTGCGGTCGCGCAGGTGTTCCAGAGATCCACAAGCCGGTCCGTGAGCAATGCACGCATGGCAGCCAGTTCCGGAGTGCATTTGAACTGGCGCAAATACTCATGGATGCCCAAGAGGGTGAAGCTCCACGCGCGTGGTGAGGTGAAGGAGGAGACAACTTCAAGTCCGCGCTCAAAGAGCTGCGCCGATAGCCGGCGGTGGCCTTCATTGCGCGAGCGGCCCGCGCCCACTCCAGCCGCCCAAAGTGCGCGGGCATGGCTGTCTTCACTCCCGTATTCCTCCAGCCACATGCGCCCATGGCTCATGAAATTGCGGAAACGTCCACTCTTGTAATCGAGAGCTGCGGCGAGAAATGCAAGGTAACTGGTGGCGAGGGTACCAAGATTCTCCGCGGGCGGATCACCCCCAATTTCCTCAAGCATGTTGCACAGGATAAAGGCGCGTGCGTTGTCATCCGTGCAGTAGCCTTCATGGAAGTTTGGCACATTGAAAATCGCGTGCTGGAAGATGCCCGTGCCATCGCTCATGCGAATCACATGATCCAGTCGCGGTGGTGGCAGTGCGTAGGGACGGCTGCTGAGTGTCCAGCCCGCGAAGGCAGTGCGGGGGTTGGCCTTTCGCGTCGCGCGGGCCTGCCGGAAAGATTCCAGATAGCGCTCTGCCACGGCAGGCCAGATCATCTCGCGACCCATGGCATAGGCATCGGCACGTATCCTTTCCATGCGCAGAGGCTCGTCGAGTAGCCCGCAGACAGCCTCTGCAATCGCTTGGGAATTGCGGAACGGAACGAGCGTCCCACGCCCGCCCGCCAGGAGTTCCTGCGCGTGCCAGTAGGGTGTGGAGACCACCGCCTTCCCAGCCCCGAACACGTAAGCCAGGGTGCCCGAGGTAATCTGCGCTTCATTCAGATACGGCGTGAGATAGATGTCCGTCGCGCCGATGAATTCCTTCAAGTCGTCCTGCGAGACGAAGCGGTTGTAGAAGATGATGTGACCTTTCACGCCCCTGTCTTCCGCGAGACGCTCGAGGCTGAGGCGATAGCGCTCACCCTCACGTTCCAGTAGATGGGGATGCGTGGCGCCCAGCACCAGGTATACCACGTCCGGATGGCGCCGGACGATCTCCGGCAGTGCTTCTATCGCATGCTCGATACCTTTGCCTGGGCCGAGCAGTCCAAAGGTGAGGAGTACCTTCCGTCCGTTCACGCCGAACTGCTCCTTGTAGCCACTGGAGTCCACGAAGGGCATGTCCAGGATGCCATGCGGAATGAGATCCACCTTCGCTTCCGGGATCCGGTAGGTCTCACGGAGGATCTCAGCGCCCTTTCGCGCCATCACCACGAGACGATCGCTGCGTTCGGCCAGTTCCTTCATCACCCTGCGTTGCACGGGATTGGGCTCCTGGAGAATGGTGTGCAGCGTGGTCACCACAGGCATTCGCAGTTCCTTGATGAGCGCGAGAACATGGCTCCCACTGGGGCCGCCGTATATGCCGAACTCGTGCTGCACGCAGAGCACATCCACGTTGTTGAAGTTCAGAAAATCCGCAGCCCGTCTGTAGGAATCGAGATCCTTCTCCAGCAACTCAAACCGCACGCGCGAAGGATAGACATACCCGTCCGTCCGGTCATTCACCGCACCCGTGAAGCATTCCGCGTGATGAGCCGCGAGGGCCACCGATTCGCAAAGGTCATGGGTGAACGTGGCAATCCCACAAAGCCTTGGCAGGTAATTGCCAAGGAACGCGATCCGCTGAAGACCAGCAGTACTCAGGACAATCCTCTCACATGCATGAACATGCCTCACAAGACAGCCTGCACAGCATAAAGCAACCCCGCGTTTCCAATCTCCCCAAGCGGCGGCGATTTACCGAGCATCCCTATACTAGACCCTTCACTCCAAAAGTATGAAAGCTCACCCCAATCCATCCTGCAATCCCCCGCCTCCTTGCCACCCCGGCAGGCGTATGTAAAATACCCCCCAGAAACCCTGACCTTGATGGAAGCTCCCGAACCCGAATCTCGCTACTACGACTCCCACATGCACACCGCCCTGTGCAAGCACGCCTGGGGGCTGCCGGAGGAGTATGCCGAGATTGGCAAGAGACGCGGGCTTTCGGGCGTCATTTTCACCTGCCACAGCCCGATGCCCCGCGGTTTCTGGCCGCACGTGCGCATGGATGAGGCCCAGTTCGACGAGTATGTGGCCATGGTGGAGCGCTGTCGCGACCACTATCAGGGCGTGATGGATGTGCGCCTTGGGATGGAGACGGACTACTTCCCCGGCTTCGAGGACTGGGTGCAGGAGTTGCACAATCGTGCGGATTTCCACTACGTGCTCGGCTCCGTGCACTGGCAGGGGCCGGAGTACCATGCGCGCTTCGGCCAGGGCAGTGCGGATGATTTCCGCCGCAGCTACTGGGAAAACCTCGCCGCCTCCGCGGAAACAGGCCTCTTCGACTGCCTGGCGCACCCGGACCTCATCAAGAACTACCGCGCAAGCGAGTGGTCGTTTGAACCGTGGCAGGAGACGATTGCCAGCTCACTGGATCGCATCGCGAAGACCGGCGTGGCCATGGAGCTGAACACCTCCGGCTTCCACAAGAGCTACCAGCAGATGAACCCCAGCCTCGCCATGCTGCAGATGATGCGCGAGCGGAACATCCCTGTGGTCATCGGCTCGGACTCACACAAGCCCCTGCGTGTGGGGGAAAACTTCGTCGGCGCCTTGGAGAAGCTGCAACGTGCCGGGTTTGAGAGCGTGCGCATCTTCGAGCATCGCAAGCCCAAGGACCTCGCCATCGCCAGTCTTTTGCCCCGGCTGAAGGCGGCTGCGCTCCGCCTTGCGGACGAGCCCATGTTCTTCGCGGCGTGAGTTGAGTCAGCATTCAGAAAGGCAAAAATTGCGCCACAGGGCTGTGCCGCAAAAAGGGAAATGTGCCTGCATTTCCCCCTTGTCGGCACGCGGCATGCTGCCTAATCTCGCCGCATGGACTTCCCCAGACGTAGTTTTCTCCTCACAGGCCTGTGCGGCCTGGCCTTGGCCGGACTCACCCAGTGCAAAAAGAGCGGTGGCGGCGACGCAAACACCATCGTGGTGGGTGAAGTGGCCGCCCTGTCCGGGGGTACGGCCACGTTTGGCCAGTCCTCCCACGCTGGCACCCAGATGGCAGTGGATGAAATCAATGCCTCCGGCGGTCTGCTGGGCAAGAAGGTGACCCTCATCACGGAAGACGACCAGTCCAAGCAGGGCGAAGCCGGTACCGTGGCGAAGAAGCTCATCTCGCGTGAGAAGATTGTCGCCCTTCTCGGCGAAGTGGCCTCCGGCCGCTCGCTGGAAATGGCACCCATCTGCCAGAAGGAAGGCGTGCCGATGATTTCGCCCGCCTCCACGAATCCGAAGGTGACCGAAGTCGGCGACCATATCTTTCGTGTGTGCTTCATCGACCCCTTCCAGGGGACGGTGATGGCCAAGTTCGCCCTGGCCCGCGGCTGGAAAAAGGTGGCTGTAATGACGGACGTGAAGCAGGACTACAGCGTGGGCCTCTCCCAGTACTTCAAAGAGTACTTCACGAAGAACGGCGGCACCATCGTGGGTGATCAGAGCTACAGCTCCGGGGACAAGGACTTCAAGGCGCAACTCACGAAGCTGAAGGAAGGTGCTCCAGATGCCATCCTCGCCTCTGGCTACTACAATGAGACCGGCCTCATCGCCGTGCAGTGCCGTGAACTCGGCATCTCGGCACCGCTTCTCGGTGGCGACGGCTGGGACTCCCCCTCCCTCGTGGAAGTCGCGGGCAAGGCCATTGAAGGCAGCTTCTTCTCCAACCACTTCTCCGCAGAGGACAAGGCCCCCATCATCCAGAACTTCATCACGAAGTACAAGGAGAAGAACGATGGTAAGACGCCCGATGCCATGGCCGCGCTGGGTTATGACTCCATGATGATCCTCGGCGCCGCCATCAAGAAGGCGGGCACCACCGAGGGCAAGGCTTTGCGCGACGCCATCGCCACCACCAAGGACCACGCTGGCATCACCGGTGTCATCTCGCTGGATGAGAAACGCAATGCCAACAAGCCGGCGGTCATTCTCACGATCAAGGACGGCAACTTCGTATACGTCGAAACCGTCGCCCCCTAAAGAGCCTTGGAGCAGTTCATCCAGCAGTTGCTCAACGGCCTTTTCCTGGGGGCCATCTATGCATTGATCGCACTGGGGTACACGATGGTGTACGGGGTGCTGCGCTTCATCAACTTCGCGCATGGAGATGTCTTCATGCTGGGCGCCTTTGCAGGCTACTACCTGCACAAGGCGCTGATGCCGCTGATGGGAGCGCTGCCTGCCCCCATCAGTGCGGCGGTCATCCTGCTCCTGGCCATGGCTATTTGCGCCGCGCTGGGGATTCTCATCGAATTCCTGGCGTACCGTCCGCTGCGAAGCCGTCCACGGCTCAATGTGCTCATCACGGCCATCGGTGTCTCGCTCTTCCTGGAGTACACCGGCCAGCTCATCTTCGGCGCCACGCAGCGCCCCTTCCCCGAGGTCATCCCCAAGAAGAACATCGAGGGACTGGGCGGGCTGTATGTCTCGAACACCCAGGTCATCGTGCTGGTCACCACGGTGGCCCTGCTCGTGGCCCTGCGTTTCATCGTGATGAAGACGAAGATGGGCCTGGCCATGCGTGCCCTGTCACTCAATCCCACAGCAGCCACGCTCATGGGGGTGAATAACAGCGTCGTCATCTCCTTCACCTTCGGCCTTGGCTCCGCGCTCGCGGCGGCGGGCGGCATCCTGTACGCCTCGCTCTATCCCTCCATCGAGCCCTTCATGGGCATCCTTCCGGGATTGAAGGCCTTCGTCGCGGCCGTGCTAGGCGGCATCGGGAATATTCCAGGGGCAGCGCTGGGCGGCTTGATCATCGGCATCACGGAGACACTGGTCGCCGGCTACAGCCAGGACATCGGCATTCCCTCCGGCTACAAGGACGGCGTGGCCTTCGTCATCCTCATCCTCATTCTCCTCTTCAAGCCCTCCGGCCTTCTCGGGAAGGTCGAACGCGAGAAAGTATGATCTTCAAGAAATACGGCACCCAGCTCTTTCTCCTGGCGGCGCTCGTCGTGAGTCTGGTCGTTTCGCTGTTCGCGGACCAGATTGATGACTACTACATGGACATCGCGCTCAATGTGGGGATCAACATCATCCTCGCCGTGAGCCTGAACCTGGTGAATGGCCACACGGGCCAGTTCTCCCTGGGGCACGCCGCCTTCATGGCGGTGGGTGCGTACGGCTCCGCCGTGCTCACGCTGCAAGCCGGTGCGCCCATGGTGTCCGCACTGGGAGGCGGCGTGTTTGGACAGAGCCTCGTCTTCATCATCGCGCTGCTCGTCGGCGGTGTTTTCGCGGCACTGCTTGGCTGGATGGTCGGTGTGCCCTCCCTGCGACTGCGTGGAGATTACCTCGCCATCGTGACCCTGGGCTTCAATGAAATCGTGCGCGTGGTCTTCACGAATACGAATGCGGACGGTCCCTTCGGTGGCGCACTTGGTCTCAAGGGCATCGAGCCGTACACAAACTTCTTCTGGGTCTTCGCCATCGCTGCCATCTCCGTGTACGTGGTCGGCTCCATGGTGAACTCCACCTACGGTCGTGGCTTCCTGGTCGTGCGTGATGATGAAGTGGCAGGCGAGTCCATGGGCATCAATACCGTTCGGTACAAGGTGACGGCCTTCGTCATCGGCGCCTTCTTCGCCGGTCTCGCAGGTGGTCTGTATGCCCACCTGCGCACCACCATCTCCGCAGAAGGTTTTGGCTTCCTGAAGTCCGTGGACGTGGTGGTCATGGTCATCCTCGGCGGCATGGGCAGTACGCTCGGCGTCGTCATCGCCGCGGTCGTGCTGACGGTGCTGAATGAGTACCTGCGGGACTTTGAGCAGTACCGCATGATCATATTCTCCCTGATCCTGATCATCATGATGATCGTGCGCCCACAGGGCCTGCTGCCCAACGTGGTGCTCCAGCGCAAGAAGAACAAAAAGACAGTCGACCCCGCCTGATACCGACCTAGTTCATGAGCGCAAACTTGGAGCTTGAAAATGTGACGGTGCAGTTCGGCGGCCTGCGTGCCGTGGGCGATCTCACATTCGCCGTGAAGCCCGGCGAGTTGCTGGGTCTCATCGGCCCGAACGGCGCGGGAAAGACCACGGTCTTCAATCTCATCACCGGCGTGTACCAGCCAACCGCCGGCGGCATCCGCTTCAATGGCGTGCGCGTGCCCGGCCACAAGCCTCACCAGATCACTCGCATGGGCATTGCCCGCACGTTTCAGAACATCCGCCTCTTCGGCTCGATGTCTGTCTTCGACAACGTGCGCTCCGCCATGCTGATGCACATCAAGCACGGCATCACCCACTCACTCCTTCGCGCGCGGGCCTTCCGCGATGAGGAGAAGCTCCTCGCCGCCGAGGTTCATGATCTGCTCGGCATCTTCAATCTGGAGAGCATGGCGGAGGAGCCCTGCAAATGCCTTAGTTACGGGGACCAGCGCCGCCTGGAAATTGTCCGCGCCCTCGCCACCAAGCCCAAGCTCCTGCTCCTCGACGAACCCGCCGCCGGGATGAACCCCACGGAAAAGGAAGAGCTCATGAATCTCATCCAGTTCATCAAGGAGAAGTTCAACATCTCCGTGATGCTCGTGGAGCATGACATGACCGTCGTCATGGGCATCTGCCAGCGCATCGTGGTGCTGGAGTATGGCATCAAGATTGCCGAGGGCACACCGGATGAGATTCAGAAGGATCCGAAGGTGATTGCGGCGTATCTGGGGACGGAGTGAGGAAGGGTTGATGGTCTATGGTTGATAGTTGATAGCCTGAACAAATTTCCATCAATACCTCCATTGAACAACTTAGAGAGCCTGGCCACATGAAGAGTGTTTCCACATTCGAAGCTCCTCAAGCTATCAACTATCAACCATAGACTATCGACCCTTGCCATGTTTGGATTCGAAAAACTCGACGTGTGGCAAAAGGCGATTGAATTCGCGGATCAGGTTTACACCGTGACACGTGCCTTTCCGTCCGACGAACGTTTCGGGCTCACCAACCAAATGAGGCGAGCAGCAGTGTCAGTCTCCTCAAACATCGCTGAAGGCAGCGCGAGGATTTCGCCAAAGGATTTTGCGCGTTTTATTGAAATTGCCACTGGGTCCGTCTACGAAGTGGTTTCCCAGGCATTCATCGGCCGCAGGCAAGGATTTCTCTCACCCGCTCAGTTTCAAGAGCTGTACAGCAGCGCGGAGCATCAAGGAAAAATGCTGAGCGGCCTTCGCCGCTCATTGCTGGAATCCTGAAGCTTGCAGTTCTCAGGCTATCAACTATCAACCATAGACCATCAACTCCTCCGATGCTGGAACTGCAAAATCTCGAAGTGGCCTATGGCTCGATTAAGGCCCTGCATGGAATCTCATTGAAAGTACCGGAGAAGAGCATTGTGACGCTCATTGGAGCGAATGGCGCTGGAAAGTCTACCACGCTGCGTGCGATTTCGGGATTGCTCAAGGCACGCGGTGGCTCGGTGAAGTACGACGGTGAAGACATCACGAATGCCGCGCCACATAAGATTGTCGCGAAGGGATTGTGCCATGTGCCGGAAGGCCGCATGATCTTCGCGAACCTCACGGTGGAAGAAAATCTCCGCATGGGTGCGTATCTGCGGAAGGACTCGGCGGGCATCAAGACGGACACGGAGTACTGCTTCCACATCTTCCCGCGTTTGAAGGAACGCAGGACGCAAGCGGCAGGCACCATGTCTGGAGGTGAGCAGCAGATGCTGGCCATCGCGCGTGCACTGATGGGACGTCCCCGCTGCCTCATGCTGGATGAGCCATCCCTAGGCATCGCGCCGATTCTCGTGCGCGCCATCTTCGACCAGATTGTCGCCATCAACAAAGAGCGCGGCCTCACCATTTTGCTCGTGGAGCAGAACGCGAACCTTGCATTGAAGATTTCCAGCTACGGGTATGTGCTGGAAACTGGTTGCGTACTTCTGGAAGACACGGCGGAGTCCTTGCAGAAGAATCCCGAAGTGCGTGCGGCGTATCTGGGGGACTGAGAGTCCACACACTACTGCTGCTGCCGATGGCCCATGAAACGTCGCTTTGCGTCTTGGAGTGCGGTGGCAAGCGTTAGCGCGACACCGCTTTGAGCGGAGGGACGCCATGCCACCTATCCACTCATCGGCGCTATGAGCTATCGTGAGGTGGTCCGCATTCGGTGAGTTCGGGTGGCCTTGCCATACGGGTGCGGGGTGAAGTGCATTGGATTCAACACAGAGACACGGAGACGCAGAGGAACTTCGGAGACTGAAGGGGAACCACCAGACCATCTTCTATGCGCGGTAATTTGTCCTGAAGGGATTCAGCGTTGAAGAGCCCGGGACTTGGATACTGGAGCATTCTCAGACCTCAACACATCCCACCCTCCGCTCAAAGCGGTGTCGCGGCCTCCAGGGAGGCCTGTGCCACCGCACTCCACGACGCAAAGCGCCCTCGCAACACGACTCGATGATGCCACACCTTTACAGCCTCATTCTCAGTCTCCGAAGTTCCTCTGCGTCTCCGTGTCTCTGCGTTGAACTCACTGCAGCAGAACACACCCACCACCCCAATCCCAACCAAGTCGCACGAGTCACCGTGCCCCCCACCCATTCACGCTCACCCCATCACCCTCGCCACCACCCAGCACACACTCACCACCGCAATCACCCCCGACGCCGGCACTGCCACGGCCTTCCGGTACCATTCCCGGTTCCAAAACGCGCTGCACGCCAGATACGCCACTCCCACCACGGCCAGGTGTCCCAGGCCCACGCCGAGGTTCAAGCTTAGCAGCGCAATCGGAAACGTCGCCGGTGACAGGGACACCTCCACCTTCTGGAACGCATTCGCAAACCCCAGTCCGTGCACGAGACCAAAGACGAACACGGCCGCCAATCTCCACTTCCAGCGCTCCGGCTTCGGCAGCAGAATATTCTCCACCGCCACCATCGCAATGCTCAGCGCAATGAGCGGCTCCACCACATTTCCGGGCACCTTCACCAGCCCCAGCATGCCGAGCCCGAAGGTCACCGAATGTGCCATGGTGAAGAGCGTGATCTGCAACAGCAGCGCCGGAAAGGCACGGCACATGAAAAAGAGTCCCAGCACGAACAGGATGTGATCCAACCCTTCTGGGATGATGTGTACGAACCCCTCGCTCAGGAAGTGCGCCGCCACTCCACCCATGCCCTCCTCCTGCCACGCCAGCAGGAAGGGTAGCAACAACCCACCCATCAGCACAGAGAGGGAGGGTTGCAGAAGAGCGAGGGAGAGTGACATCGATGCGTTGAACCAGACTGGACTGGACTGGACTAGAACTTGTACGTCAGCCTCACGCGGAACGTGCGCGGCTCCGTGGGGTGCAGATGAATGTCATCATACCCCTCGGCCCGCTCGCCCTGCAGGCGGCTGGTGTAGAAGTATTCAATGTCGTTGTCCTCACGGTCAAACAGGTTCAGGCACTCAACGGCCGCTTCCCAGTTCTTCTTGCGGTAGCCGATGCCCGCATTCACCAGGAAGCTGGACTTTCCTTTCACCGAGTTGTCCTCGATGAGCGGGCGACGGTCAAACGCCCGTGCACGGATGCTGGCAAAGGGTCCCTCCTCCTGCCCGTGGGCACCGAGCGTGATGCCACCGCTGAACATGAGTGGCACGCTGCTGGGGATGTAGTCGTCATTTCCGGAGTCCGTGAAACGCGCATGCGTCAGCGCAATCTCCGCGTCCAGCGTGAACCACTCCACCGGCCGCCAGTAGCTGGCGAACTCCAGACCATAGCGCCGCGAGCCCGGACCAGCCTCGTTCGTCCCTGCATCGCCGATGTACACCAGTTCACTGTCACTCTCGATCCAGAAGAGCGCCAGCGTGGTGGTCAGGTTCGGCATCACCTGGCTACGCACGCCAATCTCCGCACTCTGGGTGCGCACCAGCGGGTCCACCTTGTCCACGCGATCACCGCTGCCGGGGTCGATGACGGTATTCACGCCGCGAGCATCGTTGCTGTGGAAGCCCATGCCGTAGCTGAGGTAGAGCTCCGTCTCATGCCACGGGCCAAAGATGGCGCTGATTTTCGGGCTGATGATGCCGTCGAACTCATCGCCTTCATTCGCACTCAGCGTGCTGGACTGCGTGTCAAAGTAGTACCCATCCGCGCGAAGTCCTGCCACCGTGCGGAACCAGTCCGTCCAGTGCGTCTTGGCCTCACCGTAGATGCCGGCGCTGGCTTCATACACCTCATCCTCACGCACCGTGAGGAAACGGCGGCGCGCCTCGGTGCGATACAGTCCGATATCTCCTATCACATCATGTCGCGTCTGGAAGCCCAGCGTGTACTCCGCTTCATGGCCGAAGAACTCGGCATTCTCCCAGGTGCGGGCGATGTTCCCACCGAAGATCCAGCGACTCTCCTTCTGCTCAAACTGGTCGCCGCGATCCGGGTAGTCGAGGAAGTAGGTGAAGTTCGAGAAGAGGTCGAGGTCGTAGTAGATGGCATACGCATTCCCACGCGTGACCACATCGCCATCCCGTGTCTGGAAGGTGGCATTCAGGCTGTAGCGCTGGGATTCACCGAGTGTCGTCGGGTCCACGGTACCGAAGCGGTCGAGGCGTCCGTCCTCAATGGCACGCTTTGGAATCTGGTCGCTGGAGTTCCAGTCGGCATGGTAGCCCATGAAGGTCACGGTGAAGAAGTTGTCTTCGTCGCCGTGGAAATAGCGCAGCATGCCGTTCCAGCGCTTGAAGTCATCCGGGTGCACCCAGGGACCGTCATACGTGTTGTACTCCAGCGCATACGTGAGGCCGCTCGTCACACCGGAGGACACAGGCTGCACGGGATTCTTCCCGACGTTCTTGGGATTCTTCGGATCCGCGGCTACCGAGGGCGCCGCCTCAGGAGCATCCAGCATGATGGAGCCAGCGATGAGACCACGATAGTAGTTATCCTCACCGATTTCGAAGGTCGCCTGATTGTGCGGCAGCTGATTGAAGAACAGGAAGTTCGCCGAGCCCGCCGTGGAAAGGTCACCATCCGCCGCCGCGAAGGTGCCCTTGCGGTACTCCACGCCTTGGAGCAGTTCCGGGATGAGCGGATTCAAGTCCGTGTAGCCCTGTCCGTGCGCATGCGTGCGCATATTCATCGGCATGCCTTCCACCGAGACTGCGAAGTCCGTGCCGTGGTCGAGGTTGAAGCCGCGCAAGAAGTACTGGTTCGCCTTCCCGCCGCCCGCATGCTGGGTGATGATCACACCGGGAATGATTTCCAGAATCTCACCGCGACGCAGCACGGGCCGCGAGAGCAGGTCCTCCGAACTCGCACGGCCTTGGGAAGCCGTGGAGGCCACGCCGACAAGGTCCTCCGCCTTGCCGGTGACGACGATGGGAGCGAGTTCTTGGGGAGCGGATTCTTGAGCGGAAAGTGAGACGGGAACAAGAGCCGCCGCAAGAGAAGCGAGCAGCGACTGGGAGAGGAAAGGTTTCATGGGAGTGATTGAAATGAGAGCACGAGTGAGAGCGAATGTGGCAGCCGGGCCGAAGGCCTTGGACTGCGTGCAGCCTGCTGCCGCTTTGAAGAGTCCACAGCCTGCTGTGGCGATGGCTGCCCCCGCTGGGAGCATGGCCACACGAATGAAGGGAATGATAGGCGGCTTCGCCGCGATGGAACGCGCAGCAGGCTGCGCTGAGAAAAGCGGCAGCAGGCTGCCGCAGTCCAAGGCCTTCGGCCCGGCTCCTACGAGTCTTCCCTTTCCTTTATGCCACTCGTGGTGGCGGACTCGGTGGCGCATTGGCCCAGCTTGAGGCCATCGGCTGCCACTCCCATGCGGCTCGCCTCACAAGGATACCTTCCAGCTCCATGAGAGCAGGCGTGGTCCATGTCACGAAATCCAGCTTCGGCTTTCCATCCTTGGCTTTCTCTTTCTTCCCGGGAGCCTTGGTGGAAGAGGACGACCACTCAGGCACGACTCCATTCCGCACCATCTCCCGCGCCTCCTCCCACTCCAGGCTCACCATCGCCTCGTGGAAACCCTTCACCACGCCATGCTGCGCAGTCTCACGCACCACCGCCTTGCTCATCATGAGCATCGGCACCAGCACCAACGGCCCGCCCACCAGCTGGAAGAGCGCCAGCAGGTACAGGTGTCGGAATTTTGAGCGCAGGAAGGACATGAATAGCGACTGCGCTGGATGCTGGCAGGCGCGTCAGGGTATGGCAAACGAAAAACGGCCTATGCCGAGGGGTTGATAGTCGATGGTTGATAGTTGATAGCCTGACCTAAGTCGAGAGTTGGTGGCGGAGAGCCCGAGAAAGACTCAGGCTTTGAAGTTTCTTTGTGGCCTCCGAGTTGAAATCTCAAACGGACCACCGCCCGAGTCCTTAACCTCTCAACACCCTCAGGCTATCAACTATCAACCCTCGACTATCAACCAATTGTCACTTGCCTTTTCCCCCAGACTTGATGAAAACGTGCCATGGCAAAGAAGAGTCCTGCGAAGAAAATCGCGCTCAGCGGCAAGCCCTTCTGGGTCGGGTTTGATTTCGGCGGCACGAAGATGATGGCGGTCATTCTGGACGCCGACTACAACGTCCTCGGCACCGCCAGGAAGTCCACCCAAGGCGGCGGCAAGGGTGCGGCGCGCGGCATCAAGCGCATCCAGGCCACCATCGAGGAGGCCATGGCCAATGCGAACGTCCGCCCGGCCAAGATGCAGGGCATCGGCATCGGCTGTCCCGGCACGGTGAATACCGAGAAAGGCATCCTCATTCACGCGCCCAACCTGAATTGGAAGCGCGTGATGCTCGGGCCCGAGCTGGAGAAGCTCTACAAATGTCCCGTGGCCGTGCTCAATGACGTGGATGCCGGCACCTACGGCGAGTACACCCTCGGCGCGGGCAAGGGCTCACGCTCGCTGCTCGGGGTCTTCCCCGGCACCGGCTTGGGCGCAGGCTTCGTGTATGATGGCAATCTCATTCGCGGCGCGAATGTCTCCTGCATGGAGCTGGGCATGATCTATGTGCCCGGCACCCATCTGAGCTCAGCTTTCCCCGGCTACGTGCTCTTCGAGGATCTCACCAGCCGCCTCGGCATCGCCGCCGCTGCCAGTGTGGAATGCACGCGTGGCAATGCACCCCTGCTCGATGCCAAGACGAATGCCGTGCTCAAGGAGATGCGCAGCAAGGCGCTCTCCACCTCCTTCAACGCACACGAGCGCGCCACGGAAACCATCTTCCTGAATTCCCTGCAGTACCTCGGCATGGGTATCTCCATGGTGGCCAATCTCATGGCCCCGGACCACATCACCCTCGGCGGTGGTCTCGTGGAGGAAATGCCCAAGCTCTACCTCCAGGCCATGCGCGAGCAGGTGGAGCGCTTCACCGTCCCGGAGATCTACCGCGGCATGAAGTTCTCCATCGCCAAGCTGGGGAACACCGCCGTGGCCTGCGGCTCCATTGCATGGCTGCGCGCAAAAAAGTAAAATAAATCACCGACCAGCGGGCCTTGAGTCATATTTCTGGCCCGCCGCTTGTCACCACCCCGAAGGCAGCGACAAGCAAGCCCCGCACCATGTCTTCACCCGACCAGCTCGATACCGCCGCGATCATCCAGTTCGGCTCGACCTCCGTGACCCTGCTCGTCGCGGAGAAGGCGGCAGACGGCACCTTCTCGCAGCTCGACTATCTGGAGAAGCCACTGCCCCTGGCCCGCGACATCTTCCGCACCGGCACCGTCTCGCGCCCCGTGATGGAGCAGGCTGCCGCCATCCTGCGCGACTTCCGCCAGACGCTCGGCGAGTACGCCGTGCCGGATGCGAACCTGCGCTGCCTCACCACCAACATCCTCTCCGAGGCGACCAATCACGAAATCTTCCTGAACCGCATGCAGGTCGCGGGGAATGTGCGCGTGGAGCTCATCGATGACGGCGACATGACGCGCCTCATCTACCAGACCACGGTGCGCCTGCTGAAGAGCAATCCGGACATCGCGAATGGGAATACGCTCGTCTCCCACATTGGCCCGGGGAATACGCGCGCGCTGCACTTCATCAAAGGGCGTATCAATGCGTACTCCAGCTACCGCCTCGGCATCTTCCGCACGCGCGAGGCCATGGCGCTGGAGTCAGGCCCCGCGCAGCAACTGGCCTACATCGAGGAGCAAATCCGCGGCGTGGTGGATACGCTGGCCACGGACTACTCCGAGGCGAAGCCGGACTACCACGTCTTCATCGGCACGGAAATTCAGAGTGCAGCGCCGCTCATCGCCAAGCCGAAGCAGGGCGCGAGCTTCATCACGGTGAAGCAGCTTGAGAAATTCACCGAGTCCATCGCCGCCATGTCTGCGGATGAACTCGTGAGGAAACTCCACCTGCACTACACCGGCACGGAGGGCATCACCCCTGCCCTGCAGACAAACCTCGCTCTCGCGCGTCGTTTTGACGACCAGGTGCTCGTGGTGCCGGAGGGCGATTTCCAGCGGGACCTACTCATGGACCTGCTGGAGAGCAATCCGCTGACCCAGACCTTCCAGGATGAGGTGCTCCAGGCCGCGCGCGAAGTGGCCAAGAAATACAAGACCGACCACAAGCACGCCGAGCATGTGGCGAAGTTTGCCCAGCAGATCTTCTCCGACCTCCAGTCACTGCACTCGCTGGATGCACGCCATGAGCTGCTGCTGCGCGTGGCCGCCATCCTGCATGAGACAGGCATGTTCGTGAGTCCGCGCGAGCATCACAAGCACAGCCTCTACATCATCCTGAATACGGAAGTATTCGGCCTTTCCGCACGCGACCGCACGCTGGTGGCCCTCCTCGCACGCTACCACCGCCGCTACAATCCGAGCCCGAATCACGCAGACTTCTCCGAGCTCTCGCGTGAAGATCGCATGACTGTCATCAAGCTCGCCGCCATCCTCCGCGTGGCAGACTGCCTGGACCGCAGCCACTCCCAGCGCATCAGGAAAGTAGACCTGAAGCGCGAGGGCGACACCTACGTCATCGAGACGCCCGGGGTCGAAGACACTACCGTCGAGCAGATCGCGGTGAACGGGAAGTGCGATATCTTTCGTGAAATCTATGGCTACGAGGTGCTCCTGCGCACGCCGTAAGCCCATTCCCCACTGCCGGCATCGTCCACCGCTCCCAGACCTTCTTTTTTCTCCTCCATGGCCACCGAACCCAATTACTTCAATCGTGAGCTGAGCTGGCTGGCCTTCAATGAACGCGTCCTCGCCGAGGCTGCCCGTGAAATGCTGCCACCGCTGGAGCGGGTGAAGTTCCTGGCCATCACCGCCTCGAATCTGGACGAGTTCTTCATGGTCCGTGTGGGTGGACTGCAATACCTCAAGGACGCACGCCGGAAGGTGAATGACCCCGCCGGACTGACGCCAACGCAGCAGCTCAATGAAATTCGCGAGCGCACGCTGGCCTTCATCAAGGAGCAATACCGCATCCTGAATCAGGACCTGCTGCCCGTGCTGCGCCGCAATGGCATCCGCCGCCTCACGCCCGCCGAGCTGAATCCCAGCCAGCGCACGCACCTGCACGCCTACTTCAATGAGAATGTCTTCGCCGTGCTCTCCCCCATCGCGGTGGAGCCGGGTGAGGATCGCCTGCAGCTTCCTGCCTTGCAGATTGTACTCATGAGCGAAGTGCGCTCGCGCATCGGTGAGGAAGACCAGGTGCGGCATGTCGTCTTCACCCTGCCTCCAAATCTCCCCCGCCATGTGGTCATTCCCGATGCGGAGGGGAACACGCACGCCTACATCAACATCGAGGACCTCGTGGAGATCTTCATCCACGACTTCTTCCCGCAGGAACAGGTCACCGGCACCGCGCGCTTCCGCATCAGCCGGAACAGCGACATCACCCTCGATGACGAAAGCGCCCAGGACATCGCCGCGGAGATGGAGGAAATCCTCGAAGCACGCAAGACCAGCAACACCATCCGCCTGGAAATCGAGGACGAGCCGGACGTCACGCAGTCCCTCATCAAGGCCATCCAGCAGATCTGTGATGCGCCCCCCTCCCTCACGTACATGATCCCCGGGGAGCTGGATCTGCGTGCGTACTTCGCCATTTCCTCAGTGCCCGGCTTCGAGGACCTGAAGACCGAGCAGTGGCCCACCTCAGAGGCCGTCACCCTGGAGCCGGACGAGAGCATCTTCGATGTCATCCGGAAGGACGACATCCTGCTGTACCATCCTTATGAATCCTTCGAGCCCGTGGTGCAGCTCATCGAGCAGGCCGCGACGGACGCGAATGTGGTGGCCATCAAACAAATCCTCTACCGCACCGCGAAGAACAGCCGCATCATCTCCGCGCTCATCAAGGCCGCCCAGGCAGGCAAGCACGTGACAGCATTGGTGGAACTGAAGGCCCGCTTCGACGAAGCCCGCAACCTGGAACGCGCGGAAGAACTCCTCGCCGCCGGCGCGCAAATCATCTACGGCGTGCGCGGACTGAAGACGCATGCAAAGATCACCCTCGTCGTGCGTCGCGAACCTGGCGGCATGGCCCGCTACTGCCACTTCGGCACGGGAAACTACAACGAGGCCACCGCGAAGCTCTACACCGACATCAGCTTCCTCACACGCGATCCGGTGTACGGCGCGGATGCGTCGGCCTTTTTCAACACCGTCACCGGACGCTCCCGGTTTGTGCACTTCCAGAAAATCAGCATGGCCCCCTTCGGCCTGCGCGAGCGTCTGCTGGAGATGATCCAGAGCGAGACCGCCCGTGCCGCCGCCGGCGAGGAGGCGGAAATCATGCTGAAGATGAATGCGCTCGAGGACCTCCAGATGATGGAGGCCCTCTACGCCGCCTCGCAGGCCGGGGTGAAGGTACAACTCAATATCCGCGGCATCTGCTGCCTGAAGCCGGGCGTGAAGGGCTTGAGTGAAAACATCCGCGTCGTCAGCATCATTGACCGCTATCTGGAGCACGCGCGCATCTACTGGTTCCGCCAGGGAGGTGACCCGGTCGTCTTCATCTCCAGTGCGGACTTCATGACACGCAACCTGAGCAAGCGTGTGGAGTTGCTGACGCCGATTGAGGATCCTGCGTGCAAGAAGCGCCTGCAGGAAATCCTCCTGACCCACTTCTCCGACAACGTGCAGGCCCGCCAGCTCGACAAGGACGGGAACTACACGCCGGTCCCGCGTCCTTCCGCCAAGTCCAAGACCAAGGCCGTGCGCTCGCAGGAGTTCTTCGCGAAGCAGGCCGTGCGGAGGCATCGCCCAAGGGCGCAATCACCGGATTTGCTGGTGCCGCATGTGCCGAAGTGAGTAGGGCTGCGATTGGTGGATGTGCCGAGCCTGGTGGAGCGCGAGATTCCTGAAATCTTATTTTTAGCGGTCGTTCGCGCCCCCTCCGGCGGCGCCAGGATTGGAACTTTCATAGGCTCGTTCCACGTTGCTGGAGATTAGCAAGAGCAGCTTCATTGGGCTCTTCGTCTCTTCGGCACCCGCTCCTTCCTTGAACCGACTGACAAAGGCAGCTCCATACTTGTCTTCGAGGCATTTGATAAATTCTGCAGCTGCCGCCTGACGGTTGAATACGCCGTCATTCACGGGCGTTCCATCTGGCATCCTTTCATCGGGGTATCTTCTGTGCAAATCATGCATCGACTTTTCGGCTGCTTCGATCTTGGAACGTTCGGCCGAGAGCTTCAGTTTGATCTTATAATATTCCTTATCGGAAGCTTTTTCTAGTGGGGTACCCGGCTGCCGCAATTGACCCCGCAATTCACTTCTTACAACTTCGAGCGCCATCTCCTTGAGTGTGATTGTGTCGTTTACTTGAACTTCAGCGGCGTCAGCATTTCCCGAATTGTTGAGTTCTGTCCACTTCAGGTGGTCAAGCCCCTTTGCATGCTTTGTTACGTCTGCTCTGAAGAAAGTCAGCAATTCCTTCTCAGATGTACTGCTCTTAATAATGAAAATTCGCATCTCAGGTGGCCATTGCTTCTCAGCATAGGGCCCCTCAACGATCACACGAGTAAAACGCCTGCCATCACCCTCCTCACCCTTGGTCGGGTCAAATTGAGGTTTGTAGCCAAGAACCGGGTTGATTTTATTTCTTCGTGTGGCCGGGGCGAGTGACGAGTACAGCCCGGCACTTTTCCCTGCTGTTCCCTGACTCCCGGGCCCGGGCTTGCCGCTCTGGGCTTTGTTCAGGGCCATGCCCATCATCCTCAATCCATCAAAGTATCTGGTCGGAGAGGCAACGTCGGTTTTATTCCCGAAGGTCGTTACAATGTTGCCAAAACCGAGATTGCTCAGCTCATTCAATGCTTCTTTTGCCAGCTCGTTCTTGGTGGATGCATCAACTGCTTCAGTATTCTCCAGGTTCTTACTGTCGGCAGCGTCCTTCATTTTTTTGATGAACCGCATTTGGGCAGCTTCAAACGCACTACGAAATTCTTCTGACAGCTCAATTTCAACCGATGTTGCCACGGGTTGCCCAGCAGTAGGCTGTGTGGCATCCGGGAGCGGAGCAGGGGTTGAAACAAAACATCCTTTGGGGAGCAGACCATCCACCAATACCCCGACCTCTCTTAGGGCACTGCCCAGCATCTGTTCTAATTTTGAGGCGTAGCTTGCGCGCTCATCCCTCCGCACGAGGGCGGGAACCTTCTGCAATTCTACGGATTGCTGATTGAGCAAACCTTGGTCTGGCGCGGCATCCATAATTTTTCGAAGCTTGCGTGACGTCTCCGTTACGTCCGGTCCCAATGGAGGACTACATAGGTCCAACCCACTGAAAACACAAAGAGAAAAATCTGAACACTCACGAACGAGTTGGGGCATCACATCGCCTACAATTCACGACCCGCTTCGGTCTGCGGGAGCCCTTCTTGGAAACGATTCGGAGCGCGAACCATCAATCCAGCATCTCCACCCTTCCAGCGTTTCATTCTCACTGCACTGAGCCGGGGTTCCCGCACCGCTTTACTTTACGTTTATCCGCACCATCCCAAGAACACGCGAACTATTCTTCAAGGGAATGGAACCAAAGATCACAATCTTCCCATCTTTTTGAAGCAATGCCCCGCCCACTTGCATCGAAACTGGGTCACTCATCTTGTTTCTTCTGGCAGCTTGGTTTGCCTTCGACTCTGCCCAATCCGCAGGTTCATACGTCATGAGTCCTGACTTTCCGAAGCTCACATCGGGCGCTCCATTGGGCAGGAACAACGTCAGTGCAAAACATCCCTCAACCTCGCCAGCTACGGCAATGCGCCCATCCCCCAAGACGAGAGCTTCCGACACCGCATGAACCCTTGGGAAATAGGCGGTCACCTTCCCTCCACGACCAAAGGTATCGTCAAGCATGCCGTTCGGAAGATAGCGGAACAAACCGATGGACTGGCCTGAATTCGACGCACTGTGAGGGCCGCACTTGGTTGCCACGATGATTTTGCCGTCACCCTGCAGCGCAAGGCGGTTGTCGAACGAGTTCAGCCCTCCCATGGCCATGGCCACCCTGCCGTCCTTGCCGAAGTTGGTATCGATGCTCCCATCGCCATTGAGGCACAGAAGCGCCGAATACACAAACGGGCGTGTAGAGGCGTCTAAGGTAAACTTTCCAAAGTGCAACCAACCAGCTACCAGGCATTTGCCATCCGGAAGCGAGATTGCGTCGTCCACCACCAGTTTTCCATTGTTGGGCAGTGGCACTGGCGCCCTGCCTGCATTGCCGAATGCCGGATCCAACACTCCATCTGGTGTAAATCGAGCCACGCTCGTGGTGGCCTTGTTGGATTCCGTGAAGGTGCCTCCCGCCACCAGAAGCCTGCCGTCGGGCTGCGCTTTGAAGGTGCGGTGAAAAAACTTGCCGTCACCAGGATGTCCATATTTGCACATCTTCACACCATTTTCCCCAAAGCCTGGATCCGGCGATCCGTCGGGTTTGTATTTGAGCAGGAGTATCTCTCCATCGCTGCTGTTGGCCGGAGTCTTTCCTAAAGGAACCGAACGTCCCGAAACCATGATGTGGCCATCACTTAGAATCTCCAAACCAACACACGCCTCCCTTCGTTCTGCGCCCGAGGAGAATGTGACCTTGCCCCCGACTCCAAAAGTGGTGTCCAGTTCACCACTGGGCTCATAGCGGGCCATGGCGATGATATACTCCCCAAAATTGTACCCGACACGGTTGTCGCAAATCACAATGATCTTCCCGTCATTCTGCACCGCCCCATACAACCCAAAACAGTATGGATACAATGCGATGGGCACCTTCAGTTTTGTACGCTGACTATTGAAGGACGTTTTCTGGATGGCTGCAAACGGTGTCATCACGAACCCATCCGAGCCAAAAGTAAGGTCGAGAGCCCCAGACTGAGCCGTAACAGCCGCCGTCCGAACAACGAGCATCAGGAAGATCTGGAGCAGGACCTGGAGCCGCCGGTTTGTGCAACGCATCGCCGACCATTGGCCCGCGACCGCACTCACGGCAAGAGGAATCATTACGCCATACCCCCTCCCGTGATCGCGCCTATCCTTGCTTCTTCTTTTTGCCAGTGGCTTCCTTTTTGGAGCTCGCGGCGCCCGGGTCCTTTCCGTCACCACCTTCCCTCTTCCCCTCCTCCGCCACCTCATGCTCGCCGGTCTCCGTTTCCTTCACGGCGACTTTCTTCGAGCCTAAGCTGCCACCACCACTTTTCAGGCCCGCCAAGTATGCCACGAGGTCGCGGAGCTGGCGCTTCGTCAGCATGGCACTCATCGGCGGCATCACGGAAATGGGCGGGGTCTTCACGGTCACCTCGGCGATATCAATCTTCTTCACCGAACCATCCGCGAGCTTGAGCTCCACATTCTCGGCATCTTCCTTCACCACCACGCCGGCGTAGGACTTCCCATCCTTCAGCGTCACAGACACCATGCCGTAACCCGGCGCGATCTGGGCCACGGGATTCACCAGCGACTCCAGCAGGTACGTGCGATCCTTCTGCGCGCCGATACCGCTGAGCTGCGGGCCCACGGTGCTGCCTTCCTTTGAGTCAAAACGATGGCAGGCCGTGCAGTTCGCCGCGAGGTGCTCCAGTGCGATGTCCTTGCCTTCCACCGAGCTGCCACCTTCCAGGCACTCAAGATAGGCACCCACCGTGCCCACGGCTCCGGCGCGGGTCGCCTCAAAGGCATCCAGCTTCTCCTTCAGAACGGCGACATCCGCAGAGCGGGCCAGTACGGCTTCCAGGACATCGAGCTGGCGGGATGGCGGGCACTTGCCGGCAACGAGCTGCTCCATCTCCCTGGTCAGCACCACATCCGCCGCGTCCATCTTCAGCTCGGCCAGGAGAGCCAGGCACTTCTGCTTTTCCAAGGTGGATCCGGAGGTCAGCAGCTTCCCGGCCTGCTCGATGGCGACCTCTGGCTTTTCCCGGGCCAGAATCTCCAGCGCGGCAATGCGCAGGGTCTCCGGAGTCTGAGCCTGGGGTTGGGTCTGGGCTTGAGTTTTCGTTTTTCCTCGGGCCTGGGCCTGGGCTTGCGGCTGAGCCTTGCCTTCCACGAGCGCGGTCAGGGTCTTGCCCAGTTCCGCCGAGCCACCGTGCTGGGTGGCGAGCAGCTGCAGCGCGCCGATGCGCGTCTCCGCTGGCGCACTGCCTTCCATCACGGCAGCGGCGGCCACGTTCGCTTCAACCGGCAACTTGTAGGCGATGAGGATTTGGATGGCCAGTGTCTTGAGGCCCGTATCCTTGAGGGCCATGAGCTGGTCCAGATGGGGACGCAACACGTCCGCGATGGCTTTCTCATCGCGAGCTTCGAGCGTGCGCGCACGTCCATCCGCACGGTCCAGTGGAGGCGGCGTGCACCAGAGAGTGAGAAGGGTCAGTGCTTCATTCCGCACGGGGAGCGCGGCATCTTCACGGAGGGCATAACTCACCACGCGTTCCGCTCCCGCGGTGTCACCGATGCGGAAATTTGCATTCAGCACACGACGGGTAAACGCATCAGGAACGACTCGCTTTGAATCCAAAGAAGCCGCCAGCTCGGGCAACTTGGCAGGAATGGACTCATCGTCATGAATGGCCCGCGCCGCCTCGGTAGCGACCGCTGCATCTTTATCCTCAAGGAACGCCGAAACCGCCCCATCTGCCCGGCGACGCAACGCCAGCACCGCACCCAGTCGCACGGAACGGGACTCGTGCGTCGCCGTCGCCGCCAGTTCCCCGGTGGTCGCGCAGCCCGTCAGGCCGCTCACCAGCGCGTGGCGCAGGTACGCATCCTTGTCGGCATTGAGGGCGAGTTGGGCCAGCAGTTCTGGCGTGGCCTCTTTCACCTGCAGCTTGCCCAATGCGACGGCCGCTTGAAAGCGCACGCGCGGGCTGCGGTCCTTCAGCAAAGAAAGGAGCTTCGCGCCAAACGAACTATCGTTTTGCGAGTCTCCCACCACCTTCGCGAGTTGGGCACGGACTTCGAGGTCCTTATCCTCCGCCAGAGCCGTGATAAGCCCCTCCACACTCCCCCGCTCCACCTTCCCGGCACGCATGCCCTGGCCCAGTCCCCACAGCGCATGGATGCGGGCGAGACGCGGCTGGTTGGCATTCTTCGCAACTTCTTCCAAGCGAGCAAACTCACCCCGCTTTACAATCTCAAACTGTGCCGCCAGACGCACGCGCTGGTCGGCATGCCCGAGGTAGGCCAGCGGCTCCACGGCCTCCGGATTGCTGAAGCCCTCGCGCAGGCGGGTCAGCGTTTCCTGTCGCTCCGTGCTGTCCGTGCCCGTGGGGTCATCCACGGTCCAGATCGCGCCCAGTTCATCCAGCGGATAGCCACCCATCCAGTCAGCCAGGTAGAGCTTGCCCTCGGGACCCCAGCTCATGCCGATGCCCATGACACCGCTGTTCACTGTCGCATCCTGCGTCACCGTGAAGGACGCCCCGGACGGTGCCACGCGGAAGACATTCATCTTCCCACTCGGGAACTGGTTTCCAAAGAAACCCTGCCTCCAGGGAGCCGCGAGCGCTGTTCCGGGATTAAAGACAAAACCCGCAGGACCATCATGACCCTGAGCCAGTGGCGGGGTGATGTACTCTGGCTGCCCGGCAAAGCGCGGCTTCCACAGGCCCTCGTCCATCCAGGGAATCCACCCCTTCATGTACTGGTAGGTGCAGCGCCATCCGGAGTCGCTGCCCTCGGTGATGTAGACGAAGCGTTCCTTTTCGCCCGTCTTGTCCGCATCGTTGTCCACGCCGAAGAGATTGCCGTGCTCGTCGAAGGCGATCTCCTGCACATTCCGCAGACCATGGGCGAAGATTTCGAAATTCTTCCCGTCCGGCTCGCAACGCAGCACGCATCCTTCATGCGGCTTCGCGACCCGCTTGCCCTCCTTCGTGAGGACGTTCACGCCCTTGTCGCCGATGGTCCAGTAGATGCGCCCGTCAGGCCCCACGGTGAGGCCGTGCATGTCATGGCCTGCATACGCGATGTGGTGGCCGAAGCCATGCGCCACGACCTCGCGCTCATCCGCCACGCCGTCATCATTCGTGTCGCGCAGGCGCCACAGGTCCGGCGCGATGGTGCAGTACACCCAGCCGTCATGGTACAGGATGCCGGCAGCGATGCCCGTGACCTCCGTGTTGAAGCCCTCGGCAAAGAGCGTGATCTTGTCCGCCGTGCCGTCCTTATCCGTGTCCTCCAGGCGGTAGATGCGCTCAGTGTGCACGGTGAGGTCCTTCCAGTCGATGGAGCCATCCTTGTTGTGGTCCTTCAGGCTGCCGCGCGGGCGGAGCGTCTTCCCCGGGGCGAGCACGTCATGGTAGAACGCCTTCTTCTGCTCGATGCTCTCCATCGCCACGTCATTGGGAATCCACTGCGTGTGCTCACGGATGTCCAGGTCTCCCACCTTGCGGCGCGTCGTCTGCGTCACGTACACGCGCCCCTGCGGGTCTACCGTGACTGCCACCGGGTCTGGCACATTGAGCGCGCCGGACCACTTGTGCAGTTGCAGCTTCTGGGAAGGCAGCGGCGGCACGGGCACGGGCTTGTCTTCCTCATTCGGCAGCGCGGGCGGCGCCACAGGTGCGGGCGCGGGGGCTGGAGCAGGGGTCGACTCAGTCTTCTTCTTCGCGTCCGTCGAGGTCGGAGTCTTCCCCTTTCCCTTGCTCTTCGAGGAGGAGGCGCTCGATTTTTTCTTTGAGGAAGTCTGCGCCCCCTGCACCGGGGAGGTGAAGGTCACACAGACAAGCGAGAGCGATACCGAAGCCGTGAGCAGAAAAAGGAAACCTGGACGGAGCATAGGGAATGAGGGGCGCCAAGCATCCGCCAAATCGGCCCGGAGGCAAGAAGGGAGGTGAATGGAGGGGAAAGGCAAGCCATGCCCTTCACCAGACATCACAAAGTGGTGACTGAACACCTTAACCTCGGTCAGGGAAGCCGACAAGTCCGTTTGGGTTTGAACGCGGCTTTCCCGCAGTTCCTCACCACCGCGTGGTTACTCTCTCTCCAGCAAGCTGTATATGTATCTACGGGGTGGGTGGTGGGTGGTGGGTGGTGGCGTAACGCTATCGACTCACAGAAACGTCGCTTAGCGAACGCTGAGCGACACGCTATCGACACGCTTAGCGTTCGCTATGCGACCCGTGTTACACACCCGGTTTCATACCACGAAATGCTGAATCCCGTCTTTGCGCAGCGACCGAAGCGGCCGGCCAAAGGAGCGCGGACACTCCTGTCCGCTGTCTGCAATCCAGCGAACTATCGGACGTAGAAGACGCCCATCCCTTTTCAGAAGCAGCTGGCGGCATGCGGCCTTGCCTGCAACATGACAGAAGGTGGTGAGTCAGGGGTAGCGGACAGGAGTGTCCGCGCTCCTTTGAGCAGCCGATGGTTCACCATTTGGCACGATAGCGCCCATTTTCGGCCAAATTTGCTCCCAAACACGGCCTTTCTCTCCTTCCCGCCCGTATCCCATCCCTGGCACTACTGTTTCTTTGAACAATTTTTGTAAAACGCAATTCTTCACACTCCTTAGCTATCCTGAAAACCAGACTATTGACCCTCAACGCCTTATGATGGCTTTTATGACACACACTCGTGTTTGGAGTAATCTCTGTTTTTCCAGCCATCCGTTTTTACGCGCCAAAAATATTTTCACGCTCCTCCCCTAGTGATTGCGTGGAATTGCGGTCCGTGACGCAACAGGTTGTAGTTTTTGCTGGATCGCACCCCACATCTTGTGCATGATGCGAACCGCGCGACCAAGATATGGTGGTTATGAAACACCCCACCGCTTGTTGAGGTCCTCCGCGGTTCAGTTGGCTCGTTACGCATCCGTCACTTACCCGCCTTCTTCAACCCCAAAATCACCTCTGTCGCTGCCATGGAAAAGACTTACCAAATCGGAGACCGCAAGTTTGTCCTCGACCAGGATAAGGCCGAGGCCGCCTACACGGCCAAACGCATCATCAACGGCCGCAAGACCGAGGCCTTCAATCTCCTTCCCCTCAAATACAAGTGGGCCTACGACCTCTATCGCAAGATGAAGGCCAACCACTGGGAGCCGGAGGACATCAGCATGCAGAAGGACGCCGAACAGTGGCGCTCCCCCAACGCGCTGACCGAGACCGAGCGCTGGATCATCATGATGGGCATCGGCTATTTCTCCGCCGCCGAGGGCATCGTGGGAGACAATGTCATGCACGTGGTGCGTGAGCTGGTCACTGCTCCCGAACTGAAGCTCGTGCTGGGCCGCCACGCCCATGAGGAAAACATCCACGCGGACAGCCTCCTCTACATGATCTCCAGCCTGGGCATCAACCCGCACGAGTGCGAGGCGATGTTCGAGCAGGTGGAGTCCATCAAGAAGAAGAACGAATTTGTCACCCGTGTGTCGCACGCCCTGCGCCGCGACCTCGACCTGACCCAGACAGAGAACAAGCGCCTGCTGGCGCAGAATATCTTCGTCTTCGGCCAGTGCATGGAGGGCACCCAGTTCTACGGCCTGTTCGGCATGATCCTCAGCCTCTACCGGCAGAACAAGTTCCCCGGCATCGGCCAGATGTTCCGCTACACACTGCGGGATGAGAGCAACCACATTGAGCTCTTCCGCAACCTGTTCATGGACCTCGTGGATGAAAATCCCGATATCTGGAGCCCGGAGTTCCGCAGCCAGCTCGTGGACATCATGCGCGAGGCCGTGACGCTGGAGAAGGAGTTCATCCGCGACTGCCTCCCTGTGGGCGCCGTGGGCCTGAGCGCCGACGAATTTGAGCAGTACATCGACTACATCGCTGACCGCCGCCTCACCGGCGTGGGCCTGCCCCTGCTCAACCCGGGTGTGAAGAACCCGCTCCCATGGCTCATCGAAGTCATGGACGTGAAGAAGGAGACGAACTTCTTCGAACAGAAGGTCACCGAGTACCAGACTCGTGGCTCCCTTGTCGTCGGCAGTGACGACGAGTTCTAAGTAACCACCTTCATCCGGCCTGCCGGCCATGGCCCTGGAAAGGGGCGCGCCGGCAGGGATCACCGTTCCCTGCGCCCCTTTCCTTCAACCAACACTCCCTCTACAGCCATGATTTCCCGCCACCTGATTGATGAAGACAGGGCGCTCAAGCGCCTTGCCAACCTGTCCAAGGAACTGCGTCCGCACTTTGACTGGCGCGGGCTTGCGAGCGGCTGCGCCGAGCTTCTGGAGCCCGGCATGGAGGTGGAGGTGGACGGCATGCGCCGCCCCTTCGACATGGGAGAAATTGCTGATACTGTGGGCAATGCGCTCGCGGACCTCCAGCTCTCCCGCAAAAAGCAGGACGAAATCTACACCGAGCGGAACCGCGACCTCGTCCGCACCATCGCCCTGACCGTGGCGGATGAACTGGCCCGCCGCACCCGTGAGACCGAGCTGCGCGACCAGCAGGGCGCTCCGGTGCTCCGCTCCGAGGAAATCTACCGCATCATCGAGCGCACCCTCGTTCGTTATAATCAGCATGACCTTGCACGCAGTGTCGTGACCCGCATGCAAAGCCATATCCCCACTCATAATACCTCCAATCCCCAGCCCGTGATGGTTCCGACCAAGGTCATCCGGCGCAATGGCGAGGCCGTGCCGTGGAACCAGAGCAAGATTGAGTCCGCGGTGCGCAAGGCCTTCCTCTCCCTGGAAGTGAACTCCGAGCCCGCCGTGGCCATCGCCGATGCCGTGAGCCGCCGCATGTCCGATGAGGCGCGCCAATTCGTGCACATCGAGGACCTGCAGGACGTGGTGCAGGAGGAACTCATGCGCCAGGGCCACTTCAAGGTGGCTGCCGCCTACATCGCCTACCGTACGCACCGCAAGGAAATGCGCCGCACCGAGGAGGAATCCTCCGAGCAGCAGCAGCTCCAGCTCGGTGGCGATACCCAGCAGGACAGCTTCATCCTCGTGCGCTCCACGGATGGCTCCAGCGTCCTCTGGGATGGCCTGGACCTCCGCAAGCGCATGGACTACGCGCTGCTCGGTCTCGATGTCTGCCTCACCCGCGAAGAGATCGAAGTGGAACTCCGCCGCTCCTTCGCTGCGGAAATGTCCAAAGAGGACCTGAAGAAGACCATCATCCTGAATGCGCGCACGCTCATCAGCCATGATGCGGACTTCGCCAAATTCGCCGCGCGCATCCTGCTCACCTACATCTATGAAGAGGTGCTCGGCTGGGACATCGTGAAGGATGGCATCGAAGCTCTGCCACTCTTCCATCGCCGCGCCCTGCGCCGCAATCTGCAGCGCGGTGTGGAGATCGAGCGCCTCGACCCCCGCCTGCTGAACTATGATCTCGACCGCCTCGCAGAAGCCCTCGACCCGGCGGCGGACCTCGACTTCGACTTCCTCGGCATCAGCTCGCTCTATGATCGCTACCTGATCGTGGACAAGAAGGTGAAGCCCTCCCGCCGTCTCGAAACGCCCCAGCTCTTCTGGATGCGCGTGGCCATGGGCCTCTTCCTCCAGGAGAAGAGCGAGGCGGTGACGAAGGTCATCAATCTCTACTCCCTCTACAAGAGCCGCCGCTTCTGCTCCAGCACGCCGACCCTCTTCAATGCCGGCACGCTGCACTCCCAGCTTTCCTCCTGCTACCTGTACAAGGTGGATGACAACATCGAGTCCATCATGATCCGCGGCATCGCGGAGAATGCCTTCCTCAGCAAGTGGGCGGGCGGCCTCGGTGGTTCCTGGACTTCCGTGCGTGGTACCGGTGGCTACATCAAGGGCACCAACGGGGAATCCCAGGGTGTCATCCCCTTCCTCAAGCTGCACAATGACCAGCTCGTGGCCGTGAACCAGGGTGGCAAGCGCAAGGGCTCCGGCTGCGCCTACCTCGAAACGTGGCACAACGACGTGGAGGACTTCCTTCACCTGCATGACCAGACCGGTGACCTCCGCCGCCGCACGTTCGACATGAACACGGCGAACTGGATTCCTGACCTCTTCATGAAGCGCATGGAGGCCCGCCAGGAATGGACCCTCTTCCGCAGCAATGACGTGCCCGAGCTGCACGAGCTCTACGGCCGCGCCTTCGAATCGAAGTACGTGGAGTATGAAGAGAAGGCCGCCAAGGGTGAGATCTACGGAAAGAAGATTCCCGCGCTCGACCTGTGGAAGAGCATGCTGAAGCTCCTCTTCCAGACCGGCCATCCCTGGATCACCTTCAAGGACCCGTGCAACGTCCGCAGCCCGCAGGACCACGTGGGTGTGATCCACAGCTCGAACCTGTGCACCGAGATCACGCTCAACACGAGCGCCGATGAAACCGCCGTGTGCAACCTCGGCTCCGTGGTGCTGGAAAATCACCTCACCGACTCCGGTGACATCGACCACACCAAGCTGCGCGAGACCATCCGCATGGCCGTGCGTGCGCTGGACAACGTGATCGACATCAACTTCTACCCCACGGAAGCCGCGCGCCGTGCGAATACCCGCCACCGCCCCATCGGTCTCGGTGTCATGGGTCTGCAATACGCGCTCTATCGCAAGGGTGTGCCCTTCGGCTCGGAAGAAGGCGTGGCCTTCAACGACGAGATCATGGAAGCCGTGGCCTACTACGCCTACGAAGCCTCCAGCGACCTCGCCGCGGAGCGTGGCACCTACTCCAGCTACGAAGGCAGCAAGTGGTCCCGTGGTCTGCTTCCGCAAGACACCGTGGACCTCCTCGAAGAGGAGCGCGGCGTGGCCATCGAAGTGCCTCGCGGCGGCAAGATGGACTGGAAGCCGGTGCGTGAGAAGATTGCCAAGCAGGGCATGCGCAACAGCAACGTCATCGCCATCGCTCCGACCGCAACCATCTCGAACATCATGGGCAGCAGCCCGTGCATCGAGCCCCTGTACAAGAACCTTTTCGGCAAGGAGAACCTCGGCGGCGCCTATCTCATGCTCAATCCTTACCTCGTGAAGGATCTGAAGAAGATTGGCCTGTGGAATAACGACATGCGCGAATCGCTCATCCTTTCCAATGGTGAGCTGGAGCCCATGGACAACGTGCCCGTCGCGCTGAAGAAGCGCTACGCCACCGCCTTCGCCATCGATGCCGAGTACGTCCTCGACGCCGCTGCTCGTCGCCAGAAATGGATCGACCAGAGCCAGAGCACGAACCTGTGGTACTCCGCCGTGGACCTTGCCACGCTGTCCCGCATCTACCGCGGCGCCTGGCGCAAGGGTCTGAAGACCACCTACTACCTCCGCACCCTGAGCGCCACGAACATCGAGGCCTCCTCCGTGGTGAAGGAAAAGGAACTGCGCGGCGTCATCGCCCAGGCCGGTGGCTCAGCCGCCGCCCCTGCTGCCCAGGGCAAGAGCGCCTCGCCCACCGGCAACGCTGCCGCAGACCCCGCCGAGTACGCCGCGTGGCTCGCTGCGCAGAGGGATAAGGCAATCAACGGCAAGGAATGCGAAGCCTGCACGTAGAAGCAGCAGAGTTGATGGTCTATGGTTGATAGTTGATAGCCTGAGGAGACCATCGCAAAGCAGCGAAAGCAGCAAAGAATTGAGATTGGAAAACCCGCGTTGCGTGTGCAGCGCGGGTTTTCTGTTTTGTGGACTCACATCCCAAGAATCTGAAAACAGCAGGCATCGAGGAAACTCCCAACTACGAACACGCAAACCATTCACTCGCGATATCGCGAGCGCTTTGCGTTGTTCCCTCAGGCTATCAACCATCGACCCTCAACCATCAACTTCCCTACCTCCTCGCCCGCACCCCCTGCATCATCACAAACGGCCCCGCCGTGCTCACTGCTTTCACCAGCCCACCATCCTTCTCCCCACGCAATCTCACGAGCCACTCGCGCTGCACCTCCTGCAGCAGTACCGCCACGTCCACCTCACCAGCACTCCCCTGCTCCATCACTCCGCTGGCTTGCAGCTTCTTCTGGAGGTCGCTCATGAACTCAGCAGTCGCGGCCTTGTCCTCCACCGGCCAGAGCGCCAGCAGCGATTGCTCAGCACCAGCCAGCGTGAACGCGCGTTGCAGTGCCAGCAGGTCATCCGCCCCGGACTCCGGCTGCAGGAGATCCACACGGGACAGACACGCAGGCACGGTCACCAATTTCGTTTTACGAAGATCCAGCGTCGCAATCTCCGAGGCCGCGAAGATGCCATCCTCCACTTCAGGCTCGGTGCTCGCATCTGACTCACCGGCAGACGCAGCGACCCGCAGGCTCTCCTTCCAGGCCGTGAGTGTATCGTCTGCGCTGCTCAACAAAAGCCCGGACCGCCACGAAGGATTGCCGGCATGCCCGGCATCTCCCATGACCTCCTCGCGTTGCGAAGCTGAAGGCAGGAAAAACAACGGCGCACGCACCTGCAGCACCGGCGAAGCTTTCACCTCATCACGCAGCTTTTTCTCCAGACTCCCGGCATCCGCATTGGTCCCAGCCCTGGCCTCTATCGGCGTGGCCGGAGGTCCCGCAGGCGGCAGCAGGGCGAGATCACGCGCGGCGGTGACCTGGCGCAGCGGCATGAGTTCCGAAAGGAACCGCCCGTCCGGCTCCAGCAGGAGGGTGGGAAAGGAAACCATCTGCAGCGCATCATCCGGACAAAGGATGAGCATCGCGGGAGGATGCTCCAGGTTGGCCAGGGCCTGTCCCACCACCACCTGCCCAAGCGCCGCGAGCACCTGTGCGGCGGTGGCTTCATTGGTGTGATGTTGTATCACTTGATGATACAGCCTGATGAGCTCTTCAACCAGTCCCGCTTCAGCAAGGCGCACCTGTTTCACCACGCCTTTCTTCGGCAGTATGGAGACGCTGAAGTACTCCAGCCCACCCGGTTCACGATGCCGGTAGAAGTCCAGCAACACCGCCCCCTCAGGCATGCCCTCACGCACATCCGCAAGTGAAGTGCTCAGCGCGCGCCGCTTCCAATTCGTGCCCCCCAGCAGCGTCATGAAGGAGGACTCTGCATCTGCCATGTCCTCACGCCGCTTCTCCAGGTCCTGCAAGAGGGCTTGTGCATCCGCGTACGGCGTTTCCAGGGTGATGGCCGCCGCATTGCGCGCCATCGTGCTCAGGGCGGAACGGGCAACCTCCACGCGCCCCAGCAGCGGCTGCGCGGAGAGGTCACCGCTGGCCGGAGCCATCTGGCTGTCCTGCAGGAGTGAGTCCAGCAGCACACCCTTCTGCCGCACCAGTGCCCCGGCAATCGCCTCGGCGCTGCCATACCTGGCCACGAGGTCGAAGGCAGACCGGCGTTGCGCGGCGTAGTGCAGCACCTCCTGCTCCGTGCCGGAGTGCATCACATCCGCCATGCCCAGCTCCAGCACACGCAGGGCCTCCAGCATGCGCGTGGCCGCCACCTCGCGATCGCCCCGCCTCCCCGCGCACTCCGCGAGCTGGAGGTGAAGCTGGCTCGTACCCACCACCTGCGCACCAGCCACCGCCGTGATGAGGTCCAGCATCTCCCGCGCGTGTTTCTCCGCCGAAGGCCAGTCGCCACTGCGTGCACGCAGCGTGATCAGGTTCTGCAACACCACGCCCTTGCGCGCCTGCACGGCCATGGCTGCGCTGTCCTTCAGCGAGGACCACGCGATCTCATAGTGCGCAATTGCCGCGCCATGCTCGCCCAGACGCAGGCAGAGCTGGCCAAGCTGTTCGCGCAGCAGGATGCTCGCCGCCGCAGTGCTGCCATGCCGCTCTTCACACAAGGCCACGGCACACTCCAGCAGCCGCCGGCCGGCAGCCGCACGATCATGCAGCACCGCGAGCAGCGCCACATTCTGGAAGGGCTCCATCGCATCCGGGGTCGTCGCCAGCTTTGCCTGGAATTCCTTCACCATCTGCTCATGCGGCGTTCCTGCCGTGTAGCGCACGAGGTTCTCACACGCCGCCCTGGCACCCGTCATGTCCTTCCGCTGCGCGAGCGTGAACATCTCCAGCATCGCCCCGCTCGCGAGGATGGCGCGCGTCTGCGGAGTCGTGGTCGACTGCGCCACGGGACCAAGCGCCTGGCTCGCCTGAATGGCCTCCAGCGCCCGCTGGCTGTCCCCGCTGAAGAGCCACAACCCTGCATGCTCCAGCAGCGTCGCCTGCAGAGGACCTGCACCCGCTTCCTGCTTGCGCAGCAGGCCCATGCGCTCCTCCATGAATTGCTCCGTGGAGACCCCGTCCTTCTGCAGAATGGCCACGGGAATCATTTCCTCGAGCAGTTCCAGCAGACCCGCTTCATCCTGGCGCTCGCGACGTTTCTCCAGCGTCTCCAGCATCTGCGCCCAAGCCGCTTCCATGTGGCGCTTGCGCAGCTTGATGCGCGCCTCGCGAATCGCCACAAACTCCTCCTCCTCCACGCGCCACGGGGTGTTCCAGGAGTTGCGATCCATCTGGGCGAGCACCACGAGCGCGCCTTCGTCATCACCCGCCCGGTCGAGTTCACGATACAGCTCCTGCAATACCACGCGCCGCTGCTGCCGGGCTTCCAGAGCTTCCCCCTCGGGCTGTCCTTCAAGAATCTTCCTCAGCACCGCGACCGATTCCGTGTGGCGTCGCTCGCCTGCCAGGAATGTGGCCAGCGCCTGCGCCGCATCCTTCCAACCGGGATTGCCCTGCTTGTTCCCGGCAAAGGCCAGCGCCCTGCGGAAATGTTCTTCCGCAGCCGCCACATTCCCGCGGTGCTCAAAGGCGCGCGCCTGGTCCACCAGACTCCATACCACCTCGCGACGATCCTCAGAGGCCGCCGCATCCTTCCCCGCACTGGTGCGCAGCAAGTCACGGCGCAATGCAGTGGCCATTTGGAAATGCCGCATGCCTTGCTCCTGCGAGGCCTCATCCGCACCGTCATGACTGTAGCCACGACCCAGCACTGTGTGGAATTGCGCCATGTGCCGCGCGGCCGTCGCATCAAAACTCTCCGGATGCTGCGCCGCTTTTTTTTCCAAGTCTTGCAGGACGCCGGTAATGCTGCGGTTGGCCTCTTCACTGCGGCCCAGCTTTTGCAGCAGCCCCGCCATGGCCACGAGCGTGCGCATGCGCTCCGGCTGCCCCGCCTCCTGCTGCCGCCCCTGGAGTTCGAGCAGCTCTTGATAGCACTCGAGGGCAATCTGCGGTCTCTCGGCCACATCCACAAAAAAGCGACACGCATCCTGCAGCACCGACTCGCGCTCCTGCAGCAGCATGCTGACCGGCGCGGACTCCGACGCCGCCGCCTGCGGGGCCTGCTTGCGATGCCACTCCAGCAACTCCGTATACAAAGGCTCTGCGCGATCCGCATGCTTCCTGGTAGCGAGCAGCCCGGCCAGCCGCTCCTGCGCCTGACGGCACCCCAGGTCATTCAGTGAGCCCACCTTCTTCCAGATTTTCCACGACTCCTCCGTGTGGGTGAGATGCTCGCCGGCCTTCTCAAGCTGATACCCGGTGAGTCTGGCAAGCCCGTCGCGAATCTCCGCCTGGCGTTTGTTCAGGCCAGGCAGCATCAGCTCCGCCTCGAGCGCCAGGCGATAGTGCTCCTCCGCCTCCTTCGGCTGATGGAGATGCAGGCTGAGCAAATCGGCCAACGCCAGGAGCTGGGTGGGGAGACGCTCGTCTACCGCACTGTGTTTGGCGATGATATCCAGGATGGCGCGCCGGGTGCTCGCCGCTCCCGCATAGTCCTTGATACGGATGGTCTCCTGATGCTCCGCCCAGAGGTCCATCGGGGTGACCATGCGCAGGTCATCTGGGACCGTGGCGGACTGCACCGTTTTCAGCAGGACCTTGATGAATTGCTCCTTCAGCGTGAGATCCGCCAGACTGCCGGAGAATTCACACAGTGAAGTGAAGGCCCGGCACAGCTCCCACTGCTCGCTGAGCCTGTCCGGCCTCTCCAGACTTGCATGCACCGCCTGCAGCAGATGCATGCCGGCGACACCAAACTGCTGCCGGTTCATCGCCACCCACGCCAGCTTGCCGTGGATCTCCGCCACCCAGTAGGCATCCACCTCCGGATGGTGTTTCAGAATCTCCAGCCCGCGACCAAGCAACTCCTCCCCTGAGTACAGCTCCCGTGGCGTGACGCTCGCGCTGGCCATGCGGGCACTCGCCAGCGCGGAGAGCGCCGCGAGCTCCATTTGCCAGTCCGCCGACACCGCCACCGCCCGGCGCACTTCCGCCTCCGCCCCCGCGATGGCCTGGCCAACCTTGCCATCGGCAAGGAGAGCGTTGATTTCCTGAGTGATCTCCTGCCCGGGAAGTCGAGGCGATTGCACTTCGCCGGGCTCCGGAATGGGAAACTGCTGCTGCTGACGGGGTAGCTGGAGGAACTGCGAAGGAGAAGTGGGCGACGGTGTGTCGGCAGGCACCGGGAGCGGCTTGGGTGCCGGTGGAGGCAGGGGTTTCGCCTGCGCCGCCGGCGGCGGCTGCGGCGGCTGCGGCACCTCGGTGGGCACTTTCAGCAGCAGGGGCTGCTCGTCCTCTTCAACGGCCTGCACTGCACCCGTCAATACCACGAGCAGCAGCACCATCATCACCCACCCCACGCTCCGCCAGCAGAGCGAGTGGAAACAGGCGCCGCACCTCGACCGGATGATCGGCTTCGGCCGGACTGAATGACGAAGGGGAGACATCCAGATTGATGGTGCAGAGAGAAAAGGCGGCACAACAGAGCGGAGGGCAGCACATAGTCAATCGACGATGCAAATACCCCGGAGGTTAGGCGTCCCCGCCTGACAGGGGTAGTTGGGCCTCCGGCCTGACCAATTCCAAGTCCATCCATCTTCGCGCGTGATTCAACCATCCGCATGAGCGACGAGCGCCCTCCACCAAAAAGCTTCACATCTACAACACAGCTTCACCATCAGCTCTCCATCAGCAGCGTTGCCGAGTACAACGCCGTCGTCACGCCAGAGGCCTAACGTCCGCTGTCAGGCGAGGACGCCTAACCTCCTTCAGTTTCCTGGCTGCAGTGCGACCCATTCCCCACAGCGACACCTGTGCCTCTCTGCCCCTTTGCGGTTAACCAGAAACGTCCCTGTGGCGACCCCCCTGTCAGGCGGGGACGCCTAACCTCCGTCGCCCAATCTACTTTACCCCTGCCTTCCCCCCGCCTGCCGAAGCCTCCGGTCCGGAATGCAGCAGCAGGGTCTTCAGGCAGGCATCGAAGATGGGCTCCAGATCATCTCCCGCCACGGATGCCGCGTAGGTGGCCTTGATCTTCCTACCGGGAGGTCCTTCGAAGAAATACATCCCCTGTGCGAGGTAGACCGAACCGATGCGGTTGCGCATGGTGACCTTCTGCGCCTCGATGCCACCATCCGTCTTGAAGGGACCTTCACTTACGATCTGCATCTCCGGGTTCGCATGGATCATGTTCTTCACATGACCGTCCGTGAATTCCTTCAGCGTGCCGTCGAAGGCCTCACTATCGATGATCATGGAGCCGCGATCCTTCGCGCCTCTCGGGAACTCGAAGAGAACCGCATTCCGCTGCTCAGGCTTCTGTACCCACCCGTCCGGGAGGTGAAGGGAGCAGCCATGCGCGGCAATGAACTGCCTCTCACCCGGCGCGAGCTTCTGTCCCGCAGACTCCTCATCCGCCTTGTCCATGAAGAACCCGAACCTCGGCCCTATCTTGATGGCGGCAAAGTAGCCCGCCATGATCAGGGACAGCAGGATGACGATGGTGAACGGACTCTTCATCGCTCGCGATACTACATCTGTGCAACAACCGGGCAAGGTGAATGGCAGTGCCGTGTCCCGGTTTGCTGTTTGGGAGGGAAGATGAATTCATGTTTCATCCTTGCAGGTCTCAGGCATGACATGCCTTTTTTGCAAAGACCATGGGACATCTGCGGATGCGCCGCGCCCCATCCTCTGACGACAAAGAGAAAATGTCCCGCAAGCAAATGGCTCAAGTCTCAGTCTCGTTACACAGATCGCAGTTTACTGAGCCCCAGTCGGGGCTACAGATCTGGCTCCCCTCCCCTTCAGCTCATGTCTCTCTGGACCAACAAGGATCGCCGCACCCACCAAGATGATGCGGATGCCTTCGCGTACGATCCCAACGGGGGCGGACTGAAGCAGTGGCTTGTCGGGGCCGTCCTTCCGTTCTTCATGGTGTTGTACGGCATTACCTGTCTCAGTTCGGACCAGACAGATATCTTCGGTCCTGATGGCAGGACCGTGGCCTATGGCACCGCCGCCACGGGGCTGGTCGTAGCCTTCATCGCCCTCGGCTGCTTCCTCCACTTTCACTTTTTCTGGAGGCTGAACGAGCGACTGGAGCCATACGCAGCACGACTGAAGAGCGTATCCCTTCTCGTATTCTTGGGCGGCTTTCTGTTCAGCATCTTGCGCCGCCTCGATCTCTTCTAGCTTCTCCTCTTTCATTCGGTTTCCACCCATCACCCCCTTCCTCCCTTGCTCAACCTGCCCATCCGCCCCAGACGCAACCGTCGTACCGCTGCCATCCGCGACCTCGTGCGCGAGACCGAGCTGACGCCGTCTCATCTGATTTACCCGCTCTTTGTGCACGCAGGTTCTGAGGAGCAGCCCATTGAGTCCATGCCCGGCTGCACCCGGTGGACCGTGGATGGACTGTTGAAGGAAGCTGCCGAGGCGCACGCCTTGGGAGTCCCCGCCGTGGTGCTCTTCCCCGCCATCTCGGACCGGCTGAAGACCCGGGATGCCAGCGAGGCCTGGAATGCCAAGGGCCTCGTCCCGCGAGCCATCCGCGCCCTGAAGAAGGACCTTCCCACACTCACGGTCATCACCGACGTGGCGCTGGACCCCTACAACGCCGACGGCCACGATGGCCTGGTGTCCGATGACGGTCGCATCCTCAATGACGAAACGGTGGAGGCCCTCTGCAAGCAGGCCCTCTGCCACGCCGACGCAGGAGCGGACATCGTCTCCCCCAGCGACATGATGGATGGCCGCGTGGCCGCCCTGCGTAGTGCCCTGGACGCGGCGGACTACGCCGACGTGGGCATCCTCTCCTACACGGCGAAGTACGCCAGCGCGTGCTACGGCCCCTTCCGCGGAGCTCTCGATTCCGCACCAAAGTTCGGCGACAAGAAGACCTACCAGATGGACTATGGCAACGCCCGCGAAGCCGAGCGCGAGGCCGCCCTGGATGAAGCAGAGGGCGCGGACATGCTCATGGTAAAGCCTGCGACGCTGTACCTTGATATCATCCACCGCCTGCGCACCCGGACCACACTCCCCATCGCAGCCTACCACGTGAGCGGAGAGTACCTCATGATCAAAGCGGCGTCCGCGAGCGGCTGGCTGGATGAGAAGAAGATGGTGCTGGAAACTCTCACCGGCATCCGCCGTGCGGGAGCAGACATGATCCTGACCTACTTCGCCAAAGACGTGGCGAAGTGGCATGCCCAAAAGCAATAGGCTCTGACAGCAAGAGCATTGGGAGTACTGCCCTCATGGAGGCATCGGCAGGGATGAATGTCCTTAGGGCGGTTTATACAAAGTCGTGGCCTTGGATCAGGGGTGACTTGCCGCACCGCGACCAGCGGTCGCGGTTGGGGGGGGTAGCACGCCTCAAGACCAAAATGGCTACACCGTCACTTAAGCCGCCCTAGCGGAGCTTCCACGACTCGATTTCCCGTCACGATTACAGGGGGGCGCGCCCATTCCCATTTACGACCGGCGATACACCAGCCTAAACCCATCTTTAATTATCATAATCTCATAAATCCTCCATAAAAACCGACTCGCCATCGGGACGTTTTGCACGATATTTTCATCGCTAAAATTTATTGTCCGAGTTTTTCCCGTTCGTCCTGTTCATGTCCCAATTTCCCTGTGTCCATTGCCAGCAACCCATCGCGGCTAACGCACCCCGACGTGGCAATATGGTGACCTGTACCTCCTGCAAAGGACAGGTGTACATGCCCCAGGTCATGCAGGTGCCCACTGCGGAGGAAAAGCGTGCCGCAACAGCAGCAGCCGCTGCTGCGCAACGGAACACGGGCAAGCGCGGCTACAAACCGCCTGGGAAAAAGGGGATGATCAGTACCAGTGGTATTGGCATCACCATGATCATCCTCTGCGTGCTGGTCATCGGTGGAGCAGGATTCGCGGTGGGAGGCTACTTTGTCTTCAAGGCCATCAAGGGCCACATGGACAAGCGGAACGAGCTCACCACCACCCAGTACACCTTTGAGAAGGAAAGTCCCCCGCCGGCGGAAATAGCCAAGCCAAAGTCCGAGGTAGCATGGGGGGGCGGCAGCACTTCAGCGGCCGGCGTCTATTCTCTCGATGACGCAGGCAAGCCCACGCGGAGCGACCTGGAGAAACTCCAGAAGAGCTTCCAGGCCATGATGGAAATCTCGATGCGCCTCGAGGAGGACTACAAAGAGGACCTGACCGAGGTGGGGCTCAACCGTCTGCTGCTTGCCGAGCGCATCGCTGCGGACAAGGATTTCAAGCAGTCGCGCCAGATCATCGGCGCCGCCCGTCAGGTGATCGAGAAGCACAAGAAAATCGCCCAGGAAGAAGACGAGGCCTTCCTCAAGGATCTGGGAAAACTGAGCCTCGAGGGCATCGCCACGGAAATGATGGTCATGCGCATCAGGGGCATCATGCATGCCTCCCAGCCAAATCTCGACAAGCTGCGTGGGATTGATACCACCATCGCAGGTCACTACGAACAGGCCATCAACCACCTCGAAGCGACGCAAGGCACATGGAAACTCGAAGGCGAGTCCGTGGTCTTCTCCAAGGACACGGATGCGGAGCGCTACAAGACCTTCTTTGATGAAGTGGACAAGTGCGTCCAGATGCAGGCCGACCTGGCCCAGAAAATCGGCATCGAAGCAGTCCCGAAGTGGAAGGCAGCGTTTGGCCTCTAACCTCTAGAGCGGTTTAAGTTACAGTGTAGCCATTTTCGTCTTGGGGCGCGCCACCCCAACCGCGACCAGCGGTGCGGCAAGTCACCCCTGATCCAAGGCCACGACTTTGTTTAAACCGCCCTAGTCGGCGCTCATGGGGAGTGTCCCCTCCGACTGGCTCGCCATGCCCCAGGACATTCCACGTTCCACCAGACTCTTTGGGGGTTAAATGGCCGGCACTTCCTCCAGGCAAAAACAAAAGAGGCCGGAGCACTGCCCCGGCCTTTTATATTTGGAATGATTGAGCCTGGCGTACTGCCGCTTACTTCAGCACCACCTTGAAGGTCTTCTTGCCTTCCACCTTGATGCCGTTCACGCCCTTGAACTTCTCGGCGACTTCGGCCTGGGTGAGGTTGTCTCCCGACTCCATCATTTCGCCGAACACCTCGGGCTTCTCGAGCAGCTTGTCGAACTCCACGTCGAAGAAGGTCACGGTGTCACCATTCACATGAGTGGCATCGGAGCTGGCAATGCCGCTGGCACCCTTGAGCTCCACGGTCATGCGCATGCCGGCCACCATGGGCTTCATCATCGCGACCTGGGCTGCCATTTGCTCCTTGGGAATCTGGGGCTTCTTGGGAGCATCAGGATTCTTGGGTTTGTCATCGGGGCTGATGACCGTCAGCGTGCCGCCTTCGAACTTGAAAGTCATCGGGCGCTGGGGCTCTTTGCTTGACTCCGGATTCTTGGAGGTCAGGGGCGAATACTTGAGTTTGTTGATGTCCGGCACCGCGTAGGTGACCTTCACGCCACCACGTCCATCAGGAAGGGTGACTTCCTCATGCGACTTCACAGTCACGCCTTCGCCGAGTTCCTTGGCGCGCTCTTCGGCCTTGGCCTTGTCCGGCACCATTTCCTTCAGACCAGCGGCAGGATTGCCAGGGTCATTCGCACCGGCTCCGCCGAGCATGGCCTTGAGCTGTGCACCCAGGAGCGTGGTTTCCTCGACGGTGGCCGAACCGTCCTTATTGACGGTGACCACGGACTTGGCTTCGAAGCAGGAGGTCAGGCCGAGAGCAACCGCTGCCAGAGTGATGAGAGAGAAGATTCGTTTCATGGAACCACAGCCTAGGCTGGTTCTCCCATAGTCTACAAGAGGAATGAGTAACTTTAGTTTGCGGCAATCCTGTCACATGGACCGGCCGTCTTACAAGGTCTTTGCCCGAATCCACTCCCGGGCTTCCTCCGCCGTTTTCAGCGAGCCTTCCAGTTGCAGATCCTGCACCATGCGCAGCAATTCCCCCACCCGCGGACCGGCAGGCACGCCCATGGCCATGATCTCGTGGCCATTGATGAGAGGGGCTGGCACCAGGGGCCTCAGCTCTGCGGCGAACTCAGCCTCCTTCGCACGGAGGAAGTCGTAGTTCTCCGTGAGCCCGTTGCTGCTCATGCAGTCCACGCGATGCAGCTCCATCTCGTCCTCGTACGTGGGCCGCGCCATGAACCGCTTCAGCTTGCTGACGCGCATCTTCTGCACGTCCTTGAACATCATGTGATTCGCCACAGCCTCCACGGTGGGATGGATCACATCATTCGGGAACTTCAGCCGCCGCAGGATCTCCTCTGTCATCTCCGCGCCCTGCTTGTCATGCCCGTTGAAGCGGATGCGTCCCGTTTCATCGACTTCATACGTCGCGGGCTTGGCAATGTCATGGAGCAATACGGAGAGCACCAGCGGCAGGGACACCTTCGCCGGGAGCAGCCCCAGCATGATGCGCGTGTGCTTGAAGACATCCCCCTCCGGATGCCACTGCGGCGGCTGCTCACAGCCTTGCAACGCGAGGATTTCCGGCAGCACCGCCTTCATCAGACCACTGTCCACGAGAAGGTCGAAGCCGCGTACACGATTCGGGTGGAGGAAGATTTTCACCAGTTCCTCACGGATGCGCTCCGCACTCACCGAGGCCACCTCGGGAGCCAGATCCCGCATGGCAGACCATGTATCCGCATCGATCTCATAGCCCAGCACCGTGGCGAACCGCACCGCGCGCAGCAGCCGCAGATGATCCTCACGGAAACGCGACCGCGCATCTCCGATGGCCCGCAGCAGCTTGCGCTCCAGATCTGCGCGCCCCCCCACATAGTCCAGCACCTCCTCCGTGAGAGGATTGTAGAAGAGGCCATTCACCGTGAAGTCGCGCCGCTTCGCGTCCTCCACGGCGCTGGTGAACTCCACCGAGTCCGGCCTGCGCCCATCCGTGTACGTGCCGTCCCGGCGGAACGTGGCCACTTCAATCTGATGCGGTCCCTTGCGCACAATGATGACGCCGAAGTGTGCTCCCACCGGAATGGAGTGCGGAAAGAGCGCCTGCACCTGTGCCGGCCTCGCACTGGTGGCCACGTCGTAGTCCTTGGGGTCCACACCACGCAGCATGTCACGCACGCAGCCTCCGGCGAAGACGGCCTCGTGACCGGCCTTCACCAGAGTGCTCACAACATTGGCGGCGGCGTTACGCATGGACAAGAAGGAATCAGCAGAGTGGAGCACGCAAGTTTCACTCCATGCTGATTTTGGTCAATGGCGAGTGGAGCGGAGGTGATAAGTAGTCAGTAGTCAGTAGTCAGTAGTCAGTAGTCAGTAGTCAGTAGTCAGTAGTCAGTAGTCAGTAGTCAGTAGTCAGTAGTCAGTTCTCAGTTCTCAGTTCTCAGTTCTCAGTTCTCAGTTCTCAGTTCTCAGCCTCCGAAGTTCCTCTGCGTCTCTGTGTCTCTGTGTTGAATCCCACGCACGCCACCACACCCACCGTCTTACTGCTTACTGCTTACTGCTTACTGCTTACTGCTTACTGCTTACTGCTTACTGTACCCCCGGCGCAATCGAAGGCACTGTAGGCAGCATCACCGGTGGAGGTGGCGTCTTCTTGACCGCCGCCGGCTCAGACGTCGGCGTCACTCCACTTCCCGAATCTGCCCCCGGCAGGTAACTGGTGCCTCCGAGATTGGGTGGCAGCGGCACCGTGGCGGAGGTCGTGGTCGTCGTGCTGCCGTCGGGATACACGTACTGCCGTTTCACCTTGGGAGGCCTCACCTTGGGAAGATTCAGGCCAATGGCCTTCGCGTACACCACGGGTGGCACGGGCAGTGTCCCGCGTGAGTCATACGTGGCGTCGTCGAAGTGCCACCACTCCGTATTCAGAATGCTGAAGCCCGCAGAGGTCATGGCCATCTGCAGAATGGCGCGCCGCTCGCGCTTCTCAGCCGAAACATTGCTGGCGGTGTAGTAGCTGTCAGGTCCGCCTTCATCGAACCCCGTGGGCATCGCCAACTCGCGACCGCCCGCATCCACCAGCGTGACATCCACCGCCGTGCCGGAGCAGTGACGCGACCACATGTACTCCGGCGGGGTGAACATGCCCGTGTACCCGCCATGATCATGCAGGACCGTGTGCGACTCCGGCGGACGCCAGGCATCCCAGACCTTCAATCCATATCCCTGCCGCTGCAGAATCTCCTGCGCCACGCGCAGCTTCGCCGCCGTGGTGTGGTGCAACAGGCACGGCATGTCTTCCGGATACACCCGCTGGCGTGTGATGTTGTTCGCCTTGCGGTACAGCAGATCATACTTGATGCCGGGGACCACGCTCGTGACCTCCACCAGTCCCCGGCTCCGCGCCAGCGCCAGTGTCTGCGTCTTGCTCTCCGTATACGTACTGCTGCCCGCACAGGAGACGAGCGCGAGGAGCACCAGCGGCACGGCAGTACGACAGAAGGAGCGCAGACCTTGGGGGATAAAACGTGGCATCATCCCCCCCTAGCAGGCAGGCGCGCAGGGCTCAAATTCTTTGAGCACCCCGGGGCGCAAGCAACGATCCGGAAGTGCAGGACAGGATTGCCATCACCGATTTGTCAGCCAGAGTACTCCCAGCCATGCAGGTGAAAAACGAAGCATGCCACGGCCGCTGGAAACTCTGGCTCACGGAGATTCCATCCCATGACTCAAGTGCCGATGAACTTTCGCTCCTGTCATCCGGCGAGGCGCTGTGGTCCGTCGAGTGCAGGTACAACAGGGTGTATCAGACACAGGCTCACTGGCGCATCGACGATTCAGGCCAGCTGCTGCTGTCCTCGCAAACCGGCCGCGTATTCTCCCGTTGTGACCTCGAACTGTCCGGCGACCTGATGACGCTCAGACCAGCACACGGCCATTGCAGCTTGTACGAACGGGTGACCGAAGCTGGGTGAACAGGAAAAGCGGCACCGCATATCGACTCAACGCGCCAGGTCGCTTTGCGTCGTGGAGTGCGGTGGCATAGGCCTCCCTTGAGGCCGCGACACCGCTCTGAACGGAGCCATGCGCTGTGAGCACCGCGCACCGCTTTCCAACATCGAACATGTGCCGATTGACGGCCGTTGTTAACAGGATGCGCTTGTGAAGGCGGAAATCCTCCGTTCAAAGCGGTGTCGCGTCCCGCAGGGGCGGGATCTTGCCACCGCACTCCACGACGCAAAGCGCCCCTTCGAGATGCCAGATGAAAGCGAACCAGCGTTCATGGTTCGATGTGCCAGCAGCTCTCCATCCCATCTCCGAACACGCTCCGCTTCGCGGAAAAATCTCCCCCTCCCCAAAATTCCCCTGAAGAATCCCCTCTTCCACTCCGCATTACTTCACCCATGAAGTTCCCCTTGGCCCTCCTCGGCCTTCTCTCTCTGAGCATCAGCATCACCTTGAGCGCGGCTCCGCCCGAGCCCATCACCCTGAAGCTCTGGCCGAGTGGCACACCCTCACCCATGCCGGTGAAATCCGAAGCCACAGCAAAGCTCATCCAATCCTACGGCGGTGCCACACCCACACGCCTCACAGACATCAGCGATCCCACCATCACGGTGTATCGACCGGAGAAACCCAATGGCGCCTCCGTGGTGGTCGCACCCGGTGGCGGGTTCATGTTCCTCTCCTACTCCTTCGAAGGCACCCAGGTGTGCGAGTGGCTCAACCGCATCGGCGTCACAGGGGTGCTGCTGAAGTACCGCACACCCACGCGTGACGACACCGAGCACTTTACCCTGCCCGTGCAGGACGCGCAACGCGCCATCGGCCTGGTGCGCAAGCACGCCACCGAGTGGGGACTGGACCCCAAGCGCGTGGGACTCCTCGGCTTCTCCGCCGGAGCGAATCTCGCCGGTCACGCCGCTTGGGATCGCGGCACTCGTACCTACCCGCAATCTCCCGAGCTCGATGATGCACGCGGTCCCGACTTCCTCGTCTTCATCTACGGAGGCGGCTTCCTTGACAAGCAGGACAAGACCAAGTTCCGCCCCGGCTTCAGCGTGCCCGCAGATGCACCGCCCGCCTTCTTCCTCGTCGCACACGATGACAAGGCCAATCCCATCGAGACCACCATGCTCTACCTGGAGTACAAGAAGCAGAACCTGCCTGCGGAGATTCACATCTGCACCAAGGGCGGCCACGGCTTCGGCATGCGCGCTGCGGGCAATCCCATCAATGACTGGCCGCGACGCTGCGCCGACTGGATGCGCAGCATGGGATGGCTACAATCCCATTGATGGAAAACCCCATCATCAAAACTGCGTGCATCCGCCTTCCATTTCCTTTTAAAGATCACCACTCCACCACTCCACCACTCCTCTTCCCGCCTCCTTCACCCATCATGAAATTCACCTCCTCACTCCTCGCCTTTGCGCTGGCCTCCGTGGTCTCCGCTCACGCCGCTGATCCCATCATCGTGAAACTGTGGCCCAAGGGCGCAGAAGAACCTGCCGGATTCAAGGCCGAACCTGAAAAGTCCGAGAAGAAGCAGGACGGCATCGAGCGCACCAGCCATGTGTCAGATCCCACCATCACCGTCTACCGTCCGGAGAAGCCAAATGGCACGGCCGTCCTGGTATGTCCTGGCGGTGGCTACAACATCCTCGCCAGCGAGCATGAAGGCACCATGGTGTGCGATTTCTTCGTGAAGAAAGGCGTCACCGCCATCCTGCTGAAGTATCGCGTGCCGCGCCGTGACCCGCAGGATCCCAGCAAATACCCCCTGCAGGACGCGCAACGCGCCATGGGCATCATCCGCCATCGTGCCGCCGAGTGGAGCATCAACCCTGAGCGCATCGGCATCCTCGGCTTCTCCGCGGGCGGCCACCTCACCGTGATGACCACCCTGCATCCCAACGAACGCACCTACACGCAGGACCCCGCGCTGGACAAAGAAGATGTCACCCCGAATTTTTCCATCCCCGTGTATCCGGCCTACCTCGTGACCAAGGAGGAAACCTTCAAGCTCCTCCCCGAGATCGCCGTCACCAAGAAGTCCCCTCCCATGTGCCTGATTCACGCCCACGATGACAAGGGCGCTACCAGCGCCAGCGCCAGCGCCCTGCTCTACCTCGAGTACAAGAAGCTCGACCTCCCCGCCGAACTCCACATCTACACCAAGGGCGGCCACGGCTTCGGCATGAAGACCAAGAACGAACCCGTGGACCAGTGGCTCGTGCGCGTGGGCGAGTGGATGACCAGCATGGGCTGGATGGGTGAGAAAGAATCTACGCAAAAGTAACAAGGAAAAGCATCGTCAGACGTCCTTTCTTTTGGTAGGATCATCTTCACCAAAGAAAGGACTGTCATGAAGCTCGTTTCCTTCATTGGCCTCGCCGTTTTCATGACGGCTGTCGTGATTTCCATCAGAGCCAGCATGGCCGCTGAGCCGGTGGATGCATACGTGACTCCCGTTCCCACCACGCCCCAGGGTACGAGCGCCGCCATACTTCCTCCAGGCACCTATCACGCAGTCACTCCCGGAGGTGTCCGTCTCTCCGGCTGGGTGCATTCGCCGTACGCCTCCCAGTTCCCCATGCCGACGAAGACTCCGTCTGCGTCACCAAAGGCAAAGATGCCGCAACGTGATCCAGGATTGCGCTTTGTGCCGGTGCAGCCGCAGTTTCCGACGCTGGTGCGTCCCGGCAAATAGTCCACGAACACGGATGTATCCGTGGCATTCGTGGACTTCGGATCGGCTTGCCTCAATGCTCGTGCTACACAATCACGCGGCGCGTGAGCTTGAACCGCAGGAGATAATTGGAGAATTCGTCGCCGTCGTGCTGGGTTCTGTATTGGACCTCATGCTTCCATATCGCTACTGGCCCAATACTCTCGCTCTGTGGGGTCTTCGGTAGCTGCCGTTCAAGCACCGTCACGAGCACGTCGGTATCGTCGAACTCATTGCGGAACTGACGGGCCATATCGGGCGGTAGAGGCTTGTCAGCATCAGTTCTGTCCCAGCATTCCCTGGCGTTGAGAGCGAAGATATCCAGCGCGATCAGGTCTGCGGGCGCCCACACTGCCCAAAGGGAGGCAGCGCTGGCGACGATCGCGGCAGCCATGGCCGCCATCATGTAGTGTCCCGTAGCCAGTAGGGACGCAGCACCTACGACCCCGGGACCTCCTGCGGCCGTCTCCACGAACTTCTCCACAACGCCAAGAAAGTTTACGCCGTCCGTGTCACCCTCAAGCGAGGAGATGGATGAATTCGCCAATTCCGTCAGCACCTTTGTAAATGCGTCGGAAAAACCGTGAATCTGCTTTTCCGCGGCGACTGCGGAGTCGACTTCGAAGCCGACGATCGAGATGACCCTGACGCCTCCGGCCAGGAACCCAGCCGGGCCGCCGCCGGCCAGATCGGCATCGGTCGGAAAGAACTTGGTCGGGCTGTGCACCTCCCCGTTGTTGTCGCCGTCGTCGTCGATGTCCTTCCAAGGCTCGCGGTCAATTTGCACCTTCACAGTCTTGGCACGAGTCCTGCCTGTATTCTCGTGATTGGGGACCAGATGACCGACAAAGGCCGTCCACGAAACCTCATCGTCGCCGAGGCCCGGAGTCTCCTTGATGCATCGCCCCCCTTCGCACTCCAAATCGAATTGCGTATTCTCATCCGGTTCGATGCGCAGCACGAGCCGGTTTGATGGAAGCTCTCCCACGCTGATCCAGATCTCGTAAAGGCCCGGAGGAAATGGCGACTCTGTTCCGTCCGGAGATTGGAATCTCATCGGGAGTTGCACCGCAACGTCATCCTTCACCCGCATGTCAACAATCGCCTTGCCCTGCTCGTTCCTCACCGGGGTTTTATTGTCACCGAAGACGAGGCAATCCTCGATGAAGCCCCTCCGTGCGGGGACTTCCATGGACTGGAAATGCACGTTGACATGGGTCGCGATGAAATTGAAGCCACGAAGCCATATCGTATTGCCAGCCTGCCGCGCAGGTATGCGAAGACATTCGTTTCGAGGCATCGTGTAGTGCACTCCGCCTTCACACTCCAGTGAGGGCGGCAATTGCATGCCGCCCGACGGTGGCGGCGAGTTCAGGACCTTCCGGACGCAGTGCTGGTCGAAGCCCCCGGTTGGTAGAGGAGTGAAGCTGCAGACTTTCTCGAATTGATGCTCCGCCCATGCATGAGCTGATGCAGGCGGGACTGGTCTGACGCTTTGGAGGTTGCCGAACCAGTACGGTGTGTCGGGTGGTCCGAAACTGAGGCTCGTGAGCCATGGCCAGGGTCCCTCTGGTCCCGCCCCACCCTCAAAAGTGCTGCTGCCCTTTCGCCAGGGACGCACCTGACCCGGGCCCGGTTTGCCAGCTGCATGGAGAAAGTCCTGCCTGATTGAGAGCGCAAGTCCCTGACCGAGGAGCGCCGCTGCGAAGTCATTGTTCTCAGGTGGTTCGTCTCGCACCGCATCGGCCAGGTGGTTGGAGAACAGACATTCACCCTGCCCGTTCCTGCGAAATGCGGTGAAGCCATCGAAGGCACGTCCCAGTCCCTCTTGCTCCTCGGTGCTGAGGCTGTTGAAGATGCCATAAAGGCGATTTTCAAAGTCGTTCCGGAAGGGTTTCCCAGACTTGCGTCGCTCCCAGATGGCCACGAGCGCTGGCACGAGTGTATCCTTGGTCTTCAGGGTTCTGCAGAGCGATTCCACCCTTTGCTTCGGCGTTCGCTGTGATTTCGGCGCAAGTTCGTCAGGAAGTGTGCCTCCCCGATCCACAATCAAGATGATCAGGCGCTCGTGCAGCCACATGTTCATCGTGCCTGAGGTGCCAAGCTCGCCGGTGTAGCCGAGCTTCGTGGCCAGCTGTTCGCGACTGGCAACACTGTTGTGCAACCCGAAGAGGGTCATCAGATCAACCACGGAGTCCCGCCAGTCCAGCTCGGCAGCGCGATCGCCCACAAGCTGGTCGAGCTTCGAGGCAATATCGACGGCGTGATTCTCCACGATCGTCAGGATGATGCGATTGTGGAGGAAGATATTCATCATGGCCGTGTCATTGAAGTCGCCGAAAAACTCGAGCTCTGTCGCGAGCCGCCTCCGGCTGGCCAGATCGCCGTTCATGCCGATGAGTTTCGCCAGATCAACAATCGAATCCCTCCAATTGCTGCCTGCCGAAATGGCCGCAGCCTTTCGATCGAAGGTCTCGCTGAGACGTGCTGTGGCGGCATTCCCGCCCTGAAATACACTTGAAAGCAGAGGCGATATTGAATTCATGTGTCCCTCCATATCGTTCGTTTCCACCGATGGCCGGGTTCCCCGCTGCATCAGCGATCACCCGGAACGGCAAATGTCATTGAGATACCGAGTAGAAACGGAAGCTCTTCGACCCAAAATCGAAACGTCTTCCGAGAAGCGCACTCCCACCGTTATGGATATAGTTAAGCTACAGTGTCCTTTTCATCGCAGCCACGAATGACCTCGATGAAGTCTTGTTCAGTTGGCGGAGTGCGCTCCATAGAACACCCATATCTGGAAGGTGCCCGTTCATTTTTCTTCATATTGAATCCTGGTCTGTGGGTCTAAAATAAGTTCCCACTGTGTGGTCACCATCAGGCCCCTGGACAAATGCTGTATCCAGCCGGAGATAAACCGCCCAACTGGCAAAAGTACAATTGCCCCATTCTCCCACTCCTGGGAAACACTCGTCCACCTCGGGAAGAAGGAGCCGCAAGTTTTTGGAACGTGCGTGTCAATGGCGCAGTGGTCGTTCAGTCCGGGAACGCCCCCCCGGCAGCAACACCATGACGAGTTCTCCCGTTGCTTGTGTTGAAAGAGCGCCCCACTCCCGCCGTTTCCGGGGCGTATGTTTTCCCTCCGCATCCTCCTCATAGCCATGGTCGTAGCACTCTCCGCCACTGCCACGCAGTCACTCCACGCCGCTGAGAAGAACATCATCTTCTACATCGCGGATGACCTCGGCACGGAGCTGGGGTGCTATGGGAACAAGGTCATCAAGACACCCAACATCGACGCCCTGGCGGCGGACGGCTGTGTCTTCACCAATGCCTATGCCACCACAGCGAGCTGCAGCGCGAGCCGCTCCGTGATCATGACCGGCCTGCACAATCATGCGAATGGGCAATACGGTCACCAGCATGATACGGGACACTTCTCCTGCTACCCAAATGTGGTGACGCTCGCGCTACCACAAGTGATGAAGGAGGCGGGCTATCGCACGGGCATCTTCGGGAAGCACCACGTGGCACCGCTGGCCATCTTCACGTACGATGTGATGGTCCAGGAAAAGGGACGCAATACCATCGAGCTCGCTGAGAGTGCGAAGAAGTTCATCACCGCGAAGGATGAGAAACCCTTCATCGCCTACATCGCCACGGCGGATCCACATCGCGGCGGCAAGCAGTTCGATGATGTGGCAGGGACTCCGAACCCCTTCGGCAATCTTCCGAAGAAGAAGAGTTATCCCGGCGTGACCGAAGTCTTCTATGAACCCAAGGACGTCATCGTGCCGCCCTGGCTTCCGGACACCGTGGAAAGCCGCGCAGAGCTCGCGGAGTACTACCAGAGTGTGTCGCGCGTGGATGCCGGCCTTGGCCAGTTGATCAAGATCCTCAGGGAAGCCGACCTGTATGACAAGACGATGATCATTGTCACCAGCGACCACGGCATGGCCTTCCCCGGAGGCAAAACCACCACGTACGAGCCCGGCCTGAAGGTGCCTATGGTCGTGCGCAACCCCTATGTGCAAAAGCGTGGCATCCGCAACAACGCTCTCCTGAGCCATGTGGACCTCACACCCACGATGCTGGACTTCGCCGGTGGCTTGGACAGGGAGAAAAACGCGCCCATCAAGCCCATCGATGCCAACGCCTTCTGGGCAGAGCGGAAGCTCGACAAGGGGGAGAACCGCGGCAAGCGCTACAACACCTACCACGGCCGCACCTGGCTGGACATCCTCGACAAGGAAGAGGACCCTTCACGCAAGACACTCTACGCGTCACACACCTTCCACGAAGTGCAGATGTACTACCCCATGCGCGTCGTGCGCGAGGGAGACATGAAGCTCATCTGGAACATCGCCTATCCCCTGCCCTATCCCTTTGCCTCGGATCTCTGGGCCGCCAGCACCTGGCAGGGCCAGCTCAAGAAGGGCAAGGATGCTCCGTACGGCGTGCGCACCGTGGGCCAGTACGTGCAGCGTCCGCAGTTCGAGCTGTATGATTTGAAGTACGACCCGGATGAAGCAAAGAACCTCGCGACGGATCCTGCGTTTGCGAAGGAATTGGAAACACTCAAGACCAAGCTCCGCGAATTCCAAAAGGGCATGGGAGATCCGTGGGAGCAGAAGTGGGATTATGAGTGATGCCAGGCAGCGTGGGATGAATACGACAGATCCCGATGCTGTGACGCGCAGCGTCCTTGGACTGCGCGCAGCCTGCTGCCGCTTTCCTAAAGTGCAGCCTGCTGCACGCTTCACAGCGACGAAGTCGCCAAGTCTTCAGGACGTATTACACCACGAGCGAGTGTCACCATCGCCACAGTCCCGCAAAGCGGGATGGACTCTGGAAAGCGGCAGCAGGCTGCACGCAGTCCAAGGCCTTCGGCACCGCTTCCATATCCTTGCCCTCGCGTTCACGTGATTCCCAGCAGGAATGCAACCCACCCTCAGGCTGCGTCGGGTTGCAGCGTGATAGCCTCCCCCGCTTCTTTAGACTCCACCTCCGCCCGCCTTGCCACCCGCTTCTCCGCGCGACGCCGTCGCCATGCGACCACATCATCAAACAACGAATAGAACACCGGAATCGCCAGCAGGGTCAGCAGCAACGAAAACGTCTGCCCGCCAATGATGATACCCGCGGTAGCCGTGTTCATGGAAGCGCCGATACCACGCGCAAACAACAACGGCAGCATCCCGGCCACAAACGCAATTGTGGTCATCAAGATGGGACGCAGTCGGTCCTTGTTCGCCTGTAGGATGGCTTCCAGACGCCCCATGCCTTTCTCGCGGAGCTGGTTCGTGTGGTCGATTTGAAGAATGCCATTCTTCTTCACCATGCCGAAGAGCACCAGCAGCCCCAGAATGGAGAAGATATTCAACGACTCACCAAACAGCAGCAGTGATAGCAAGGCGAAAGGCAACGTCAGCGGCAGCGCCAGCAGAATGGTAAACGGGTGAATCCACGACTCGAACTGCGCGGCGAGCACGAGATACATGAAGATGAAGGCGAGGCCGAAGGCGGTGACGAAGGCAATGAGCGTGCGACGCAGTTCCTTCGAGCGACCCACCGGCCCCGTGTCATACTCCGCGGGCAGGTTCTGCTTCTTCACCGCGGCATCGATGGCCGCGAGGATCTCCGCCTCACCCACACCAGGCGCGTTGTTCGCCGTGATGGTCACCTGACGGCGACGCCCCGTGCGCTTGATCTGCGCGGGGCCATCGCCCTCTTCCAGCTTCACCACGTTCTTCAGCGCCACTGGACCGGACTTGGCGGAGGGCACGAAGAGCGCGGCGAGGGCTTCCTCGTTGTTACGGTAGCGTTCATCTGCGCGCACGTGAATGTCATACTGCTCACCGCGATCGGTGTAGGTCGATACATCCACACCACCCACCAGCAGGCGCAGCGTGGAGGAAAGGTCGGCGATGTTCACGCCCATCTCGCCCGCCTTGCTGCGGTCCACCACGGCGGTGATCTCCGGCTTTCCATCGACCAGCGTTGTATCTAGGTCACGAATGCCGGGAATCTTGCGAGCCTCCTCCATCGCTGCCTTGGCAGCCGCGCTGATGCGGTCAAGGTCCGGACCCGCAATCATGTACTGCACATTCGCACTCGATTGCCCAGAATCGAAAGCAGGCACAAGCATCACAGTCATGCGCCAGTCAGAGGGATACTTCGCCACCACCTGCTGACGCACCTGGTCCATGATCTGCGACTGCGTTTCCTTGCGCAGGGCCGGGTCGGTCAGCCGCACATACACACTGGCGAGATTCTGCGTGCGCTGGTCATTGTCGCCAATGGTCACCAGCGTGTATTCCACACCGGGCATGTTGCGGATGTCACGAGCCACACGTTCCGCCGCGAGGTCGGTAGCAGCGAGGCTGGTGCCTTCGGGCGTGCGGAAGGACATCTGGAACTGGGCCTCTTCCGTTTCAGGGAGCAATCCCTTCTGCACCTTCTGCATGAGGAAGCCTGTGCTGTAGAGCACCCCCACGCAGGTGAGTACAACCACCCAGCGATGGCGCATGGAGAAGCGCAGCATCACCATGTAGATCACCTCAATCGGCTTGTAGAAGATGTTCACCAGCTTTGCCATGCCGCGCTCCAGCCAGTTCGGTCGCGTGACCTTCAGCATGCGGGCGGAAAGCATCGGTGCCAGGGTGAAGCTCACCAGCAGGGACACCGCGATGGCGAAGGACATGGTGAGACCGAAGCTCGCGAGGAAGCGTCCCACAATCCCGCTCAAGAACGCCACGGGCACGAACACCGCGAGCAGCGACAGTGTGGTCGCCATGACCGCGAGACCGATGTCCTTCGTGCCCTCCACGGCCGCAGTGTACGGATCCTGCTTCTTCTCCTCGATGTGGCGGAAGATATTCTCCACCACGATGATCGCGTCATCGATCACAATGCCCACCGCGAGTGCGAGGGCCACGAGGCTGATTTGATTCAGCGTGACGTCCGCCGCCCACATGACGCCGAAGCTGGCAATGATGGAGGTGGGAATAGCGAGCGCGGAGATGAGCGTGGCGCGGCTGTTCCCCAGGAAAAAGAGTACAATCAATGCCGCGAATACCGCACCGAGAATCAAGTGCTCCTGCACCGCATGCGCGCTGGTGCGGATCACGAGTGAATTGTCCCGGACGATGTCCACCTTGTAACCCGCAGGAAGCCGCTTCTCAGCCTCCACCAAACGCTCCTTCACGGCATCCACCACCTTGATGGTATTCTCCCCTGACTGCCTGCGGATGGAAAGCAACACGGTGGGCACGCCATTGTGCCGTGCAATGGACTCCTGCTCCTCAGCGCCGTCTTCAACACGCGCCACGTCACCCAGACGCACGAGTCCCCCTTCATTCTCACGCACCACGAGGCGCTCCAAACCGGCAATCGTATCGAGCTTGCCGATGACGCGGAGATTCGATTCCGTCGCGCTGCCCTTCACCACGCCAGCAGGAATCTGCACATGCTGGCGGCGCAGCGCGGACTGCACATCCACCGCCGTGAGATTCAGCGCGCGCAGGCGCACGGGATCCAGGTGCACATTGATCTGGCGCTTCTGCCCACCGAGCAGGGTCACCTGGCCCACCCCGGCCACACTCTCCAGCTGGCGGCGCAGCACCTTGTCTGCATACTCGGTGATCTCGCGCACCGGCTTGTCTGCCACGAGCGCGATGTTCAGCACGGGGGTTGCATCCGGGTCCAGCTTCTCCACGCGTGGCGGCTCCGCATCGTCCGGCAGTTCATTGAGGATGCGGTTCACCCGGTCACGCACTTCCTGCGCAGCCACGTCCGCATCTTTCTCCAGCAGGAAGGAGATGAGCACCTGGGAGAGGCCTTCTGCGGACGTCGAGTGCAATTCGTCGATGCCGCTGACCGTGTTCACGGCCTCTTCAATCTTGTCCGTGACGTCCGTTTCGATTTCACCCGGTGTGGCGCCGTCCAGATAGGTCGTGACCATCACGGTGGGAAAGTCCACCTTGGGGAAACGGTCCACTTCCAGACGCGTGTAGCCGAGCATGCCCACGACGACGAACACCAGCACCAGCACGGTGGCGAAGACGGGACGCTTAACAGAGATGGAGGCGAGCCACTGCATGGTCGTAGATCAGGGCTTCATCGCCACGGTGATGCGCACACCATCCACCGTGGATGCGGCGGGGTCGGTGACCACGGTCTCGCCTTTGGCGACACCACTGCGGATTTCCAGCCAGTCTCCATGGTGCTCTCCGAGGTCCACCAGGCGCTCGGTGACCTGCTCATGCTCCACCACGAACACGCGAGGCTGTCCGCCAGTGGTCCGCACAGCGCTCTTCGGCACCGCGACTCCAGGTTTCTCCGGCAGCAGCAATCGTCCTTCGGCGAACATGCCCTGCTTCAAGGAACCGTCTGCATTCGGCACATTGGCCTCCACCATGAGGTCGCGTGACGACTGGCGCAGGGCGGCACCGATGTACTTCACCACACCGCCAAACGTACGTCCTGGAAATGCAGGCACTTCAAAGGTGACTTCCTGCCCCGATTCAATGCTTCCGGTCGCTGTCTCCGGCACATTAAGCAGAAGGCGAAGATGGTCATTCGCGACGAGTTGCACGACCTGCGTGCTGAGCTGCACATACTCTCCCGGCGAGATGCGCCGCTCCATCACACTGCCGGCGAAAGGTGCGCGAATCACCATGTCGTCGAGGTTTTTCTTCGCCGTGTCACGACGTGCGATCGCCGCGTCCAAATCCGCCCGGGCGCTCTTCTGTTCCACAGACAGTTTCTCCAAATCAGCTGCCGAGATGGCACGCGTCTTCGCAAGCGGTTCATTTCGCTTCCACTCCGCGATGGCGAACTCAAGCCGCGACTGCGCCTGGTTCACATGCGCCTCGGCTTCGCGCAGTGCGAGTGCCGCAGCGCGGTCATCCAGCTTCACCAGCACATCGCCTGCCTTCACCACGCTGCCACGCTCCACCGGAGTCTCCATCACCTTGCCGGCAGCATTGGCGGCGACAGCAGCATCGAGGCCGCTCTTCAACTCACCTGTGACCTGAAGGTAGCGCGGCATGGGATGCTCTTCCGCGACGGCGACGGTCACGGGTACCGGTGGCGTCTCCTTCACTGCGGGCTTGGTCCCGGCAGTACCCGCAGGCGCTGCATGGCGCCCACAGGATGAAAGCGCCAGCACCGAGACCAGTGCGAGCGCAGGGATACTGAAGTTCTTTTGCATGGTTTTTTCTAGGGGGGGAAGTCAGGTGCGCGTCTTCCTCTCGAGGCCAGCGGTGAAGAGATCCACGCAGGTGGCCACGTATTCCGCAGGGGTGTAGCCGTCGTTGCAGCCCTCGGAATTCTTCAGCATGCCGGCGAGCAGCATGTTGATGAACATGTCCACGGTGGCCGAGAAATTCACATCGGTACGGATCCGGCCAGCGTGGGCAGCGGCTTCCAGATTCGCCATGAGGCGGTCATGCAACGCACGGAAGGCATCCATGATGATCTTCCGGTAGGGAATAGGATGACGCCGGGCTTCGCCAATCAGCGTGCGAATGAAAGCCTCGTCCTTCTCAATCAACTCGTAGAACGCGGTGCCGAAGCGATTGAGGTTCTCGCGAAGGCCACCACTCCAGGCCTCTTCCGAGCTCAGGTCTCCATACGCGCTGGTTTCCTTGAGCCGGTCGAAGACGGCAGAGATGAGTCCCTCCTTGTTCTGGAAGTGGCGGAAGATGGTGAGCTCATTCACTCCGGTCTCCTCCGCCATCATGCGGATGGTCGCGCGCTGCAGGCCCTCTCGCGCGAACACGCGCAGCGCGCCATCCAGGAGATTGGCGCGAGTTCCTTTGGTCTCAGGGAGGGGCGTGGGAGCGTCCGACGGGGTTTTCATGGGCAACAGGTATGCAAGTAAGTACTTGCTTGCATACCTGTAAAGCACTTTCTAAGACCGTTTTCAGATCCTGGCGACGGATTCTCTCTGTCGCGCGGCACCCCTTCTCTGCTTGAGCAGTTCGGGTGCCGTCCTGGCGGCTGTGTTTCTGGCTCCCATCAGGACATCCGATGCGTGCTCGGTTTCTCCTTCGAGGTTCCCCTGGGAAGGGCAAACCCAACCCCCAGCTTTTCTGATCCTGTCCTGGAGTACAGTTGAGAAAAGCCGGGGGTCAGGTTGCTTGGTCTTGGGGGGGGAAATGATGTCAGCGTCGAGGACGCTGCTGCTGCGGCGGTGCGATGCCTGCCATGAAGATGTCCACGCAGGTGTTCACGTACTGCCGTGGGGCGTAGTCCCGCTGGAACTCCACCGTATTCTTCAGCATGCCGCCCATGAGCATGTTCGTGAACATGTCCATGGCCGCGAAAAGGTTCACATCCTTGCGCACCTCGCCGGTCTCCTGGGCCTTCTGAAGGACCTGGAGGAACCGATTGCGCAGGGGCTTGATGGCTTCCATCACAATCTTGCGATGCTGCTCAGGGAGGCGGCGGGCCTCGCCAATCAAGGTACGGATGAAGGCTTCATCCCTCTCCAGCATCTGGTAGAAGGACAGGCCGAAATTACGGAGTACATCGTGGAGCGTACCGACCCACGCCTTGTCCGTGTCCAGCGATTCATACGCTGGAGTGTTCATCACGTTGTCGAACACCGCCTGGAGCAACCCGTCCTTGTTCGTGAAATGCCGGAACAAGGTCACTTCATTCACGCCCGCTTCTTCCGCGATGATGCGGGTGGTGGCGCGGGGAATGCCATCCCTGGCGAAGACGTTCAAAGCGGCCGCGATAATCTTATTTCGCGTACCGACTTCGGTCTTGGTCGTTGAGGTGACGGCGTTCGGAGGCATCTACTGAGATGGAAAACGAATGCAAGTGCTTACTTGCAGCCCTATGTAAGTGCTTGCTTACTTTTTGTAAAGGGACTTTTTTCGCAAAAAGCAATTACACAGCACAAAAAAAGGCTGAAGGATTGCTCCTTCAGCCTTCAAATGGTTCAGCCTGTACTGGCTGGGACTAGCGGGAGTAGAGTTCCACGACCAGCTGCTCGTTCACGAAGACGTCGATTTCTTCGCGTTCCGGCGCACGGTTCACGGTGCCGGTGTGCTTGTCGCGATCCACGGTCATCCAGTCGGGAATCACTGCGCCCTGAGTCAGGTCGAGGAAACGATTCACCAGCTGCTGGGAGCGGGGGGTGTTCTTGACGGCGACCACGTCACCGGCCTTCACCTGATAGCTCGCGATGTTCACGCGCTTGCCATTCACCGTCACGTGGCCGTGGCCGACGATCTGACGGGCGGCGAAGCGGCTGTTCGCGAAGCTCATGCGGTAGACCACATTGTCCAGACGCTGTTCAAGCATCTGAAGGAGGATGGTACCGGTCACGCCCTTGCGGCGGGAGGCTTCGGCGAAGAACTTGCGGAACTGCTTCTCCAGCACGCCGTAGGTGTGGCGGAGCTTCTGCTTTTCGATCAGCGCGGTGCCGTAGTCGGAAGTCTTGCGGCGGGCATTGCGGGGGCCGTGCTGCCCCGGGGGGAAGGCGCGGAGCTCGAGGGCCTTCGAGGGGCCGAACAGGGCCACACCAAAGCGGCGGGCGATTTTTTCCTTGGGACCAGTATAACGTGCCATGACGGATAAAGAGCGGAACTTCGAGAGGTGCGGCGACTACACGCGGCGGGCTTTGGGCGGACGGCAGCCGTTGTGCGGCACGGGGGTCACGTCCTTGATGGCGAGGATTTCGATACCGAGACCCTGCACGGCACGCACGGCGGACTCACGGCCGGAGCCGGGGCCCTTGAGGCGCACTTCCACTTCCTTGAGACCATGGCCCATGGCCTGGCGGCAGGCGTCCTGGGACACCACCTGGCCGGCATAAGCGGTGCCCTTGCGGGAACCCTTGAAGCCCATCTTGCCGGAGCTGCTCCAACCGATGGCATTGCCATTGCGGTCCGTCACGGTGACCATCGTGTTGTTGAAGGTCGCCACCACGTGCACAATGCCGCTGGTGACGTTCTTGCTGCCCTTGGCCTTGACGACCTTGGGAGCGGCATCGCCGGCACCGCCGTCGAGGCTGAGGAAGACTTCGTTGATGTTCTTCTGACGGTCTCTCTCGGAGAGGGGCTTGTCAGTCGCAGGTGCTGCCGGAGTAGCAGCAGGTGCTGCCGGAGTCGCGGCGGGGGCAGGAGCAGGAGCGGCAGCTTCGGGCGCTGCGGCAGGATTCTGATTTTCGTCGGCCATGATGAGATGAAAATTAAGAGATACTCAGCAGGGCTTAGACCTTGCCAGCCTTGGCATTCGGGTTGCGCTGCACACCCACGGTCTTGCGCTTGCCCTTGCGGGTACGGGCGTTGGTCTTCGTGCGCTGGCCACGGACAGGAAGTCCACGACGATGACGAATGGAGCGGTAGCAGTTGATGCTCGAGAGGCGCTTCATGTGCGCATTGAGCTCACGACGAAGGTCGCCTTCCACGACGATGCCCTTCGCATTCACCACGCGGCTGATTTCCGCGAGCTGCTCATCGGTCAGCTCACCCGTGCGGGTGTTGGGATCAATGTTGGTCTCAGCGAGTACCTTCCTGGTAAGGGAGGGACCAATGCCGTAAATGTACGGAAGAGAAGCTTCAATGCGCTTCTCGTTCGGGATTTCAACTCCAAGCAGACGTGCCATAATGAATGTGTTCTACAGACTTAACCTTGCCGCTGCTTATGCCGCGGGTTTTTGCATACAATACGCACGACTCCCTTCCGCCGAATGACACGGCAGGACTCGCACAAGCGCTTCACTGAGGTTCTTACTCGCATGATGATAAACAGAGGAAATGCCATATGCCCCACCGGAACGGCAGGGCGAAGGGGAGGGATGTCTAGCAAGATTGTTCACATGCGCAAGTGCGAAGTGGTCTTTTTTTCGCACGATTGAGTATCAGCAGAGGGAAGACAATCTGCCACGGACGCCGCGAAATGCCACCACGGCTCCCGCCCGGTGCCATTCCCCTTTCTCCCGCACGCTGAACGGACTGCACTCAGCCCACCAGCATGCTCCACACCCCGGCACCCGCTGCCAGCAGGCCAAATCCCAGCATCGCAAAGTCCGCCACCACGAGGTGGGTGGCATGCGCCGGATCCCTGTCCAACACCGCTTCCGCGGGTGCAGCCGGGTCATGCCATACCGAAATGCTCGCTCCCGGGGCATGCTTTGTCAGGAAGGCCTCCGCTTCGGTGGGCTGATAGTAGAGGATCCTGCCAAATGCGATCCGGGTCCCCTGCAGTCCCGCGCCTGCGACCGTGTATGAGTATTCCACCTTGGGGCTGTAGCTATGGTACGTCTGGCCCGTCTTGGAATCTGTGGAGCGTCCCTCCACAATGTTGGAAGACACCACCGTCCCAATCACGGAGGGCCAGTTCACAGCCGCGGTGGCCAGTGCCAGGTTCTTCTTTTTGGCCAGCAGGCCCTGCACATTCAGATAGATCATCCACAGACCAAAGATGACCAGGACCCATTGAATAAGAGGCGGCATAAGGCGACCAGGGTGAAAGGTGGACTCTGCGCGATGGAAGCCCACCCTGCCACACGCGCAAGTGTTTTCGCCGCACAACCACCCAAGCACGCCATCCATTTTTTCCATCCGCCACTTGCACGTCCCCGGCTCCTGATGACGATAGGGCCGTGAACCCCTCCCCTTCCCCACCCCAGCAACCCGGCGGCGGTTGCCTGGCGCTGGTCCTGGTCTTCGGTCTCGTGATTGGTGCCGGCATTGCCTTCGGTGGCGCTACACTGCTTTGGCAGACACCCTCGGCCTGGAAGCAAATGCAGGAGGTATGGACGGAAACCCCAGGCACCGTGCTTTCCTCTCGAGTGCAGGAGCGCGAAGTGCGCACGGGCAACCAACCGCAGAACTACAAGACCAGCACCCTGTACCATGTGGAGCTGGACTATAGTTACGAACTGAAGGGCCAGCGCCACACCGGCACTGCCCCCGCGGCACGACAGCCCGAGCAGGAGGGAAATCTGGAACAGGCTACTGTCATCGCGCTGGAGTACCAGCCCGGACATCCTGTATCTGTTTTCTACAATCCGAAGGACCATGCCACCTCCCGCCTTGTCGCCGAAGGTCCCAACGGTCTGTTCTGGATTGGCCTCTTTGGAGGCCCACTGCTTATCCTCAGCGGTGCAGGCTTGGGATGGTGGAGTTGGCTGGACTGGAAGGCAAAGCGCAAGGCCGCTGCCGGAACCTGAACACTCCGTGATGCAGCCGCCCTTTCATGCTTGTGCGATCCCTTGGCATGAGCACGAAACGCGAACTCATCGAACCCCACAAAGGGGACAAGCGGTATGTCCGTCGTGACAGCCATGGCCGGTTCGTCGAGAGCGACGATGTCAGTCGCTCCCTCAGCATGGACCGCCGCATCAAGGCGAAGCACAAAGCCAAACACGGTCAGGGTGACCGCGGCGACTAGCCTCTTCTCTTCCATACCACGCCTCATGAAAACCTCCGTCATTCTCGCCGCTGCCGCATGCAGCCTCTTGATGGTGTCCTGCAAGGACGAAAGTGGTGAACGCGTGCCGCCCCGTGCTCCCTCGCCCGATGGTACAAATACCTCCAGCTCGGGTGTGCAGAATCCCGGCGAAGCAACACCACCCTCCACCACCAGCGACGTGAAGGGAACCGGCGCAGGCACGGACGCACCAGACAATCCTGCAAAGGCAAATCCGCCCGCCGTGCGCCAGCCAGCCACGGAGAACTAGGATTTGCCCTTCGCTTCACGCCGGCATCGACGCGATCAAGCCCCTCAGATGTTTGATCATCTGGTGAGGCTCGCAGATCGCGTACTGATCGTGGAAGCTCACATGCAGCATGCCAGCGATGTATTCGAACATCGACTCCTGCACCCCGTAGTCATTCCCCTGCTCCAGATGCGTGAGGAGTTCTGAGAGATCTTCCTTATCGGAGAACCAGCCCACATCGATCGCCTGCTGCAAAAGCCCCGCCGCGTCCTCCAATCCGGGAAGCTGCTGCAGCGCCGGATGGTCGTGATACTGACGCATCAGGAGAAGGGTGTCATAGTCATCGCCACCCAACCGTGCCGTGACCTCCGCTACCGTCAGTGGTGAAGGAAACGACTCCGTGCATCCAGGGAAGAACTGCTCAAACTCCTCGCGAAGCTGTGGCTCACACATCGGCCAGCGTTCACGGAATTGATCAAAGAGCCTCACCACCTGCCCTGGGGTCAGCGCGGGCGGCAGCACCGACATGAGCGGATAACTCGCGTGCAGGAAGGGCTCAGGCGGCCACTTACGCACCTCCTCCACGAAGTCCGCGGCCACGGTGGATTGCACTTCCTGCAGGCCCCAGGCTTCGGAGATCCACTCAGGGGGCAATGCAGCAAACTCCCTTTCTTCGGCGAACCGCCTTGGCGACCGCTTCACAGCCTCGATATACAGCTCTCTGGTCATGCCCATGGCTCAGGCGGCGCGATTTTCTTCACGCATGGCCACCCAGTTCTCCAACATGGAGCGGGCTCCCTCGCGCGGCTTCACCGTGTATCCGAGTTTTTCCAGACGCAGCCGAAAGTACCCGGCAATCACCGGCGCCTTCACTCGAGTGCCCAGTTCACAGGAATACACACGTGAGAGCGGCAGGCTCACCGTGGGTTTTTCATCAGACGCATCGGTGTAGAAGTCGATGTTGATGGCGTTGGCCACCACTTGGGGAAATTCATGCGCATTGAGGATCTGCCATTTCCCATCGCGACGCACTTCCAGGATGTCTCCCGGTTCCACGCGGAAAGGCAGACCTCGATGCGTCGACGGCACCAGCACGAACATCAGCATGAAAGGGCCAATCGGAAGCGCAATGATGAGGGTGTAGAGCTTCGTGCGCGTGACGTCTCCCTCCGCTCCGCCGGATAGCGCAATCTTCAGGCTCTCGATGAAGAACATCGCAAAATCCTCGAAGATGCCACCCACGGTGGTGAGCCCGTGATTCAGGTCATAGATGATTTTTCCGGCGACTCCGACGCCCAGCAGGGTGATGTGCGCGGCGAGAATGACGAGCGCCCAGTTCGTGCGGGATTCGAAACGTCCCCGCATCTGCGCCGGTTCATCAATGTACACCTTGGGTCTGCCCATCGGGTGCTTGCACATCCACACCGTGACGCCGGTGCCGGCGGCCATGGCAAGGAACTCGACGAAGGTGAAGCCCTCCCCGCTCGTGTTCTGCCAGAGCAGGGCCAGCACGGAGAGCCACATGGCCCAGAGGAAGGAGCGCTGCCACGTCGCCAGGAGCTTTGGCGGAGCGTCTGAGACTTCACCTTTTGTGCTGGAACGTCGTGATTTTCTGCCCATGGCGCGCCCGGATGCTAGCGCGAACCGTTCTACAGGCAAGCGACACGCGGATTGCGCGTAAATCCGCCCTTGCACCCTGTAACACCCCACGGCACGTTTCGCACACAGTCCCCTCCCTTTCCCCACTCCTCACATGATCAAACTCACCGGTATCGCAGACGAAGCAGGCGCACCTCTCGACGTGCAAATCAAGGCCCACCAGGATCTGGGCTGGGACAGCATTGAATCCCGCGTGGTGGAGTTCGATGGCGTGAAGGGCAACCTGCATGAAATCCCCGAGGCCACCTTTGAGAAGGTGTGCGAAGAGCTTGCCGCGAAGAACATGAAGGTCAGCGGCTTCGGCTCCCTGATTGGCAACTGGGCCAAGAAGATCGAAGACGACTTCTCCATCACCGAAGCGGAAATCAACCGCGCCATCCCGCGCATGCAGAAGCTGGGTGCCAAACTCATCCGCGTGATGAGCTACGCCGTGCGCAAGGATGCCGAGGGCAACGACCTGCCCGACCAGATGGAAGCCGAGCGCATCCGCCGCATGGCTGAAATCAAGAAGCGCTTCGATGACGCCGGCCTCACCATGATTCATGAGAACTGCATGAACTGGGGCGGCATGAGCGTGAGCTATGTGAAGCGCCTGAACGACGCCGTTCCTGGAATCAAGTGGGTGTTCGACACCGGCAACCCCGTCTTCATTGCCGACCGCGACCGCCCCGGCCAGAAGCAAAACTCCTGGGAAATGTACCAGGCCATCAAGCCCCACATGGCGCACGTGCACGTGAAGGACGGCAAGTGGAACACCGCCAAGAATGACGCCGACTACACCTACCCCGGCGAAGGCGAAGGCCAGACCCAGCGCATCATGGAAGACCTCGTGAAGTCCGGCTACGAAGGCTATATCAGCATCGAGCCCCACGTCGCCGTCGTGTTCCACGGCGCAGGCTCCGCGGACGACCTCTCCCCCGAAGCCAAGGCCAGGGAGCAGTACGACAGCTACGTGAAGTACGGCCGCATGCTCGAAGACATGCTCAAGGGCTACGGCGCGAAGCTGGGCTGATTTCGGAGGTTAGACCTCCGGCCTGACAAAGGGCGTTGGGCATCCTGCCTGGCGCTCTTTTTTGCTACCAGGCATCCACACGGGTAGCCTTCCTACGGACAATTTCTTCGTGATGCCCAATCAGGATAGGAAACGGACACGACAGATCCAGATGCTGTGACGCGAAGCGTCCTTGGACTGCGTGCAGCCTGCTGCCGCTTTCCAGAGTCCACAGCCTGCTGTGGCGATGATGATACTCGCTCGTGAGATGACGCTTCTAGAAAAGCTTGGCGACTTCGTCGCGGAGGAGCGTGCAGCAGGCTGCACTTGAGGAAAGCGGCAGCAGGCTGCACGCAGTCCAAGGCCTTCGGCACAGCTTCCATATCCACGCCCTCACGTTCGCGCACCCTGCGGAACACTTCGAGGTACCATTCATCCTGCGTGACTCGTTGGTGCCCCGTCTCGTCTTACGCCATGAGCATGGAAGAATGAATGAGAGGTGCGGTATCGGGATTCAACCATTGAGCTCAAAACGCCTTCTTGAGCACCCGCGAGTTCCTTCCACTGCGGTCGTACGCCTCGCGTCTCTTGGCAGGCAGCGTATCCACCGGCACTTCCTTGTAGCCCATCTTCTCCTCGAAGAAGCGGAAGGCCTGGGTGCTGAGCGCGAAGATCCACGCACAGCCACGCTGGCGGGCAGTGTCCTCGGCGAAGGCCACCAGCTTGCGTCCGTGCCCCTTGTTCTTGTGCGCGCGACGCACGAAGAGGCAGGCGAGTTCCGCCGCTTTCACTCCGCCATCGAGTTCATACACATGCACGGCGACGCTGGCCACCGGGTTGCCGTCCAGCTCAAGCACGTAGAAGTCGCCGATGCTCTTCTGCATCTGCTCGCGCGTGCGCGGAGCGAGTGCGGCATCTTCCACACTCTCACGCATCATCGCCTGCAGCGCAGGAATGTCAGACGTGCGCGCCTTGCGCAGGTGCTGGTAGTCATCCGCATGGATCATGGTGCCGACGCCTTCGTTGCTGAAGAGTTCGGCCAGCAGCACTTCGTCCTGCCGTCCATCAATGATGTGCACGCGGGGCACGCCTTCGTTACAAGCGAGAGCGGCGTGCTTCAGCTTCGAGAGCAGGCTAGGGTCCGCATTAGAGTCCTTGCGCTTGGCCATCTCCCGCGCCTGTCCCACGGAGATCTGGGCGAGGCGCTGCCCAGCGGCATCCACCAGACCTTCTTCCGCGACGAAGATGACCTTGGCAGCATCCAGCTCCAGCGCCACGTCCACGGCGACCTCATCCGAGTTCACGCGCAAGGTAGCGCCACGGCCATCATATCCCAGAGGCGGCAGCACGGGGATGATACCTTCCTTCAGCATCGCCAGGAGCATGCGCTGGTCGACACGTTCGATACGACCGGTGTGAACCAGGTCGACGCCCTCAATCACACCGGCAGGGTGCACGGCGAGCGCATTGGGAACGGCGACACGCAGTTCCAAGGCGGTGAGGTCACCCATCAGTTCGCTGGTGAGTCGGGAGATGGCATCCGCGCTGACTTCCAGCGTCGCGGCATCCGTGAGGCCCATGCCGTCGTCACTGGTCAGCTTCACGCCGCGCAGGTCCGCGAGTTCCTGGATCTGCTTACGCGCGCCAAAGACCACGACCACCTGAATGCTCAGCGACTGCAGCACGGCAATGTCCTGCAGCAGGCTGTGGAAGTTCGGCAGGCGCATGACGGCGCCGTCAAAGGCAATGACAAAGATGCGTTCCTTGAACTGGGGAACGTATTGGAGAATGCCTCTCAGGTCTTCAAATCTCATTGAGGGAGCGGAACGTGGTCGCTGGGTGGGGTTGAGAAAGGTGGAATGCGAATGTGAAACACCACAGTACTGCTTCTCCCTTGTTGCTCAATGGGAACCTGTGGTGGTTTGAGCGTCAGTCCTTCTATGATGCGGCGGCAGCGACGGCGACGAACTGAAGGATGCACGTAACGGAGCGCTTTGCGTCTTGGAGTGCGGTGGCAAGCTTCAAGCGCGACACCGCTTTGAGCGGAGTTTGAGCAGGCTCCAAACTGGTGAAACTCACCAAGAATCCTGATGCCGGACTTTCAGAAGGTCTGGGGAGTTTGAGCGAAAAACGGGTGTCGGGATATTGCGTCTCTTCGTTCAAAGCGGTGTCGCGCCTTAGCGCTTGCCACCGCACTCCAAGACGCAAAGCGCAGATCCAACTCCTGGAAAATACGACAGCCGCATTCCCCTGTCACACGCCCGCACGCGGAGTGTGCGGACCACCATCACCCCACCCACTCCTGCAGGTCCTCGCGCACCTCGTCGCTCAGTTCCACGCTGTACTCCTTCCCGGCATTCAACACCGCTTCACGTCCGCTGGCCACGGCGATGCGGAACTGCACCTTGGTATTCCCCGGATGCGCTTTGATGATGCCGAAGATCTCCTCCAAATCCTGCTCACTGTGGTCCGCGGAGTTCAACCGCAGCACCAGCATGCCGTTGGTGGAGAGCTTGCCGTTGCCATTGCCGTTCTTCGGCTTCGCGCCTTCCTTCGGTTCCCTGGCCGGCTTGAGCGGCTTGATTTCCTGAGCTGTCAATCGAATCGCGTCGCTGCGATTGTCCTTCTCCGTGCGAGCGCGGATGCCCACGGCGGCGCCGGAGACCATGATGTCTTTGAACTTCTCGTAGGTGTCATTCCACGCGATGCACTCCACCGAGCCGGTGAAGTCTTCCAGAGCGAAGGTGGCGAAAGCGCGGTTGTCCTTCTTGGTAAACTTGATTTCCAGGCGCTCGATGGTGCCCGCGCAGAAGACCTTCTGCTTCTCCTGCTTCATCTCCTGCAGGTCCATGACACGCGTCACATTGTCCTTTTCGAAGACGTAGCGATACTTGTCGAGCGGGTGACCGGAGACAAAGAAACCCAGCAATTCCTTCTCAAAGGCCATCACCTCTTCTTTCGTCCACGGTTTCGGCTTCTGCGCTGCCGTCACCGTGTTGCGGGTGGCGCCCATGTCATCGTCGCCAAAGAGACTCACCACGCCGGCGCGGCGCTCCTTCTGCCGCGAAGCGGCCGCTGAGAGCACCTGGTCGATGCGGGCAAACATCGCCGCGCGATCCTCCTTGGTGAAGTCAAAGGCGCCCACCTTGATGAGCGCTTCCATGAGCCGCTTGTTGATCGCGCGCGAGTCAAGTCGCTGGCAGAAATCCTCCAGGCTCTTGTAGGGCCCGTTCTTCTTGCGCTCTTCCACCGCCTGGGACATCGCGCCCTCGCCCACGTTCTTCACGGCAGAGAGACCGAAGCGGATGGCCTCCGGTACCGTGCTGTCGCCGATGCACTCGGGGGCGAACTTCAGCGCACTCTTGTTCACGTCCGGCGGCAGGATGGTCATGCCCATGCGCTGGCACTCGGAGACGAAGCTGGAGATCTTGTCCGTGTTGTTGACTTCATAGGACAGCACCGCTGCCATGAATTCCACGGGGTAGTTCGCCTTCAGGAAGGCGGTGCGGTAGGTGACGATCCCGTACGCAGCGGAGTGCGACTTGTTGAAGCCGTATCCTGCGAACTTCGCCAGGAGGTCGAAGATGTCGTTCGCCTTGCGGTCGCTGATGCCCACCGTCTTGCCACAGCCCTCCACGAAGATGGCTCGCTGCTGGGCCATCTTCTTCTCATCCTTCTTACCCATGGCGCGGCGCAGTTCGTCCGCAGCACCGAGGGTATAGCCGGCGAGGAGGTTGGCAGCCTTCTGCACCTGCTCCTGGTAGATCAGAATGCCGTACGTTTCCTTGCTGACGTCCTCCAGCAGCGGGTGGAGATACTCCACCTTCTGCTCACCCTTTTTACGCTTGATGAAGTCCGGGATGAGGTCCATCGGGCCCGGACGGTAGAGCGCGAGCAAGGCGATGATTTCCTCGATGCGGTCCGGCTCGAGCTGCTTGCACGTGTTGGACATGCCTCCAGATTCCATCTGGAACACGGCGACCGTCTCGCCCTTGTGCAGAAGCTTGTAAGTGTTCAGGTCGTCGAGTGGAGCCTCCTCGACTTTGAAGTCCGGGAATCGCAGGCGCACGAACTGCACCGCATCATGGATCACACTGAGGGTCTTCAGCCCCAGGAAGTCCATCTTCAACATGCCCACATCCGTGAGCGGGCCCATGGCGAACTGGGCCACCACTTCCTCCGCGGCGCCGAGCGTCAGCGGGATGAAGTTGTCCAGCGGCTGGTCCCCGATAACGATACCCGCCGCGTGGATGCCGGCGTTGCGCGTCATGCCTTCCAGGAAGGTGGCGTACTGCCAGAGCTGCTGTGTGGCGGACTCCTCCGCGATGGCCTTCTTCAGCTCGGGATTCTTTTCCACCGCATCCTCGAGCGTGATGTTCAGCTCAGCGGGAATCATCTTGGAAATGCGGTCCGCATCCCCGTAGCTCATGCCCAGCACGCGACCCACGTCGCGGATCACACTCTTCGCGCCCATGGTGCCGAAGGTGATGATGTGGCTCACGCTGCGCATCCCGTAGTGGTGCCGCACGTAGTCGATCACCTCCGGGCGTCGCGTCTGGCAGAAGTCGATGTCGACGTCAGGCGGTGACTTACGCTCAGGATTCAGGAAGCGCTCGAAGATGAGTCCGAACTGCAGCGGGCAGATATCCGTGATGCCCAGGCAATACGCGACCAGTGAGCCTGCCGCCGAGCCACGGCCCGGTCCTACGGGAATGCCGTGCTCCTTCGCCCAGTTGATGAAGTCCCAGACAATCAGGAAGTAGCTGGTGAAGTTCATCTTCGACATGATGCCCAGCTCGTAGTCCAGGCGCTCACGCAGCGCGGTATCATTCTCGGCGCGCTCCGCGCCGTAGCGCGTCGCCAGCCCCTTGAGGCTCAGATCACGCAGGTAGTCATTCCGGTCGATCCCATTTGGAGGCTGGAACTGCGGATACTTCTCAATGCTCGCGGAGTCGAGCTTCATGGTCACGTTGCAGCGCTCCGCGATCTCCAGCGTGTTGCGACACGCATCCTCGAATCCTTCGAAGAGCTCGTACATCTGCTCCGCCGTCTTCAGATAGACCTCTGGCGAGTAGTGTTTCCGCTTTTCGTCATGCACGTTGGCGCCTTCGCCAATGCAGATCATCACATCGTGTGCCTCATGGTCCTCCTTGTTCAGGAAGTGCACATCATTCGCAGCCACAGTCTTGAGCCCAAACTCCTTTGCGAACTCCGCCAGCTTCACCATGCAGGTATGCTGCTGGGAGCTGCCGTGATTGTGCATTTCCAGGAAGAAATTATCCGCACCGAAGATGTCGCGGAGTTCCACCACACTCTTGCGCGCCTCATCCTCACGATCGGAGAGGATGAATTCATTGATCTCGCCGTTCAGGCAGCCGCTCAGGCAGATGAGTCCCTTGGCATGCTTGGCGAGGAGCTTCTTGTCCACACGCGGTTCGCTCTGATACAGGCCCTCGAGGTGGCCACTGGTCACCAGCTTCACCAGATTGGCGTAGCCTTCATTCGTTTCCGCCAGCAGGGTGAGGTGGGAGGAGCGCTTTCGCCCTGTCACCTCCTTCTTGTCCTCCATGCTCCCCGGGGCCAGGTAGATTTCGCAGCCAATGATGGCTTTGATCCCCGCCTTTTGGCAGGCTTGGTAGAACTCAATGGCTCCAAAGAGATTGCCATGGTCCGTCATGGCCACGGCGGTCATCCCGAGCGCTTTGACCCGCTTCATCAGGTCCGGAATCCGCACTGCCCCATCGAGCATCGAGTATTCCGTGTGCAAATGAAGATGAACAAAGGATTCAGGCATGTGTGAGGAAGGTGCGATAGGGCAGGCTAAATGCGAATGCAAGGTGGTGGGCCAAAGGACTTTTTAGAGCCACCAGACACGATTCTATGGGTTTCTACGTACGAGGACAACTTTCCGCTGGACGGCCCGCAACTTGCTGGCTTTTTGCCTGCCCTTCCAACCCACTTTCCCCATGCCCAAGAAGACCATCCGCGACATCGACATTTCTGGCAAGCGCGTCCTCGTGCGCGTGGACTTCAATGTGCCTCTTGAAGAGAAAGATGGTGCCATGGTGGTGACGGACGACACTCGCATCAAGGAGACGCTCCCCACCCTGAACTACCTCATCGAGAAGGGCGCACGCGTCATTCTCGCCAGCCACCTCGGCCGCCCGAAGGGCAAGCCGGACCCCAAGCAGTCCCTCAAGCCCGCCGTCGCCAAGCTTTCCGACCTTCTCGGAAAGCCCGTCGCCTTCGCGGATGACTGCATCGGCAACGAAGCCAAGTCCAAGGCGCTCGCCCTCAAGGACGGCGAAGTCCTGGTGCTGGAGAACGTGCGCTTCCACGCTGGAGAAGAGAAGAACGACGCCGCCCTGGCCAAGTCCCTCTCCGAGCTGGCTGAGGTGTATGTGAACGACGCCTTCGGCTCTGCCCACCGCGCCCACAGCTCCACCGCCGGTGTGGCTGATTTCCTTCCCGCCGTCTCCGGCCTCCTCATGGAGAAGGAGCTGGCCTACCTGCACGACGAGCTGGAGAACCCCGAGCGCCCCTTCGTGGTGATCCTCGGCGGCGCCAAGGTGAATGACAAGATCGAGGTCATCAACCGCCTGCTCGACAAGGCGGACACCATCATCATCGGCGGCGGCATGGCCTACACCTTCCGCAAGCTGGTGCAGGGCATCTCCATCGGCAAGAGCCTGTACAAGCCTGACTGGGAACCGATCGCACAGGCCGCCATCGACAAGGCGAAGAAGAACGGCGTGAAGCTCCTCATCCCCGTGGACGCCCTCATTACGGACGCCTTCGACTTCGACGCCAAGAAGCTCGGCGAGACCAAGTACACCGGCGTGAACGAGAGCATCCCGGACGGCTGGGAAGGCGTGGACATCGGTCCGGAATCCGTAAAGCTCTTCGCGGAAGAGGTTTCCAAGGCCAAGACCGTGGTGTGGAACGGCCCCATGGGGGTCTTCGAAATCAAGACGTCTGCCAAGGGCACCTTTGACATCGCCGAGGCCGTGGCCGCGAACTCCGGCGCCAAGACCATCATTGGCGGCGGCGACAGCGTGAAGGCCGTGAAAAAGGCCGGCGTGGCAAACAAGGTCACTTTCATCTCGACCGGCGGCGGGGCGAGCCTCGAACTACTGGAGGGCAAAGAACTGCCCGGAGTTGCTGCGCTACAGGACAAATAACTATATTCACTTCCCCATCAGCACCTTTTTTCTTGCCGACTGATTGACGATTTTCTGATACTGCAGACCCGCCTACTCCAGCCCCCAAATGCTCCCTGTATTCCGCAAACCGATTGTCGCCGCCAACTGGAAGATGAACAATCCTCCGTCCGAGACGGAGAAGTTTCTGCGTTCCTTTCTCCGCGTCCTTCCTGAGAAGACGGGCGTGCAGGTGGTGATTGTGCCTCCCTATCTCTCCCTGCCGAAGGCACAGGAGCTCATCCAGGGTGGCCGCTCGGAGACCGTGGAGCTCGGTGCGCAAAACATGAGCCAGCACGCCGGTGGCGCCTACACGGGTGAAATCAGCGCGGTGATGCTCAAGGAGTGCGGCGTGCGTCACGTCATCGTCGGTCACAGCGAGCGCCGCGCCATGTATGGCGAGACGAACGCGATTGTGAACGCCAAGCTCCTCGCCGCCCTTGAGGCGCGCATCCACCCCATCCTCTGCGTGGGTGAGACGCTGGAAGAGCGCGATGCCGGCAAGATTGAGCAGGTGCTCGAATCCCAGACCCGCGAGAGCCTCGCCAACGTGGGCTCCCGCCGTCTGCTGGACGTGGTCATCGCCTACGAACCCGTGTGGGCTATCGGCACCGGCCGCACCGCCTCCCCGGAGCAGGCGCAGGAGGCACACGCCTTCATCCGCAAGGTGCTCGGCGAAATGTTCGACGAAGACACCGCCCGCAAAATCCGCATCCAGTACGGTGGCAGCGTGAAGCCCAGCAACATGGCTGAGCTCATCTCCCAGCCCGACGTGGACGGCGCCCTCGTGGGCGGCGCAAGCCTCGAAAGCGGCAGCTTCTACGAAATCGTGAAAGCCTGCAGCAATCACGTGACCGAGCCCCGCGGCGCGTAAGCAGCGAATTTAGAAAGTAGTCCGCCGGGCCCCGGCGGTCATGACGAATGGCAGGTCGCAGGACCTGCCGTTTTTCTTTTGGTGTCTTCCAATGAACTCACCACCGCGCCCATGGGGACACTTGTGTGGCGAAGCCACCTTGGACTGCGCGCAGCCCTGCTGCCGCTTTCCCTGAGCGCAGCCTGCTGCGCGCTTCACCGCGACGCAGTCGCCAAGCTTCTCAGGATGCGTCACCTTGCAAGCGAGTGTCACCATCGCCACAGCAGGCTGTGGACTCTGGAAAGCGGCAGCAGGGCTGCGCGCAGTCCAGGGACGCTTCGCGTCACAGCGTCCGAATCTGTCGTGTGTATCACGCCGCTTTCTAGTCCTGACACACCTACTCTGCGAGATGGACTTCGTAAATCGTCAGCTTCAGAGAACCAGCGATCATCAACACAGCGTCAGAAACAATCCGCCAGTCGCGACGTTCGAATACACCAGTAGCACCGTACTCCTGTTGACCTGCTGACTTCCAATTCCATGAGAACGCTCTCCCCTTTCCTCGCTGTCTGCCTCGCCCTTTCTTGTGTATCCCTCGCTCCCTCGCAGGACACCACAGCGAAACCTGCGGGTGCAGCAACCACGCCTTCCCAAGCCGAGCTTGAAGCTGAGTTCACCAAGATGCTCACGGAGGCCACCCTCACCGGCCGCTGGAGCGGCGTGAAGGAAGGCGAACTCACCGAGGAGCGCAACGAGTCCTACAACATCACCAGTGTCGCCAAGGTGGAGGGTGACAAGTGGACCGTGAACGCCCGCGTGAAATACAAAGGAGCCGACTTCCCCATCGCCATCCCTGCAAAGGTGAACTGGGCCGGTGACACTGCCGTGATGAGTGTGGTCGATCTCACCATGCCCGGCGGCAACACCTACTGGGCCCGCGTTCTCTTCTACAAGAACACCTACGCCGGCTCCTGGGGTGTCGCAGGGGGTGGCGTCGGTGGGCTGCTGAATGGGCTGGTGACGCAGAAGTGACCGGCCTTTTTTAGAACATCTTCAACAAAACGATGGCCTCTACAGGGGTACGCCGAAGGCGTTAGACATTGTCCAGCCCAAGGTAAGCTTCGCCGCGAAGCGGCAAGCGCCACCTTGGGTACCGAGTTCGAGATGCTGAACGCTGGAAGCGTTCCACAAGAGCGCTGCAAGGAGATAGCCGCCATAGCCTAGATATGGCAGTGCCTTCTGTTGAACTCTTTCAGAGTTCCTGCGCTTCGTCTATCTCACCCAAAGTGGCGCCTGCTTCGCAGGCTGACCTTGGGCTGGACAATGTACAACGCCTTCGGCGTAAAAAGGCTGCAAGTTAGATGACAATGTTTCGCCAACGCGAATCCTTGCCTCCTAACGTAATTGCTGTTCGCATTCGCGCCCTGAAGGGTCGCAGGAGCCCAGCCTAGGGTTAGGGAGCCTTGGCGACCGACACCCTAGGTAAGCAGGAAATAGATGCCGCTCTGAAAGAGCGGAGGAGAAGGTCGCCTCGCTCACTTACTCCGCTTCACCCACCCACCTGCCTTCTCACCGTCGTCCCGGGATTCATCAAATCATCCCGCTCCAATCCGGTGATGCGCGTTAGCTGCTTCAGCAGGCGGAAGAACACGACCAGCATGACCACCATCATGGGCACGCCGATGACGAGCATGCCCATCCAGTTGAGCTTGGCCATGCCTTTCATGAAGGCCTCGGTCGCGGGCTCCTTGCCTCCGAGGAGATGCATCGCCAGGAAGAAATTCAAAACGGAACTCACCAGCATGCCCAAGCCCAATTCACACGAGGCGCGGAAGAGAGCCTTCTTGTAGTCGGCCTGACGCTGCGGTGTGTTCAGCGCCGCCTTCATGGCTTCCAGATTGATCACGTGCGGCTGCATGATGAGCGCATTGATGAGCGGCTTCCCAAGGCGATGGCTCAACGGGAACGCCAGCCCGATGATGATGGGAATGGTGCTCTCCTTCACCGCGAACCAGAAGGCGGGCAGCTTCAACAGACCCAGGCTGCCGGTAATGAGGATGGTCACGAAGCCGAGGACGGAGAAGAGATTCCACCCCTTCTTCTGGATGAAGCACCAGATGCCGAAGCCAACCGGAAACGCGAGGCTCACCACCAGCGCCCATAGGGGACCGAGCCGCTCCGGCGTGCTCAGCTTGTCCAGCACCAGCGAGGGCAGGATGATGGTAAGAGCAATCTCAAGGAGCGGGTTGGGCGGGGGCTGATGCGGAGCGGAAGCTTGGGTCACGGGGCAACCAACCGCATGCCGGGGCGCTGGCAAGCGGAAGACGCGCCACACACGACCATTTGCCTAAGCTTCGCACGGGTGCATCGTTGTATTCTGCGATGCTCCCCCGGTTCCCCCTTGCCACCTTCCTTGTGACCCTGACCCTCGCGCCCTGCCTGGGGGCCAAGGATTTTGACAAGGACGTGAAGCCCATCCTGAAGGAGCACTGCTACGAGTGCCACAGCGAGGAGGCCAAGAAGGAGAAGGCCGGCTTCGTCTTCGACAACAAGACCCGCCTCAAGAAGGACATCGGCCCGAACCTCATCATCGAGCCCGGCGACCCCGCCTCCAGCCATTTCTTGGAAGTCATCGCAAACCCGGATGCGAAGAACCACATGCCGCCGAACAAGAATCTGAGCAGCAAGGACATTGCCACCCTGCGGGAATGGATCTCCGTCGGCGCGCCGCTGGACAAGGATGCTCCCAAGGTCGCGGCCAAGAAGGAGCTGCCGCCCATCATGTCCTGGACCAATGCCGAAGGCCGGAAGATCCGCGCCGGCTTCGGCGGCATCGAGGGTGAGAATGTCATCTTCAAGATGCCCAACGGTCAGCGCATCAGTTACCCGATTGCCAATCTGGCCCCCGAAAGCCAGGCCCAAGCCCGCGAAGCAGCGGCTCCTTAAACGTAGCTCGCGAGTCCCTTCGCGAGTCAGTCGGTCTATGCCGTAGATTGCAGCGATTTCGTTCGCCTCGCCCTTCAAGGTGAGCGTCCCTCAATCAGAAAATGCGGTAGGGATGCTCTCCTGCGCGTCCGAATATGGCGGGCGGAGGCGGTGGGGAATGCAGCGTTGCAAGGCGATTTCGTGCCGCAGCTCCGCTCCACCTCCGCCCATCTAATGCAAGACGCGCAGGAGCACATCCCTACCGCATTTTTTTGAGGAAGCGGCGACTACAGAGAGTGGTCCCTGACCTCGGCTGACTTGGGAACCCACCGGTCCTTCCTCGCGAACGCCCCCCTCCCCCATGTACAATCCCGCCATTCACCCGGGGAGTTCTCGCTCTACGCCAGTGCACATTCGACATTGATTTTCTTATCGGCTTTGGTGACATCAGTTCACCCATGCCCGCCTCCTCCCCCGCCCTCCGCTTTCTCGAAGCTTCCGAACGCCTTCTCACCCGCGCCCGCGCGCAGGAATCCCAGATTCAGCAGGCGGCGGACTGGTTCGCGGAGACCATCCTGAAGGGGCAGATGGTGCACGTCTTCGCCAGCGGGCACAGCCGCATCATGGTGGAGGAGATGTGGCCCCGCTACGGGTCCTTCCCGGGCTTCAACCCCATCGTGGAACTCTCCCTCACCTTCCACAATCTCGTGGTCGGCGCGAACGGCCAGAGGCAAGCCATGTTCCTGGAGAACGTCAGCGGCTTCGCGGCGCGCATCTTGAGAAATTTCGCCCTGCAGGAAGGGGACTGCGCCCTCGTCATCTCCAGCAGCGGCTGCAATGTGGTGCCCGTGGAAATCGCGGAGGAGTTCCAAAAGCGCGGCGTCCGCGTAGTCGCGCTCATCAGCCAGGAGCACAGCGATGCCAGCACCAGCCGCCATCGTGATGGCAAGAAGCTCCAGGACTTCGCTGACCTCGTGCTCGACACCGGTGCGCCCATTGGAGACGCCATGGTAAAAATCGACAACCTCGAAACGCCCGTGGCTCCCGGTTCCACGGTGGGAGGTTGCCTCATCATCAATGCCATCAAGGCCGAAGTCGCCGACCGTCTCACCAAAGCCGGACACCCTCCCAAGGTCCTGACCGCCGGAGCCGTCTGCGGTGCAGAAAAAGCCACTGCACTCTTCGAGGCCGCCTACGACGAACACGCCCGCCGCATCAGCCGCTACTACGCTGGCCTTGGGGTCTAACCCACCCCACGAGTCCTTGGACTCTCTCAGTCCTCCACCACTCCAGTATTCCAGTACTCCATCATTCCGCCCCCTCACCCCTCCTCACGATGAAAGACAAGCCACTCCGCACCTCCGTCATCGGCAGCTATCCCTTCCCCGGCTGGCTGGAGTTTTCCTCACAGCACCTCGACAAGTTCGGCTCAGAGGACATCAAGGAAATGCAGGATGACGCAGCACGCGTGGCCATCGGCGATCAACTCGATGCCGGGCTCGATGTCATCACGGATGGCGAGCAGACACGCTTTGATTTTAATCTCTCGTTCTACGGCTTCATCGAGGGCATCGCGCTCGAACCTGCCAGCCCCCGCCGCTTCGGCCCACCCGCGCATGATCAACGTGGGAAGCATGCCATCGTGGGCACGCTCGCAGCGCCGCGTGGACTCGGCGCGGTAGAGGAGTTTGAGCGCCTGCAGCGCCTCGCGCCCAAGGGCGTGCCTCTCAAGGTTTCCGTTCCCGGGCCATACACGCTCTCAGGACGCCTCGCCCCCAATGAGGAGTACAAGGATCGCTTCGCCATCACCCAGGCATTGCTGCCCCTGGTGAGAAAGGAAATCGAAGACCTCGTGCGAGCCGGTTGCAAGGAGATCTGCGTGGATGAACCCAGCATGAGCTGCTACGGCTACAAGGAGGATACACGCCGCTTTGTCAGCATCTTCAACCACACCGTGGAGCCCGCGCGCGGCAAATCCCGCATCTGCACGCACCTGTGCTTCGGCAACTTCAAGGGTCATCCCGTCGGCTGGCGCAAGTACGCCCCGCTCTTCCCCGCCTTCCTCGACCTGCACGCCGATGAGGTCCACGTGGAGATGGCGAACCGCGAGTACGCCGAGCTGGATGTCATCAAGCCCATGGCGGAAAAATACGACGTGGCCGTGGGCGTGATCGACGTGAAGAGCTACCACGTCGAAACACCCGAGCAGATCGCCGATGCCGTGCGCGCTTCCTTGAAATTCGCACCCGCCGATCGCCTCGTCTTCGCCCCCGACTGCGGCCTCAGCCAGACGGCGAGATGGGCCGCGAAGAAGAAACTCGCGAACATGGTGGCGGGGGTGGAGATGGTAAGGAAGGAGCTGTGAAGCTCGCTTTTGTTTCGCCAACCAAGCTCAAAGCTGCCAAGCTGTCCCTGTGAGCGTTCAAAACACTGCGACATCGGACCCTGCTTTTCTTGCCAGGCTCGAAAGTTGGGTTCGGAGCGCCGGAGAAATTCTGGTGCTCATTCGCTACGCATATAGCGGAGGAGCAAAATCATTTGAGTTCTTCTCGTCGTTCCGAGAACTGGCTTCCAGGATTGAAAAGTTACCTCCACTCACCAGTGTCATCGCCTTTCGGTTGCCACAACTCCCACTGCGGGGTGTCGTAACCGATGACTTCATTTCGCAGTGCCTCGCAGATATTCCGGACGGTCCTGAATATCTCGTGGTGGAGTTGGCGCGACGCACCGCCGGTTCACAGTCGTGGTTTCACTTCGATTCGGGTGAATCGCATGAGGAGTTGAAAGTGAGCCTTGAATACTCACGCGATGCTCTCGTGGCGGTCGGTCTCTGGCCGGACTGGCTGTATGACAACAATGACGTTACTTCGGCCATCGTACCAGATGCTTCTGGTTCGGTGAAAGGGGGAGCCTACTAGAGCACCTTAAGTGTTGACGCAGCTGTTTCTACGCCGAAGGCGTTGTACATTGTCCAGCCCAAGGTCAGCTTGCGAAGCAAGCGCCACCTTGGGTCTATGAGATCAAGATGCTGAACGCTGAAAGCGTTCTACAAAGGAGTCGCATCGTGGAGGAGGTAACCCTGATCAGTTGCTTCTCTGTGGAACCCATTCTGGGTTCAAATGCTCTTTCGGGCCAACCCAAGGTGGCGCTTGCTTCGCAAGCTGACCTTGGGCTAGCAGTGTTTAACGCCTTCGGCGTAAATGCGGCTACAGATTGGATAAAAATTTTCCAGTAAACATCCCCTCTTCCAAGCCGTCCATTTTCACTTTGCAGCGTCACCTGCATATCAGCATGATGAGTTCCCCATCAACTTTTCTCTGGAGCGATGTCTGGTTGCTCACCTCCATTTGTCTTGCGGGTCCGAGAGGCAGCGCCGTTTCTCTTGAGACCATCATTGGTGTGGGAGACGGCATCAACCACGCCATCTTCACACCCTCTGAAGTGAATGGCGGCTTTAGCCGGTTGCAGAGAGCAGGCATCATCAGGGTTCACGAAGATGGATGCTCATTGACACCAGCTGGCGAAAAATTGGTGACGCCATCTTTGAAAAAGCCACTCAGCCTCGCAAAACGCATGGAGCATATTCGCAAGCAACTGGGAGCCGAGGACTGGAAGCCTGGCACCGATCCTCATGCAGCCGACGACGCTGAGACCGAAGTGCGGTACGTTGATGACGCCATGTTCGATGCGGCTTACAAGGCTTACAAAAACAGCATGAAGAGGACAAAAAAGAAGAAGTGACCGCTTCTCCCCCTCGTCTGCCCAATTCGTTTCCGCTTTTCCATTTACACAGCCGGGTCTTTTCCCCTTGAATGGAATCCCGCCAGAGCGGAACTTCCCTTTCCCCCGCATGCTGATCAAACCCGTGCTGCAGAACGGCGCCCTGCTCGCCGACATCCACAACGCCTCCAATGGGGGCGACCGCCTGCATCTCTGGTGGCTGGGGCAGAGTGGGTTCCTGTTGAAGTGCGCGGGTGAATTCCTCCTGCTGGATCCCTACCTCTCCGACTCGCTCACGAAGAAATACGCGAAGTCGGACAAGCCTCACGTCCGCATGACGGACCTGTGCATCTCCCCGGAGAAGCTGGACATGGTGGGCGTGGTCACCAGCAGCCACCAGCACACGGATCATTTCGATGAAGAAACCCTGCGCCCCTTGGCAAAGGCGAGCGGCGGCATCAAGCTCGTGCTGCCGGAGGCCAACCTGCCGCAGGCTCGCAAGCGGTTGCCGGATTCCGGCATCGAGTATCTCGGGCTGAATGACGGCCAATCTCTCACGGTAAACGGCTGGGAATTCACCGGCGTGGCCGCGGCGCACAACCAGGTGGACCGCGACTCGCAGGGGCGCTGCCACTACCTTGGCTTCATCATCCGGCGCAACGGCATCACCATTTATCATAGCGGCGATACGAAGTGGCATGACGGCCTCATCGAGCCACTGCGCCATGCCCGCTGCGACCTGATGCTCCTGCCCATCAACGGCGACAAGCCTGAGCGCCGCGTGGCAGGCAATCTGAATGGCACCGAAGCCGCCGCCCTCGCCAAGGCCTGCGACGCCGGACTGGTGGTCCCGTGCCACTACGAGATGTTCAAGTTCAACACGGACACCACGGAGGAATTCGTGGCCACCTGCACCCGTCTCGGCCAGGCGCACCACCTCATGCGGTGTGGCAGCCGGCTGACGGTGGGGGGAAGGTAGGACGTGAACGTCAGGTAAACGATCTGGATACTGTGACGCGAAGCGTCCTTGGACTGCGGCAGCCTGCTGCCGCTTTCCTGAAGTGCAGCCTGCTGCGCGTTCCACCGCGACGAAGTCGCCAAGCTTTTCCAGACACATCGCACTACGAGCGAGTATCACCATCGCCACAGCAGGCTGTGGACTCTTCAAAGCGGCAGCAGGCTGCCGCAGTCCAAGGACGCTTCGCGTCACAGCGCCAGGATCAGTCGTGTATGTTTCGCTCTCCTCGGGTACAAGAGGCAGTGAACACGGACAGTAAACGGGAACAACTTCCCGAAAGCCCGCGCCTCCTCCCGCGTTTATGCCGCACGCACCTCCTCTCATGATCACGCGCACGCTTCTCTTCCTGGCAGTCCTGCTTTCGCTCTGTGGCACCTCACGCCTGCATGCCGCAGACCGGCCGAACATCCTGTGGCTCACCACGGAGGACATCGGGCCAAACCTCGGCTGCTACGGAGACACGTATGCGGTGACGCCGAACCTCGACGCCTTCGCAAAACGATCCCAGCTTTTCCTCAACGCCTGGTCGAATGCACCCGTCTGTGCACCGGCACGCACGGCCATCATCAGTGGCATGTACCCCCCGTCCACCGGCAGCGAGCACATGCGCAGCAGTGTGCCGCTTCCCGAGGGAGTGAAGATGTATCCCCAGATGTTGCGCGAAGCGGGCTACTACTGCACGAACAACGCGAAGGAAGACTACAACCTGCAAAAAACCAAGACTCCCGAAGACAAGGATGCCGTCTGGGATGCCAGCGGGAAGAATGCTCACTGGAAGAATCGCAAGGATGGCCAGCCCTTCTTTGCCATCTTCAACTTCACCAACACGCATGAGAGCCAGATTCGCCAGCCTGGGCACAAGCTGGTGCATGATCCGGCGAAGGCGAATGTGCCGCCTTACCACCCTGATACACCGGAGTCGCACCACGACTGGGCACAATACGCGGACAACATCACGGAAATGGATGGCCTCTTCGCCGCGAAGCTCAAAGAAATGGAAGACGCCGGCCTCGCGGAGGACACCATTGTCTTCTTTTACGGGGACCACGGCGCGGGCATGCCACGCCACAAACGCTGGCCCTACAACAGCGGCTTGCGTGTCCCCTTCATCGTCCATTTCCCGAAGAAGTGGGAACACCTCGCGCCAAAGGGCTATGCTGCCGGCGCGAAGTCAGAGGAACTCATCAGCTTTGTGGATCTCTCCCCCACCCTGCTGAGCATCATCGGACAGCCTGCGCCCGACTATCTGCAAGGTCGCGCCTTTTGTGGCAGTCATGCGAAGCCCGCGCCGGAGTTCCTGTATGGATTCCGCGGGAGAATGGATGAGCGGCAGGACCTGGTGCGCAGCGTGACGGATGGCCGCTACGTATACATTCGCCAGTACATGCCTCACCTGCCCTACGGCCAGCACATCAACTACATGATGCAGATGCCCACCGCCCAAGTGTGGAAGAAAGCCTATGATGAAGGCCGCGCCACGCCAGAGCAGGCCATGTTCTGGAAAGCAACCAAACCATCAGAAGAGCTCTACGATCTGCAGAGTGATCCCCATGAAGTGAAGAACCTCGCTGGTGATCCTGCTCATGTGGCCACGCTCGACAAGCTTCGCGCCGCGAATGAAAAGCACCTGAAGGACACGCGTGACCTCGGGTTCATCCCTGAGGCGGAGCGACTGAAAGTCAGCGGCGATCGCTCACCCAGAGATGCCTTCGTCTCGGAGGACGTGTATCCCTTTGATCAGGTCTTAGCCATGGCGCGTGCCGCCAGTGACACCTCAGGCTCTGGCAAGGATGCAGCACCTTTCATCGCGGGTCTGTCCCACAACAATGCCGTGGTGCGCTACTGGGCGGCGCTCGGGCTCCACATAAGGGGGGCCGCAGCAGTGGGGATGGGACACAAGGCCTTGCGAAAAGCCTTTGCTGACAGCAGCGTCAGTGTTCGCATTGCCGCAGCCAACGCCCTCGCCACTCATGATGGCAACGGTCCCTACGCTGCAGTAGCGATGGAGGTCCTGATTGCCTATGCAGATGCCAGAAGAGCGGGCAACGCCACCGCGATGGAAGCACTCAGCGCGCTGGGAAATCACGTGGAGAAGCTGAAACCCTACGCGGACAAAATCGCCGCCCTCCCTGATGGCGCTCCAGGTACCGAGCAGCGTCTCAAGGAGTATGTACCGCGCCTGAAGGAGAAGCTGAATGCGGACCTCGGGATCACTGCGAAGCCGTGAGCTCGTTTGGATGGCACCCACGGCTCTGCGCCATCAGGCGTCATTCACCATCGGGAAGAGCTTGGCATGGCTCTTTCCCGTGATGGCCGCTGCCACTGGATGCCTCACGCGCCGCTCGGTGGTGATGGCGAAGTAGTCGCTGCCGCATTCCTCCACCCGGGCAATCACTTTCAATCCGTACTGTTTGAGAGCCGTGGTGCTCACTGCCGTGGGAATGGCCGTGAATCCCAACTCGCCCTGAGCTGCCGCAACCATCATGAGGGTGGCGCTTTCAAACTCGGCCACGACTTTCGGTCGAATGGATTGGGAATCAAACCATGTATCAAGCGCGATGCGACCGCCCATGTTCTCGCTCGGGAGCAGTGCAGGTGCGTTGTGAAGGGAGCGCGGGAAATTCCGCCGGAGCTTGGGCACAAGGCTCGGAGCTGCGCAGAAAGTCACGCCGGAGCGTCCCAGGCGATGATTGTACACCTTTGACTTGAGGCCGCTGGAGGCAGGTTCGTCGGACAACACAATGTCGAGCCGGTGGGCGTGGAGTTGATGGATGAGCGGTGCCAGCTCGGCCTGGCGGCAGACGACATGCGTGGGTACAGCGAACTGAAATGCGGGTTTCAGGATCTCAAACGCGATCTGCTTGGAGAGCGCGTCCGTCATGCCGACATTGAGCCTCAGGGCCTTTCGATTACCGGGAAGGTGCTTGAGGGAGTTCACCAGTTCGCGCCCCGCGGAGAAGATATCGTCCGCGTAGGCCATGGCCATCTGCCCCGCCTCCGTCAGTGCAATGCCACGACCTTTTCGTTGAAACAGCTTTTCCCCCAAGGACTCCTCAAGACTGCGGAGTTGTGCGCTGATGGCGGGCTGCGACACATGCAGCTCCTCGGCCGCCCTGCGGACACTGCCTTTCCGGGCAACCATCCAGAAATAGCGGAGGTGGTGGAAGTTGAGCTGTTCCATGAGATCTTGAACGATAACTTTATCTTATCGGTTGCATCAAAATGCAATCATTGTGGAACATTGGCCAACTGGTACCGTGGTCGCGTGAAGCTGCAGTGAAGTTGTCCTGTTTACCATGGATGCCCCTGCACGAGCCCACTGCTCAATGGGATGAACCGTTTTACCATCATGAAGACGAACACCACCACAGTCCCCATCCACATTACGCCCCACCACCTTACCCTCACACCGGCTCTGGCTGGCTGCGTGCATGGGAATGTCGGAAAGCTATCGCAGTATGCTCATGATGCACTGGCCGCTCACGTCGTCCTGCGGAGGCATCATGGCACGGCTGAAGGAAAGCAATTCTCCGCCAGCCTGCGCCTCGCCATACCAGGGCGGGACCTTCATGCATCGGCGACTCACGCGGACCTCTACTCCGCCATCACGAAAATGACCAGGAGGCTCGCAAGGCTCTCCCGCAAGCGGAAGACACGACGCGTTCGCGCCGCGCGAAATCTCCGCAGGACGAGGCTGATGAAACGCACCGTCCTCATGGCGCAGTCGCGCGAGGAAGATTCGCTGTAGCGGTCCAGGTTCGTTGGCTGTCTCCTTCACCAGAGCACTTTGTGTGCGGACAGCCTTCGAAGGGATGCAGTTCTGACTCGGAACTGCATCCGCATCCGCCTCCGATGTCTCATCCGAGAAGGGCGGGACAGATCACGGCCTGCACTCCGACGAGGCGTGGAAGCGCCTCCAATCCTCCAGGTGGACAAGGAGGTCCCAGATCCCTTGCCTATTCACCCCACGTTTTGAAGACGCGATGAGTCGTCTTCTCAAAATCCCATTCCCCGATCAAACTGCCTATGACTTCGACGCGACCAACGAAACTTGAACGTCCAGTGGATCCCGAGCGTGACCATATCCTCGGAAACCCGGACGCCGAGTTGACGTTGGTCGAATACGGGAACTACACGCGCCGCTCCTGTCATCTGGCCCACGAGGTCGTGGCCGACCTGCGCGACCGATTTGGAGAAAGGCTGCGCTATGTCTTCCGTCACCGCCCGGCGGGAGACAGCGGCATCGCAAAGCGGGCTGCAGAGCTGGCCGAGTACGCCTATCTGACCACGGGAGAATTCTGGCCCGTCCATGATGCGCTCATGAAGGGAGGGCATGCGTTCACATCCGGAGACTTTGAGAGACTCGCCCGGGACTTCAACCTGCCTCCACCTCAAGGCGAACACGCAGCCACTCTGGAGACGGCCAAAGTCCGGGTGAAAGAGGACGTGGAAAGCGCTCACCGCAGTGGCGTGGTGATGACTCCCACCTTCTTCATCAACGGCAGACGCTACGAGGGAACGTGGGATGAGAATACACTGGCCGATGCGATGCTGGGCACGCTGGGCCATCGTGTACAAACGGCGGCCTTGAACTTCGCACGCTGGGCACCCTCCGCAGGATTGCTGCTTTTGTTCATGTCCGTACTGGCAGTGTTCCTCGCGAACTCCGCGGTGGGTCCAGCATTCAGTTCGCTGTGGTCCATGGTGAGTGGCATTCGCATAGGTGATGCGGCGTTGAATCTCTCCCTGATCCACTGGATCAATGACGGACTTCTCGCCATCTTCTTTTTGGTCGTTGGATTGGAGATCAAACGTGAGTTCACCACGGGGCGTCTCTCAACACTCCGGTCAGGTGCTTTGCCAGTCATTGCCGCCCTGGGCGGGATCCTCGTGCCTGTCGCGATCTATCTCTTCATCGCACCGCCGGGTCCGCTCGCTGCCGGTTGGGCTGTTCCCATTGCCACGGACACCGCATTTGCCGTGGCCATTATCGTATTGCTCGGTGCGCGCGTCCCGGTTGAGTTGCGCGTGTTTCTCACTGCCGCAGTGATCATTGATGACTTGGTCGCCATCGCCATCATTGCCGCCTTCTATACTGAGACCATTCATATGAACTATCTGATGGCTTCCGCAGGGGTGACGCTCTTGTTGGTCGGGATGAACCGGTGTGGCATCTATCGTCCACTGCCTTACATCCTGGCAGGCATCGTTCTTTGGGTGCTCCTCCACGAGTCCGGGCTGCACGCGACACTGGCTGGTGTCATCCTCGCCCTGGTCACGCCCGCCCGTCCGCCTGCGAAGCTGCACGTGCTCTTGGGTCAGGCGGAAGCCATCATCCGCGCCGAAACTCGCCGCAGCGGAGATGCCCTCATGAGGCACGGTCTTTCCGAGCCCGCCATGCGCGAGCTGGATGCCATCCATGATCGCACGGAGTCGCCTGCGGACAAGCTGCTCCGCACGATGGAACCGTGGTCCAGTTATCTGGTGCTGCCGCTCTTTGCACTCGCCAATGCCGGAGTGGTCCTCTCGTGGGATGTCTTCCAGAGTCATGGAAGCCTGATGCTGGCCATCATCCTCGGTCTGGTCGTCGGAAAGCCAGCCGGCATCCTGTTCGCAGCCTGGCTGGCAGTCCGGCTGAAGATTGCCACCAAGCCGCCGGAATACTCCTGGCGTCAGGTCGCCGGCGCAGGCGCTCTCGCAGGCATTGGTTTTACCATGTCCCTTTTCATCGCTGGTGAAGCCTTTCCTGAGCCGGTCGATTTTGCTGCGGCGAAGATTGCGATATTCACCGCGTCGATCATCGCTGGGGTCGTGGGCACTGCCATTTTGTGGCCGAATCGAAAGCGCAACCCCATTCCATGATCACAGTTACAAAGCCTCTTTCTTCCCCTTCGCCCCCTTTAACCCAAGGAGTATCCATGTCAGACCCAAAGATTAGCCTACACCCTCCCAAGAAGATTCTTTTGGGAACCGACCTGAGTGCGCGCGGTGACCGCGCCTTGGACCGGGCAGCGCAGCTCGCGCGCCAGTGGGACGCGGAATTGCTGGTCGTCCATGCCCTTGACCGGAAGGCCGAACACGTTTCCGATCTCGTCGATCCCCTTCCCTCGTGGAGACAGTCGCCCTCGCAAGAACTCCACATTCAAAAACAGATCAGGCGAGACCTCAGGGAAGAGGTGGCTCAGTTGAAGATTCACATTGAGGAGGGTGACCCTGCTCAAGTCATTCTCGACACTGCCGCGAGAGAAGGCTGCGAATTGATCGTGCTGGGCATGGCCCGCGACGAATTGTTCGGAAGGACGCTCCTGGGGAGCACCGTGGAATACCTCCTGCGAAAATCGCCGGTGTCGGTGCTTGTGGTGAAAACGAGACCGAACGGGAGCTATCAACACGTGCTGGTGGGAACTGATTTCACAGAAGAATCTCGATGGGGCCTGGAGGTCGCCGCCCATTCTTTTCCGAGCGCCCGGCTGACGCTGATGCATTCGTTTGAGATGCCGTACCGCGCATTGTTATCCGACAGCACACTGAGCCACCAGTTTGCCGCCATGGAAAGAGCCACCATCGCAGAGTTCGTCCGCGATACGGCACTGCCAGAGCAGGTGCGTGCCCGCCTGCAAACCACCATCGAGCACGGTCCACCGGGCCTGATGCTGCGCCGTTTTGTGGAAGAGCAACACTCAGATCTCACAGTCATCGGTGCCTACGGTCGGGGCTTCCTGTTCCACCTGTTCGTGGGAGGCAATACTCCGCGCATTGTAGACTCCGTGCCAGGCGACATTCTTCTGGTCCGAGCCCATCGCGAGAAGGCGGGTTGACTCACCCTGGTGCTGGTGCGGATTTCGATGATGGAGCCTCAACGGTGTATTGCACCGTTGAACCCCATGCATCAGTCCTTGGGAGGTATACCAAGGCGCACCTCAAGACTCGCTGTCTCTGGCCGCGTCGCGTGTTCCCGCACACAGGTCTTTGATATCAGCCCCGAAGAATTTCTCTGCACGGCGGCTGATTTCTGCGGGAGAGACATTCTCGATGTGCGTGGCAAGGCTCCAGCGATGACCGTAGGGATCGTACAGCCCCGCCATACGGTCACCCCAAAATTGGTCCGCGGGTTCGCTCATCTTGCTGGCGCCCGCATCCAGGGCCTGCTGGTAAGCAGCATCGACATCATCCACATAAATCAACAGCGTGGCTGGCGTGCCCCCGATGCTTTGTGGCGCGAAACTCTGCCACTCAGGAAACTCATCGGACATCATCACACGTGAGTCTCCTATCTGGATTTCGGCATGAACGATCTTTCCATCGGGAGTGCCGAGACGGTAGACCTCCTTTGCATCGAAAGCCTTCTTGTAGAAATCCAATGCCGCGGCGGCATTGCGGACGACCAGGCTGGGCGTGACGGAGTGGTACTCGTCCGGCTTTTTCTTCACGGGAGCAGACATGGCTGATGGGGGGATTGGGGTTACGATCAGGGGGAGCCCTGAATGCGCTACCGGGGCAGCGCGGGAATCCTGAATCGCACGCCGTCCCCTTTCTGGTCGCTATGGAGGCTCAAAGTTTGCCTTTCTTTAATTGCGCCCTGCCCCCGCAGCTCCCAGCTTCCCATCGAGCGCCTTCGCTTTGCCTATGATGGTCTCCTCCACGGCTTCACTCCACGGACCGGGATGAGAGCCATAGACCATCGCGCCGCCGGCTTCGTAGCCACCTTCCTTGAGCACACGGAGACTGGGGATGTAGCCCATGACATCGTTCGAATAACCACACACCCACACCATGGGATGCTTCAACTCGCGCTTGAGACGCAGGGAGTAGTCCACCACCACCTCGCCGCCGAGGGTGACCATGGCCATGGCATCGCCGAAGTGGATCACCTGCACCGGATAGGGATAGGAGGTCTCCAGCTTGCCTTCGTTCTTGAGGATGGCCAGGAGCCTCTTGGCATGCTCCGCCTCATAGGCATTGGTGGTTTCCGCGCGCTTCTCCAGTTCCTCCTTGGTCGGCGGCGTGGCAAAGGCAAGTGGCACACGCTCGAAGGCCATCTTCAGGTCGCTGGGTGTGGGCTGCTTTGGCATGACCTGCAGGGCGGTCTCCACCGCCATGGCGAGCGTCTTGCCATGAGTCTTCGCGTGATCGACTTCACGGCGCGGATACGGATTCTGGTCACCACCGCAGCCAGTCATGAAGAGGGCCACGGCCCCCGGATGCGCCTTCTCCAGTTCCTCTTGTGCGTAGCCTGCGTAGTCACCGCAGAATTGCTGGATGCCCAGCGTGGTGTTGTGGCAGGCGTAGCCAAAGAGCACGGCCACGAGTTGCTTCCCATCCGCACTGTTCACTTCCAGCACCGGCACATCATGGTCCACCGGGCCATCGGGATAGGGACTGTTCTTGTAGCCGAGGCGTGAAGGCAGGCGGCGGTTCATGGCAAAGCCGCAGCGCGCGCGATTGTGATGCACCTGCGCGGGAGCCAGCTTCGCAATCGAGTCATCCATCAGCTTGGTGAGACGCTCGAGCAGCAGCTTCCCGTACTCCTCAGCCTCCGCGACCTTGTGCTCCATGCCCTCCAGGTAACGCCACCCTCCAATGCGGAACTCCGGGCCACAGTGCGTGTGAGACGCATTCATCACGACGCTCTCCGGCGGCAGCCCATGCTTCTTCTGCCCCGCCTCCTCCACCCCCTGGCGCAGCGACGCGGGAATACCGATGAGGTCCATGGTGAGAATCACCAGCCGATTCCCCTTCGCATCCTCCAGTACGAGGCATTTCGCGTACAGGTCCTGCAGCACCCCGTCGGAGGGTGTCTTGCGGGAGGCATACCCCGCCATCCACATGGGCTTTTCCGGGGTGATTTTCATGGAGGTGGCAGCTGCCTTCCAGACCGGGGCTGCCGCGGGGACAGCGGTCCCAGAGGCCGACTGGCCAAGAGCGGAGCCGAGACAAAACCCAGCTGAGAGGAATAGCGCGATGAGGAAGGTTGGCTTGTGCATGTTCAGGGAGTGGGTCCGGAAGAGCAAGGTGCGGCCAAATGCCGCCAAGATCCCTTGTGTCACTACGGCGCGCCTACGCCGCGTTCTTACCGTCCTGCACCAAAACAGAGGTACAGGGCAGAAAAGGAGAAGTAGGGACTGACAGTGTTGTCTCCTTTGCGACTGGAGGCAGAAGGCCGCGCCTCAGCACGCAGATGCTGCACCACACATGCAACGACGAAAAGTTTTCGCGAGTCGTTTGTATTCCCCCGGAACAAACATACAATGCCCGTCCATCTGACCGCCCTGTGTTTTCTCGACTCAAGCCTCACGAATTCGACCCACCAAACTTTCATGAGCAGCCGGCCTCACAGTTTCTCATCCTATGCGCAATTCCCCGTCCTCATGGACAAGGCGGTAAAGAAGCGGCTGGCACTGCGCCAATGGCGCGATCAGATTTTGGGCAGCGAACATGCCCTCCGCACTGCACTGACGTCCTGTGAGATCCATTCCGGTTCGAACGTGGAACTGTCACATCCCCTCGCGGCACGGTGGCCCCGCACTGAGAGCCATATACTGGACAATCTGCTCTCCGCGCTGGCCCAGCTTGCGGATGCCAGGCAGAAGGCCACGCAAGCCAGACAGGAGCTCGCGCGCGCAGACTCCCACGTGAAACAAGCTGAGGAACAAAGGGCAACCCAGCTGATGCTTGGACTTCTGCTTCTGATTGTTCTGATTGGCATCTGGTTTCTCATCCGCTGGTTTGATGACAGCACGCTGAGAGCTGCAAAACAGCAGCAGGAAGACAGCAGAAGACGTTCTGAAGCAGCAGCCGCTGATTTCCAAGCCGCAAAGGCAGAGGCATTGCGCGCACTCCAGAGGTTCCAAAACACCACACAGCGGTTGATGGCTGAGGAATTCGAAGAAGATGCGGTAAACTGGCATCAGGTGTTGCAATCCCTACCGGTGTTTTTCCGGGGTGACTGGAGTGCGGAAGCCTGGAAGGCCCATGATTTTTCATCAAGCCATCGGGCGCCGTTCTGGCTCGCAGGCATGGCGAGTGAGCAATTGGGACACGGTGGCACACCTTATATGATGCCTGTTCTGATGCCCTTGCTCGGCGGCCAGATGACGACACTTCTCAAAGGCAGCGCCGCTGACTCGCTGGCCCTCATGCACGGATTGGTACTGCAGCTTGCCACCATGATTCCCTATGGGGCGACTTTCACCTTGCTGGATCCTTCCGGTGCAGGCCGGGCATTTCCCATGCAGCGGAGCCTGCCCTTTCTCCGCCCCATCGGCGTCGATATTGCGCGGGATCTCGAATCGGTGTGGGATGACATCGGCCGAATCATCAAGACCCATCTTGATGCGGAGGTTCATTCGTTCGACCAGCTTCCTGAACAGACGCAGGCGAATGAACGGTACGAGTTCATTTTTGCGGCTAACTTCCCCGATGGCTATGATCGGCGAACCATCGAAACTTTGCAGAAGATCGCCAAGAACGGACCCGTGGCCGGGAAGTATCTTTTCATCCAGCATTCTGATGCGAAGCAGCTGCCACGCGACTTGAGCTGGCAGGACTTTGGCGGCATGGCAGTCGTAGATATCCAGAACCCGCCCAAGCCGGTGCTGGAGGGCATGGCAGTGCAGATGCTGCGCGGTCCGGATGGAACCGTCCAGACCCTGGCGCTCCAGCATCTCAACGCAGCGAAGCCGCCTGAGCACAATGTCGAATGGAGCCATCTGACCGGCGACGATCCGACGGCTTGGTGGACTCAGCGGGCGGACACCTTGATTGAGGCTCCGGTCGGCTCCGTAAGCCGTGGCAACCACATTCATCTCTGGTTTGGTGTGCAACGGGACGGACGGCCCTGCGCCCACGGCATTCTGGGCGCCATGCCCGGCTCTGGGAAGTCCAATCTCTATCATGTATTCATTTGCGGCCTGGCCACGCGATACAGTCCTGAAGAACTGAACTTGTACCTCATCGATGGCAAGATGGGCGTGGAGTTCCAAGCTTATCGACGCTTGCCGCACGCCCGTGCGGTGGCGCTGAATTCAGCCCCTGAACTGTCCAGGAGCGTGCTGGCCGAACTGGTGGCCGAAATGGAACGGAGAAATGAGCTGTTTGGAAGACTCAAGGTCGTGGACCTCCCCGCATACCGCAACGTCGGCTCTCCTGACGGTCCTCGGCCGCGCATTGTACTGATGATTGATGAGTATCAGGAGCTCTTTGAGGATGACCGGATGAACCAGGCGTCCGCCCACCTGCTGACCCTGGCACAACAGGGGCGAAGCGCGGGCATCCATCTTCTCCTGGGCTCACAACGGTTCGGCGCGGCAGGGATGCTCAATCAGGCCGCAGTGTTCGGCAGCATTCACCTCCGCATTGCAATGCGGATGAGCCAGTCGGACGTCCAGGGGCTCACCGAATTTGGAAGGAACGGCAGGCGTCTGGTGGAACAGTGCGACATCCCGGGAAAAGTGGTGGTCAACTCCAACAGCGGCGACGACAACTCGAACGAATTTGGAAAGGTTGCGCTCCTCGACCATGTGCGGCGAGCCAGTCTCCTGGAGGCCCTGGAAAAGAAGGCAGATCGAGAATGGCCCGCCGAGCAACGCTTTGCCACCGTGGTTTTCGACGGAAGGGAACAACCAAACTTCTCTGAGAACCCGCAAATGGTGGATCTCATCCGGCTGCCCCATCGCCCCGATGAGACGGCATGGAGAAAGATTGCTGTGGCCCCGGTTCATGAACAGGGCTTCGGTGTTCCTGATTGGTACGCTGGAGAGCGCCCCATGGCCCTTTGGGTTGGACAGGAGCTCAATGTCCACGGTCAGGCACGTGTCATCCTGCGTCGGCGCGCCATGGAGAACGTGCTGCTGGTGGGGGAGAATCTGAATGCCACCTATGGCATCCTTGCTGGCCTGCTCTGCTCAGTCGCCGTCGGCCAGGCGTCTGGCGACTTCAAACTCCATCTTGTTGACAGGGCAATTCCTGGAACTCCGTGGGAAGGTCTCCTGGACTCGGTATGCAGCCGGATCTTTGATTGCCACAGCCAATCCCCGAACTGTGTCCTCACCAAGGAGGCCCGAGTCGCCACCAGATGGCTGGACGAATGGACCCTCGAATTGCAACGGCGCTCTACATTGGAGGAGGCCGAGCTCCAGCGTCAGCCCACCTGGCTGCTGGTCATCGCAGGAGCGGATCGGATGCCTCCACTTGCCAAGGTGACGAGTACATTCGGATCCACAGTCGACAGTCCGGATGGTGAAAAGCTCAAATCAATCTATGTCAGCGGTCCCATCCTGGGCCTGCATGTCGTGATGAGCTTTCCCTCCGCCAGCTCGCTCAAGCAATGCCTTGACCGTGCCCAACTTGAGCACTTCAAGCATCGAGTGGTCACCCAGATGGCGGACGGTGACTCGTTCCTTTTGCTCGGTAACGATCAGGCGGCGAAGCTCCAGCGAGGAAACTCCCGTCCGGTATTCGCCATCTGTCAGGACACCGCCGGAGGCACCTCAGTCAAATTCAAGCCTTACACTGTGGACGCTCAGATTTCCTGGAGTGAACAGCTGAGTTCCCTTGTCCCCCACCTCAACCGATGGAAGGAGACCCACCATGTCAATGGATGAAGTGCATGAACGAGCTCTTGCCCTGGCTCACGCCCTGGAAAAGTTCAACCAACACCTCGCCTCCGCCATGGCGGAAGTCGATCGCTCTCACACGCAAGTCGCACCCCTTTGGAATGATGCCATGCGCCGCGACTACGATCGCCACTGGATTCCACTCGAAGACCAGATGAAGGATTACAATCGCCGGATTGGCCCCCGTTATCTGGAGTTTCTTGTTCAGCGTCTCCGTCACCTCAGCTCCTACTTGCACGGCCATGGCTCTTGATGTCGACAAGCTTCGCGAAGGACTCGACCACTATCGCACCACGTTGGGGCACCAGCGCAACGACCTGCACACTGAGGTCCAGGAAATCAACAGAAGCTTCCACGCTCTGTTCGGGGCCTACGGTGGTCGCATGGCTGAGGATCTTCAACGCCATTGGTCAGACACAGCCCGGTGGTTTGAGGAGTATCTGGACAAGAGCACGCACCTGGACCACTTCCTGCAGGAGCGGATCGAAGAACTTCGCCACCTGTAAGAAGGGGGGAATCCGTGGAACCGAGCATCACCCACACGACGGCGATCGCAACCATCGCACGCCTCACCAATCCCGAAAAGCTCTCCAGGCTCCGGGCCTCAAGAGCGGCGAATGGTCGCATGAACCGGTGCATGTACTGGCTTCACATGGTCGAGACCATCGGCGGGGATGTACCCGCCATCGTCGACCAGGCACTTGCAGCAAGACCTGAGCGGCCAGGGGAAAGACGGCTGACAAAGCATTCGCTCCTCCGAAACTACAAACGAATGAGGATGCATGGAGCATTCACCCCGGAGAATCTCACCCGGCTTCAGCAGGGCCACGCCGCCGTGGCAAGCCGATGGAAATACCAGGGGCAGACCCTGGAAGTGGATCATGTCATCCCAGTGAGACTCGCCCCTGAGCTCTCCGCAAAAATTGCCAACCTCGCCTACCTGCCGCGCCTTGCCAATCGTCGCAAGGCAGATCGCGTGGCCCGCGCCGCTGTTACATTGCTCCGTTTCTATCACAAGCAGGACATCGTATCCAAAGAGACGCTGGAGCATGCCCAAATCCTGCAGGCCGGCGGGAAGGCAACGCGACTGGCTCCAATGCCCCTGCCTACAGCGGGAGTGTCTGTGCGATCGGGCGCGCCCATCCCTGCTGGTGACAAGGCATATGCGGCGCCTTCGATAGGGGCCCAGGCCATCGACCCGCGACGGCTCATCGTGGGCATGTCGAGCATTGTTGAAAGTCTGCAGGATTGGGAACCGCGTGCCGATGCCGCAATCTCCACGGCGGAGTCCACGTTGAACCGCACGGCGGAGCACATCGATCGTGGACGCCATCGCCTTGTCGTGGCCCAATCGCGCCACCGCGATGACGAAGTGACGATTGGCAGGCTCGAAGCAGATCTCTCCAGTTGGAAAACCCGGGTCGTGCATTCCCTGGAGCTGGTGAACCAATGCCTGGCGGACGCCCAGAAGGCACGTAGCCGCGCGGATGCCGCCGTCACTCTCTGGAGCAACGAACTGGAAGAGGCCCGGACCTGGCTCGCGACCGCGCGTGAGCGCGAGGAACACGCTCGTGATGAGGTGGACAGGGCGGAGCGAGCCCTCTCCGAGGCGGAGTCCGAGCTCAGTCATGCTGAAGCAGAGCTGAGCTCAGCGCGGTCAGAGACCGTCTGTGTGGGCACGGACAAGGATGGCAGGGGGATCTACCGTGCAGTCGACACTGGTCCTTACGAAGAAGCTGTAAGGCAGGCATGGCGCCAGGTACAGAATTGCCGGGACTGGCTCAGCAGGGCAGAACACGAACTTTCGGTGGCCATCGCCGACCGGGAGGCCGCCCAAGAGAGGGTGCGGGTTTGCGAGCGAGCGCTCGAACTCGCCCAAGGAGCTGCTCAAAGCGCATCTGCGGCGTGGGACACGACCTTGGATGCCCAAGCGCGCATTCAGCGAGCCGAAGAAGACCATCAACACGCATCCTACCTGGCTTCCACGGCAAGGCAGGAACTCGCCGGGCAACACACCGCCGTCTCTGCCATGGGGTCGTTCATTCGTGCTGCTGACACCCGCCAGGCCGAAGCCGCGGAAGCATGCCGCGAGGCCCATCGCCACCATTCGGTCTCCAGACAAAAATCCACACAGGGCGGCTTGGAGATTCAGTGGCGCAGCGAGCAACTCAAGGCCTTTGACGCGCCAATCTCCGGACTTTAGGCGCAGGGACAGAAGATGAATAGCGACCACACATGGCTCCGCCAGCAGCACAGCCAGTTCGAAAGTGAACTGCAGCGCAGCATGCTCTTCATGCAGGATCACTTGGAGAGGCGCAGCGAGGTCTCCGGTCTGTGGAATGATGAATGCGCAAGGGAGATGGGACGCCGCTTCCTCAATCCATTGCATGAGGAGGCCGCGTCCAGCCTGGAGAAGCTGCGACGGCAGCACGCCGCCCACGCCTCTACGGCAACGGACTTGGAAAGCGCAACCGGCGCATTCCATGATGCCTCACGAGCCTCCCAATGCCTACACCGTCAAGCCGATGAAGCTTTGGCCACATTTAGGAGACTGGATTCATCCCTGGATCATGCAAATCGCTATGTAGAGGGAGCCATTTCACATCTGAGAGACGTCGAGCACGCGCTGAGCGAGGCCGCCAGAATTGCCGGCTGAGTACAATCGCCCCTTCCCTCTGGTCCAGGTCCCACGTGAAAAGCGCCCGGCACAGCCCCCTTGACACGTCTCCCCACCCCAAAAATTTCCTTGCGCACGGGCCGGTCCCCCGTATTCTCTCCGCCCCTATGTCCAAAAATGCTGGCCTAGCCAAAACGAGAAAGTCCGTTTCCAAGCGGTTCAAGATCACTGCCTCTGGCAAGATCTTGCGCCGTAAAAAGGGGAAGCGCCACCTTCTCCAGAACAAGAACCGGAAGCGGAAGCGCAACCTGGGCAAAGTAGCACTCGTCGACAAGACGGATGCAGCGGCCGTGAAGGCCAACATGCCCTGGAGCTGAGCCATTCCAGTTCGGTCCCGTACCGCGGGACCACGATGCCACGCCTGGCTCCCCTCGCCCCGGAGCCTTCGATCGAGTGAGGCCAACATCGACACCGAAAACAACAGCTTGATCAGAGAAAGACAAAGATGCCAAGATCCACCAACTCACCCGCCAGCCGCAAGCGCCGCAAGCGCGTACTCAAAGCCGCCAAAGGCTTCCGCGGTTTCCGTTCCAAGCTTTATCGCTACGCCAAGGACGCTGTCCGCAAGGCGATGGTGTACAACTACCGCGACCGTAAGAATCGCAAGCGCGACTTCCGCAAGCTCTGGATTCAGCGCCTCAACGCCGCCACGCGCGCGCACGGCCTGAGCTACAGCCGCTTCACCGAAGGCCTCAAGGCTGCCGGCATCGAACTCGATCGCAAGGTCCTTTCCGACCTCGCCATCAAGGACGAAGCCGCCTTTGCCGCCCTCATCAATCAGGTCAAGCAGGCCCTGGGCAACAAGACCGGCGTCACGCTGAAGAAGACCGCCGCCTAACGAGGCACGGAGACTTCCACAGCCAGACTCACTGGTTTCCCAAACTTCAAGGAAAGCCGGGGCTCCCATGCTCCGGCTTTTTGTTTTTTCACTTCTCGTCTCCTTCCATCTTCAACTCAGAGACGCCGTGCCCTCCTCTGCCGACAGCTTCATCATCCGCCTCATTGATCCCGTGGATCAGGAGGCATTCACACGTTGCTTCCCCGTTGCGCGAGAGCTCCGCACTCACTTCGCGGATGAGGAGGCCTTTGTGCACGCGGCCATCATGGCCCAGGGACGCGGAGCCAACTACGTTTACCTGGAGCACCAGGGCGAGATACGCGCCTTCACCGGCTTCCGCATCTGTCAGAACCTCGTCTGGGGCACCCACATGTATGTGGATGACCTCGTGACGCGTGCGCAGGATCACGGGCACGGCTACGGCAGTGCCCTTTTTGACTGGCTGGTGGAAGAAGCACGCCGCCGCGGCTGCGCACACTTCCAGCTCGACTCCGGCGTGCAGCGGTTTGACGCGCACCGCTTTTACCTGCACAAAGGGATGAACATCACCAGCCATCACTTCGCCCTGCCTCTCTGAGCGAGCGCATGCGCCCCGCAGCCCAACTCCCACGTTCCCTTTCCTTCTCTTCCCACTCCCCCCATGCTCGCTGAACTCGACACCATCCGCACCGAAGGCATCGCCACCCTGGAAGGCATCTCTGATGAGACCTCGCTGGAGAACTTCCGTGTGAATTACCTGGGCAAGAAAGGACGCCTCACCACGGTGTCCGCCGGCATGCGCGACGTGCCCCCGGATCAGAAGGCCGCCGTGGGCGCGAAGCTCAATGAGGTACGCACTGCTCTCACCGCAGGCATCGAGCAGAGGCTCTCATCGCTACAGGCCGCCAAGGACGCCGAGTCCGTGAAGGGCATCGATGTCACCCTGCCCGGCCGCCCGGCCCGCTCCGGAGCGCTGCATCCGCTCACACGCATCCGCGACCGCGCCATCCAGACACTGCGCCGCATGGGCTTCGCGCTCGCCGACGGTCCGGAAATCGAAACCGAGTGGCATTGCTTCGACGCGCTGAACACGCCGGCGGACCACCCCGCGCGCAATGAGAAGGACACCTTCTATCTCCCCGATGGCCGCCTTCTGCGCACGCACACCAGCACCGTGCAGATCCGCACCATGGAGTCTGCGAAGGCACTGCCGGTACGCATCATTGCTCCCGGCGCTGCGTATCGCCGCGATGAAATCGACGCCACACACTTGAGTGTGTTCAACCAGCTCGAAGGTCTCTATGTCGCCACCGACGTGAGCCTCGCCGACCTGAAGGGCACGCTGGAGTACTTCTTCCAGGACACCTTCGGCCCGCAGACGCAGGTACGTTTCCGCCCGCACTTCTTCCCCTTCACGGAGCCCAGCTTCGAGATCGACATCAAGCTCGAGGTGAAAGGCCAGGAAGCGCGCTGGATTGAAATCGCCGGCTGCGGCATGGTGGATCCCGCCGTGTTCGAAGCCGTGTGCAAGTCGCGTGGTGACAAGCTCTTCGATCCCGAGAAGGTGACCGGCTTCGCCTTCGGCATGGGTCTGGATCGTCTTGCGATGATCCTGCACGGCATCACGGACATCCGCCATCTGATCGAGAACGACGCACGTTTCCTCTCCCAGTTCTGATTGTCTTTGGAGTACAGCGCTTCTCCAGCGCGGCCGCTCTATTGAGTCATCTCCCCTACTGCCATGCTGAAACACCTTCTCTCCCCGCTTCTGGCTCCTCTGGCTGCCAGACTGGAGAAGCTGCAGAATCGCATGACCCAGGGCTTCAAACGGGTCGAGTCTCAACAGGCAGACGCGAAACAGAAGACTGCGGAACGACTGAACATGCTCTCGCGCCAGGTAGATGAAGCGCGGAATGAGTTTCACCGCGGATTTCGCATCCAGGAGGATTTCCAGCAAAACTTGCAGAGCCAGCTCAACGAGGTGCTGACACTCCTGCGCATGCAGCAGGGAAACCGGACGGTGACACACCGCCCCCCAACGATGCCTGCTCAGCAGGTGAGTCCGGCAGACAGCAATCACGCGAAGCCGCTCCTGTCTTCCGATACTCCGCCCACGACGACTGACCCCACACTGCACGACAGCATGGTGGAGATGATGCTCGGAGCAGGAAGAGACTGGCTGGCCGCCCAAGGACAGCATGATGCCCCGGCTCAGGAGCCTCTAAGGCCGCCAGCATCAGGCCCTGTGTCTCCTACGCGGAGCCGGTGACGCCTTCCTCGCGCAGCAGTCTCGTCGTCATTCTGCCGCCGTGCAGCTCCAGGACAAGGTAACGTGCGGGCACGGTGCCGACATTCTCCATCCCATGAGGAATCCCTGCAGCACAGAAGAGGACGCCGTCCTTGCCCATGCGCTGTCCAAGTGATAGCACCTCACCCTCGAGGACGACGATCATGATGTCGTAAGAATCCACGCGCGGCGCGTGACCGCCACCCGGCTCCACCGTGGTGACATGACAACGCAACTTACTGAGGCATGCAGTCGGCCCTTCGAAAAGCACAGTCTTATGCCAGCAGCCGTCTCCCTTCACCGCGTCCTCTCCACCGGAGGGGGGAACGGTGACCTGTGCGAAGCCAAGTGACGGCGTGGCCCCTGAGGGATCCGCAATCCACTTGCACATCATATACCGGGCTGGCTCCGGACCGACCGACGACACGGTGTGGTAAAATCCTGCCGGGGTATATGTGATATCTCCGGGTCGCAGCCTTCTCCGCCCGCCGTCCGGCTCATGTCTTAGATCAGGAAAGTAGGCCTCCACCTCTCCTTTCAGCATCAGCTTGAATTCCTCTTCCGGATGCTGAACCGGAGGATGAGGACACCTGCCCGGCTGGAGCAACGAAACATGACTGCGGACATCCGCCAATCCATGCGTCGTCCCCTCAAAGAGGATGTGGGCCTTCCACCCCGGCGAGACTATTCCCTTCAATGATGATGGATCCGCAGAAGCAACAGTGCTGTGCAAGCGGCGCTCCCCAGTGGCATACGGCAGAGGCGGAGACGGCACAATACGATTCACCTGAACGCGGTCGACGCCCTTCACCAGCAGGCACGGGGGCAACGGCCTCTCCAGCATCTGGAAGGGCCACTCACACTGATAGGGCACGGGCATGCGAATGGGTGTGTCCACGGACGCATACTGAAGAAGCAATGCGGTGCGCCTGAGTTCCGGGCTGAGATTGTTCGAGCCATGCCAGATACGGCCATCAAAAAAGAGCGCTTCACCATCCTGCATGGGGACAAGTCTGGGAGCTTCGGCAGCGCCGCACTCTTCCGTCCAGGCACCGATGTCTTCATCGCAGATGTCCTGTCGGCGCCTGCCTTTCTGCGAGGCCTTCTCCTGCACGGTGATGCCGAACAGGTGGGAGCCGGGCGCCATCTTCAGGGAGGTTTCCGCGCAGGTGCCGCGCATTCCGATCCACACGGAGACAGTCTTTCCTTGGGGCGCTGAACTTTCAATGTCGGAATGCCAGGGGTGCTTCTCCCCCGGCTCACGGTTCACAAGCCATGCACCCCACAACACCACATGCTCACCAATCGCCGCGATGACACGGGACATGATACGCCAGTCAGTGGCGGCGTCATAAAACGCGCGGTGATTCACTGCATTTCCCTTGAACCACTCCGCGGGTGGAGCCCCTTTCACCTCAAGTCCTTTCAGCAACCACTGGCACTCTTGCACCGAGAATAGCTTGATGGGCTCTGCATACCCCTGTGTCGCGAGTTGTGAGCGGGCTTGCTCCACGAGCGATGCTTCTAGTCCACGTGCCTTGGGATGTGGAGATGCGGCCACCGGCTGCCCAGAAGGAGCCGGGAGCGGCAGGGAAGCAGACTGACCATTCCCGCTTTGCGAATAGGGAATCCTGGGAACCTTGTGTTTTCCAGACCATCGAAAAACAGGATTGTCTACATGAGACAGGTCGAGGGTCTGCACCCTTGCCCGCGACTTCCACCGCACGAAATCAAAGCTCAATTGGTCGCGCTTGGAATGGCGGCTGACCTCCGTCCACCACTCATGGCAGAATTGCCTGCCAAGAAGCGTGTCCAGTCTCCGCACCAAAAACATGGTGCCGTGGAGTCCGAAGTTCTCGGGAAACTCGGAGCCACGATAGAGCGCCATCTGCCTTTCGATCAACTCTGGCGAATCCATCAGGAGTTCCTGCACAGCCCTGGCCTCGTCATACAGGCAGCGACGGCTGTGATGCGGACAGACGGCCACGTCGGCATCCCCAAGGAGATTGTGGATGGTTTGGAGATCGAGAGCGAGCAGATCGCAATTCGCATCGACCCAGACAGAAATGTCAAATTCACCCAGGAAGAGGTGCGGCAGCAGCTTCACGCGTCGCGCATCCCGTTGGGGATCATCGAAGACCCGGTCGACAACCATGACCTGCCAGGGCGATGGGACCTGCATGGCCACGTCTTCCGTGAGCAGCACATAGGTGAGTGCAGGATCAGGCTGCCGGACCACCGGCGGATCATCATACGCGCCGAATACCGCCGTGTAGACCGCCACCCGATCATCCCCGGGTGGCTTCTGACTGTGGCGCCGCTGCGTATCCTCCATGTCCTCCATGCGGACTCATCTACGACAAGCCAGTCAGTTTCGCAACGGCTCTGGTGAAGTGCGGTTTCAGAACTTCAGAGATGCGATGATGGAGGCAAAGTGCTCCTCCTCATTGCCCCGCAACACATGACCTTCGTAGTCCAGGATGATGAAGAAATTGCTTCCCACTTCAATGAGCAGCCCGCCTCCTACATTCAGATAGTCTTCATCCGGCCGGGCTGTGCGTGCCTGCACTTCATAATCCGGAGTCTCACCTCCGCCCGAAAGCCAGCGATAGGGGGAGCTGGTAAGTGAAACCTTCACAAACTCATTCGCATTCAGATTCTCACGTTCCCATGCAGCGCGGATCTGCGGAGTGATTGCTCCGAATCCGGTTTCAATTCTATAGGAGGCCTGCCAGCCCACACGGGTCACCAGGGAATCATACTTCTGATCCTCATAGGCCAGACTCCCCCGCCCCGCGCTTTGTTCGGCATAGCCATCGAGCTCACCGTTCCGGTAGTCCAGTCCGATGAAAGGACCGGTTTGGAGAGCCCCAAGACGGAAGTTGTATCCTGCGTTGAACTCCACGGAATGATTCTCGCTATCCGGCTCAGCTGTGGCGGTCGTGCCCAAGCCAGTGCGACGGTGGATGTCCTCTTCAAAACTGCCGAAGCTATACAGCGTATCGACGTAGAAATTCCCCGGCGTCCATGAGAGGTACGCGGAGATGGCAAAGCCATCAAGATCCACAGCGCCACGACTGTCAAAATCACCATCGGTCTGAAGGTAGGTACCTGCGAGCCCGAGAACGAGGTCCTCCGCGAGACGCCTCTCTGCTCCCAAAGTGCCGCTCCAGCTTTCCGCCTCGAATCCGCTTGCGAGCCCACGCCAATCCACATCTGCGGAGGCAAATCCTCCGCTGGCAAAGAGGGTGAAAGCGCCATCATCCGAGCTCATCTGCATGGACTGCGGCTGCACCACCACCTTTCCCTTGCCACTCATGGGCGCAGGAGACTGCGATACAGCCATCTTTTCAGAGCCGGGGTCCCAGCCCGCGCGCATACGGAAGAGCCGTCCATTCACATCCCGCGTGCTTGCGCGCACAGAGTGGAGCAGGAGTTCCCGCTGGGAAAGCGCCACCGGCAGACCGGACACCACACAGGAGGCGATGGCTGCGGCATCAATCGCAAGCACCCGTGCATTGCCAGTGGTGACGATGAGAAACCCAGGCTGCCCTCCCACGCTGCCTGCGGCGAAACTTGCATTGGCCGTGCCGCTGAACGGTTGAGCCGCACCTCCACCAAACTGATTGAAGCCCCCCTGAAATCCGCTCTGTCCACCGAATTGCTGGAAGCCTTGAAAGCCGCCCTGGCCTCCGAAATTGAAACTGCCACCTCCCTGAAATCCACCACCACCACCGAACTGCTGGAAGCCACCTTGGAATCCGCCACCGAAGTTGAAACCGCCTCCTTGAAAGCCACCCTGAAATCCTCCGCCGCCACCAAAGTTGAAACCACCCTGAAAACCCTGCGCGTGACTGGTGGCAATGGTCCCGCCTGAAGCGAGGAAAATGAGAGCGAGCACTCCAGCCTTCATGATGGTGGGCGTCTTCATGGTAAGAAAAGGAATCGGGCAGATTGCAACACCAGGCAAGTTGTTTGTCAAGACAACAGGTGAGCCCGACAAAAGTGCAGGCGTCACCTCACGTCACCCGCGTGCGACGGAAACGGGCTGCCGCAACATCCGCCCCGCGATCTCAGCCGGGACAAACGCCATCAACGCAGCAGCCATCGTCATTTGGAAAGCACCGAGCCCGCTGATGGCGGCCAGCATGGCATGGAGGAACAGGCCCGCCATCAGCATCACCGGACGCAGACGCGGGTGCCATACGAGGAAGGCGAAGCTCAACTCAAATCCCACCGTGAAAGCACCGCCGGTCAGGGAGATGAACTGCCACCACGTCTCGTGCCGGGCCATCCACTCCACTGGCACACCGCCGTACTCAGGACTCATCATGAGCAGATACACCGCAGTGCCATTCCACCACGTCGGCCCCTGCAGCTTCGCCGCACCGGCACAGAAGTAGATGAGGCAGAGATGCACCTGAATCAGACGAAGGGCGATATTGGCGGAAACGCTGGGGACGGCGATTCCGGATGAGCCCTTTCGCCGGGACTGCAACCAGGCATCCACAGAGCACACGGTGCCTGCCGATCCCACACTGAGGTAGAGGAGCAGGAGCAGCAGAATCGCATCCATGCCCGAGTAGATGACCATGCCACGCTGGACATAGCTGACATGACCCAGCCAGGTGAGAAGTAGCGCCCATCGCGTGCCAAAGCCCAACAGTGCGCAGGTGGCCGCGAGCATCAAACCCACCTGCACTACAGTGATCGTGAGCGAAGACTCCGGCAACAGGTGCCAGAGGGAGAAAGTGCCCCACCACCGATTCACCGGCGCCACGGGATTGCCCGCGGCGTCCCGCTTGAGATTTCCTGCATCATCCAGTGGGGGGCCGGAAAGCGGCACAAGAGGGCCAGCGGGATCGCGGTAGTCCCGCATGTGGGTTCCCTCCGCCAGCAGACGCACTTCATTCACCGCCTGATGATCCAGCCAGGCAGTGCCTCCCACCACAGCGGAGATCTGGGTCCACGTCACCGCGTGAATCCACAGCAGGACACCGGCGGTGAGGATGCGTACCAGGGCCAGCGGAGCAGGATGTGCCACGGAAAACCAGAACGCATCCCAGGCATGCCAGAGGTCACGCCACCACACACGGGAGGATGTCGCTTGGTTGGTGGTATTGCTCATCTCAGGTCATCTCATGATCTATCTGGCGCTCGCGGTCAGTGCTGGACATCGCGGCTCATCACCGCCGTGCCAATGCGCTCCTGCAGGGGACGTTCGTCGCCGGGAGCATTCAGTTCCGGGTGCTCCCGCAGCAGACGTCGGAGGGCACCCGGCATATCGGGAGCCTGCTGCGTGACGGAACCGCTGGCACTGCTCTCACGCAGCATACGCTCTGCCACCTCCAGAATGCCCGGTCGCTCATGCCCCATGCGGACCACGCCGTCCAGAGGCACGCCCTCCGGTGAAAAAGCGCCCAGGCTTACGGGGAAGTAGAGACGCAAGTCCTCCGCATCCCACCCGCTGCGCACCTGCTGCGGTGTACGGATGGCGTGGGACACGGAGAAAAGCTCCACCTTGGCCACCCGGTTGTCCGCGCTCCCATGGAGACGGGCGAGCCGCCTCACGAAGGCCATGGCATAGGTAATGCCCAACTCCGTGACGCGGGGACGTCCCGGCGCCACCACCAGATCTGATGGCGCCACCTGAGCTCCCAGCAACATGGCAGGATAAAGTTCCCGCTGGTAGGCCATCGTCCAGGCCTGGCGTGTTCTTGAGGGATACTCCACCCATTCGGAGCTGCCATCGACTCGCTCGATCCTTGCCCAGATCAAGGTGGCAGGTCCGGGATCCGGTGCAAAGAAACGGTAGCCGCTGTTCACTCCGAGGAAGCGCACGTACGGCATCGCGGGGACGGCGGCCTTTTGCAGCAGCGGCGGGGCCGTATAGCGCCCCCCTTCCGTGGTGCCCACCATCAGCAGCATGGTGGCGAAGTGCGCCACCAACAGGAGACTGATACCCACTTTCATCCGGAGCCAGGGAACTCCATGCACCTTGAGAGAGCCTCGCGGTGCCTGATCGCGGGTGGAAGTGAGACCGGTCATGATTGAAGAGCAGCGGCGGATTTCTGCGATGCGCCCACCGGTGGGTCATTGTGAAACCTTTGTTGCACAGGTCAAGGCCGGCTCACTCGCCCCACCCGGTTGCTCCCGGCGAATTGCTTTTCCCCTTGCCCAAAGCCCCGCCTTCCGTACCTATCTTCCCCCCAGAATTGGACGCGGAGATCCCGCCCCCGATTTGGGGACGCAACTCTGGATTCTCCCCGTTCATGAAAGTCTCCCTCTCCTGGCTCAAGACGCACCTCGACCTGGCCGATGCGTCCGTGGAATCGCTGCGCGATCTGCTGACCTTTGCCGGCATTGAAGTGGAAGGCATTGAAGTGCGAGGGGTGGACACGGACAAGATCGTGGTGGCGCAGATCCTGGAGTCGGTGCAACACCCGAATGCCGACCGTCTCAGCGTAGCCCAAGTGGATGACGGCAGTGGCACCAAGCGGCAGATCGTCTGTGGCGCGAAGAACTACAAGGTGGGAGACAAGGTCCCCCTCGCCCTCCCCGGTGCGAAGCTGCCGGGAGGCATCGAAATCAAGGAGGGCAAGCTCCGCGATGTGCAGTCCAACGGCATGATGTGCAGCGGTCGCGAACTCGGCATTGGCGAAGACCACAGCGGCCTGCTCATTCTGGATCCTGCCCTGAAAGTGGGCAGCCTCTTCAAGGAAATCGTACCGCCGGATGTGGTGTTCGATCTGGAGATCACGCCAAACCGCTCGGACTTGCTCAGCCATTCCGGACTCGCGCGTGAACTCGCAGCCCTCACTGGCAAGGCACTGAAGTCCGCACCGGCACCCGAACTGCCTGAGCAGGAAAAAGCTTCGAAGAGCCAGGTACGTCTTGATGCTCCGGATGCGTGCCCCTACTACACCGCCCGCTACATCCGTGGCGTGAAGGTGGGTCCCAGCCCCGAGTGGCTGCGCCGCCGCCTGGAGAGCGTGGGCCTGCGCCCCATCAACAACGTGGTGGACATCACCAACTACGTGCTGCTCGAAGTGGGCCAGCCGCTGCATGCCTTCGACATGGACAAGCTGGAGGGCGGCATCATCGTGCGCCACGCTTCCGAAGGTGAGAGTCTGGTAGCGCTGGATGGCAACAGCTACACGCTGAATACAGATGACCTCGTGATCGCGGACAAGGCCTGCGCGGTAGCCATCGCTGGTGTGATGGGTGGCAACGCCACGAGCGTGACGGAAACGACCGCGAACATCCTGCTGGAGTCCGCTTACTTCACCCCCAGCCAGGTGCGCCGCACCTCGCGCCGCCTCATCCTGAGCAGCGACTCCAGCTACCGCTTCGAGCGCGGCGTGGATCCCCAGGGTGTGCTGGAAGCTTCCGCACTCGCCACGAAGTTGATCGTCGAGATCGCAGGCGGCAAAGCGGACGAAGAAGTGATCGTCGCAGGCAAGGCGCCCGTGCTGGTGAAGGACATCGTGTTCGACGAACTGAAGGCGAAGGCTCTCATCGGCATTCCGGATCTGGACCGGTATGAGATGCACAAGGTGCTCTCCTCTCTGGGCCTGCAGCTGCTGGGCGCGAAGGGACGTGACTCCTCGAAGTGGCAGATCCCGTCGCATCGCCTCGACCTGCAGCGCTCCATCGATCTCGTGGAGGAAGTCGCGCGTGTCGTGGGGCTGGACCGCGTGCCCAGCCGTGCCGCCGGCGCCTTCTCTCCTGCCCAGGCCACGGATCGCACCTACGACTTCACCATGACGCTGCGTCAAGCATTGGTGGAGCGTGGCTTCTACGAAGCGCAAACCCTGCGCCTGATCTCCACGTCTCAACTCAAGGATGTGCTCGGCCAGCCAGTCACGCCGGAAAAGTCCGTGGCCGTGCGCAATGCGCTCAGCGAAGATCACACCACGCTGCGCCCCAGTCTCGTACCCGGATTGCTCGCCACCACCGCGCTGAATATCCGCCAGGGACTGCAGCGCCTGCGTTTCTTCGAGATTGGCCGTGTGTTTCTCATGAATCCGAATGGGACCAATCGCGAAGAGGAACGCGTGGCAATTCTCATGAGCGGCCCTGCGGAAGCCTCCAGCTGGGCGCAGCAGGAAAGTCCCGCCGTGGATGTGTTCCACCTGCGTGGCGTACTGGAAACCATTCCGGGCATCGCAGGTAGCAGCATCGAACTCGTGCCCAAGCCGCTGGAAGGCTGGCTGCTCTCTGCCGAAGTGAAACGTGGCAGCAAGACCCTCGGCTGGATCGCGCAGGTGCATCCTGCACGCGTGCGTGAACTCGATGCCCGTCATCCGGTTTATGTCACGGAGCTTTCCCTGAGCGCGCTGCAGCAAGGCGCACAAGGCACGGCGAAGTTCACCGAGCTGCAACGCTACCCCAGCATTACGCGTGACGTGGCGCTGGAAGTGCCGGCGGATCTTCCCACCTCCAAGATTGCTGCGTTCTTCGCCTCGCAGAAGGAACCGCTTCTCGCGGGCGCGGAAGTGTTTGACGTCTTCGCCGATCCGACAGGACAGAAGCTTGCAAGCGACAAAAAGTCAGTGGCTTGGAGCTTGACCTATCGCGCCACAGATCGAACATTGGAGTCGAAGGAAGTGGATGAGGCGCACAGCCGGGTGCTCAAGGCACTGGTTGGCACGCTCCCCGCTACCATTCGCTGACAACAGACTTTCTGCTCTTTTCACATCACCCCATTTTTCCGGAAACGGAAACCACTCTCCTGCAGTGCTCGTCTTTTGGGTCGCACATGGCCCGAACCGATAATTGAAAGCACCGGGGGTTGCGCATCTGGTGCTTATGCCACGCCTTAACTGGACTGCAGACGTACCTGCCAGCGGGCCCCCACCCTGTCGCTCTATTTGGGAACGGCAGCCAGCTGCCCAGACGGCACACGTGGGACTCAAACCGCCCTGCTGTTGAGCTTGCTCCGGCGGGGCGGTTTTCTTTTTTCCGCAGGGATGAAGGACGTGCGCGCAATCGTGCAAAAGGCCTTTCATTTCCAGGCTAAAGCGGCACGTGATTTGCACCCACGTCTCATGGACGAGACCGTCCTGTATGGTACACTCGTCCCATCAAGCAGCCATTATCCCCCAGCCAATGAAAGCTTGCTCCTACCTTCTCGCGGCCGCCATGCTCACGATGACGCTGGCCAACTGCACCACTACGCAGCATCCCACGCGCGCCACTCAACAACGCCCACGTCCCATCGAGTCCGGCTACGACGATCCGGACATGGTGATGCTGGCACAACAGACGGAAAGACGTGGCGGTCGACTGAACATCGGCTTCTACGAAGGCTGGAGATAGTCGTGGCTCGCGTGGAAAGGCACGCGAACTCGAACCTCAATCAGGACTGCGCCCCCGAGAGCGCTCACCCCAGCTCTGGCAACTTCCACTCACCACGGAAGGGCCGGGCTGCGAGCAACGCATTCGCTTCCGAGTCCTCGCCGAAATTCTCCGCAGCCGGATCCCATTTCAAGGCGCGCTTCGCTTTCAGGGCCACTGCAGCAAGCTGGCACAAGGTGTCTGAGCGCACCGCGGTCTCGATGTCGCAGATGGGTTTCATGCTGCCACCAGACTTCACCGCGTCCACAAAGTTCCGTGTGTGCTCAAGGCTCTCAGGCAGCTTGATGGACATCGCACCGGCTTTGTTCGCCGGATCGCGCAGCAGCTCTGGTGAACTTGCAGCAATGACGCCGCGCTTCACATGCACCCAGCCATTCTCACCTTCGAAGGTGGTCCCATGACTGATACTTTCCCTTCCTTCATTCACAAAGGTGATGGGTGCGGCCTTCGCGAATTCATAGCGAAGCTTCCAGCTCAATACCGCATCACAGCCTCCACCGTCTGGGTATTCGCCCGAGCCTTCTACATGGATGGGACCCGAGGCGTCGGTGTCATTCCCCCACGAGGCAATGTCCAGATGATGGATGCCCCAGCAGGAGATCATGCCCAGTGAGAAGTTGGTGATGTTCTCGTGATTGTCACGCTGCAGCTTCTTCTCGCTGTAGGCGGTGAATGGAGCTGGTCCTACCCAGCGCTCCCAGTCCACGAAGTCCGGCAAGGGTTGCTCCTCGAAAGCAGCAACCTTTTTCCCGCCAGGCACGCCCACGCGAATCTCCTTCATCTTTCCGAGGCGACCATTGCGCACGAGCTCGCATGCCCAGCGAAACTTCAGGTCCGACCGCTGCTGCGTGCCAAACTGGAACACGACGCCCTTCTTCCTCACGGCAGCACGCACATGCATGGACTCCGCGAGGGACATGCCCATCGGCTTCTCATGGTAGATGTGCTTCCCCTGTAGCACCGCATCTGTTGCAGGAATGCTGTGCCAGTGCACGGGCAACGCCATGAGAATCGCATCGATGGAGCTGTCGCGATGCAATTCGCGGAAGCCCTTGTAGACCTTCACATCCGCACTGCCGTAGCGCTCTTTGACGTGGTTCTTGGCACGCTCAAGGTTCCGCGTGTTCACATCACAAAGCGCGGTCACCCGCACGTCGTCGTGATTGAGGAAGGCACGCATGTCCACCGTGCCCTGAGCTCCCGTGCCCAGCACGCCGAGGGTGATCTTGTTGGAAGGCGCCGTCTGCGCGCGCAGCACATGGGCCGGCACCACGCATGGCGCCACACCGGCTGCAAGGATCTGCGAGAGAAACGAACGGCGGGAAGGATGCAAGTTCATGCGTGTGCGTAGGAAAGCTGGAGACAGCCCGATTATTTCAGCGAAAGGATGAAGGCCTTGATGTCCTCCAACTCCTGAGGCTTCAGGATGAGATTCATCGGCGGCATGGGGGACACCGGAGTGGCGGTGTAGCCTTCCGCGAGCACAGCGTTTGGCTCGATGAGGCTCTTCCACAGATAGGCTTCGTCTTTGCGCGAGGCGATACCATCCAGCGCGGGTCCGACCGGGCTGCCCTTTCCGCCGAGCACATGGCAATTCATGCAGGCAGCCACGGGATGTTTCCAGAAGATGTCCTCCCCGCGTTTCGCGCTGCCCGCCAGTACCTTCTCCTCAGCATCCTGCACCGGCAGGAGTTCGCAGAGTTTCACGTCGTCGAAGTAGCCATCGCCCTTCGCCACATGCAGCAGGTTGATGCTCGCCTTTGTGCGTTCCTTGCTGTCGAAAATGGTCTCCACCTCTACCCAGTCGCTTTCCTTGGCAGTGAGCTTCTCCGTCTCAGCACGGCCGATGTGATCATTCAGGCTCACCTTGCCCTTCAGCGCGTGCGCTCGCACCCAGGCGCTCAGGCGGTACCGCGTATTCGGTTTGAGCGGAACGTCTGCATACAGGCTGGTATCCGCATCATCGCGCGTGATGATGCGCACAAACTTCTGGCCACCGTGAGCGCGATCTGGAGCACTCGTCCCCTTCCACTCAGCCTTTTCGTTACCAGGTCTCCTGCCATAGTCGCGTCGCATCCATCCTTTCGGCAGGCCATTCTCCGCGAGTTCCTCAAATCCGGGATTGGGCAGCAGGTTTGGCCCTTCTTTCCAGGCATTTGCCCCGTGCTTCTTCGTCAGGATGCGCAGAGCGTCTGCCAGCCACTCGTCCTGCTTCAAAGTAGCATCCGAGCTGATGCGCGACACCAGCGTCTTGATCTCCGGTGTCGTGGGAAAGGTCGCCAGCTTTACGAATGCAGCGAGCCGTGTGTGCGGGTCCGGATCGGACACCACGCCTGTACCGAAGAAGAGCGCAAGTGACTTGCTGTCATCACCCAGGGCACGCACGGCGTTGCGGCGCAGACGCGCATCCTTCGCGAGCAGGGCAACCTTGTGGGTAGCCTCGTCGAGCGCGTCTTCGCGGGAGAGAATCCACAGGGCGTGCAGGGCGGAGAGCTTGCCGTCATTCGCCGTGACTCGTGCTTTGAGAGCCTCGACCGACTTCGTCACCTCTGTAAGCAATCCATCGATATCCTCCGGCCGAATGGGGGTATTGCCCTCACCTCGTGTGCCACGTACGACAGGCGTGCTGAATTTCGTGAACTGCTGTGCAGCCAACCTCGACCACTGCGTCGCACCGTCCAACGAAGGCTGAGCCGGCTTCGGATTTGTTCCTTTCGTCACGACGCGGTAGATGCGGCCACGCGCATGATCGCGCAGATCATTGAGATGCGCGCCACCGGGGCCAGTCTCCGCCTTGTATCCACCACGTTCGGGACTCGGCGTGGGGTTGTGTTGGATGATGAAATTCTGCCAGTCGGCAAACCACACGGCGCCATCCGGTCCGACTTCCGCGAACACGGGCGACATCCACTCATCCGTGCTGGCCACCAGGTTCATGTAGTCCTTCGCCACATAACCCGCACCCTGCGGCTGCACATCCATGAGTGCGATGACTTTCATCGTCGGCTCGCACACCATGGCCTTGCCACGGAAACGCTCCGGCATGCGATCTGATTCTATGAAGGCGCTGCCTGCCGCCGAGGTGTAACCGCCGAAGACATCCACCTGGCGATAGTTCGTGGTGATGGCGTGGCACTTGTCCACCACGTTGATCTTCCGTGCGGTCACAGGCCTCATCCCCTGCGGGAAGACTGAATTCGGAATGCCGCCGTAGAAGATAGGTGCGCCATTCGCCGTGCCACCGAACTGGTCACCAGCTTCGTTCGCACTGTGCGCCCAGGCGTTGTTCGTGAACTGATGCAGGAATTCAATGCTGGATCCATCCGGTCGGAATCGGTACGTGCCCATGGCGAACTCCATGTCCTTGCCGCCCACCGTCCCCTTGAAACCGGAGTAGCCCACGCAACCGTAGATCCAGTCATCGATGCCATAGTGGAGGCTGCTGGCCTGGGCATGGGTGTCACGCACACCCCACGCATCCATCAGCACCTTGCGCACATCCGCTTTGTCATCGCCATTGGTATCCTTGAGGAAAATCAGACGCGGCGGCTGCGTGATGATAAGACCGCCGTTGGCAAAGACGAGACTGGTGGGAAGGTTCAGCTTGTCGGCGAAGACGGTGAACTTGTCCGCACGGCCATCGCCATCCGTGTCTTCACAGATTTTGATGGTGTCATGCCCCTCGCCGTTGTCGGCATAGCCATGGGGATAGTCGCGTGTCTCAGCGATCCAGCATCGCCCACGTTGATCCCACGCCATGGCGATGGGCTTGGCAATGTCCGGCTCGGAAGCGAAGAGCTGCAACTCCATATCCGCCGGCACCTGGGTGCGCTGCATGCTCGCCTTCACACTCATGGGGAACTGGTAGGTGATGGCTTCCGGACGCTTTTCATAGTTCGCCACGTTTGGATTCGCTTCGCGCTTCTCCGGCTCGCGAATCTTGAGAAAGGCTTCCCAAGCGACCTTGCGCTCTGGAAGCAGAGCAGCGAACACCTTCTCACGAATCTCCTGTGCGGTGTTCAGGTCCTCCACAGGAATAGCACGCAGCACCCGGCCATTGATGGTCGCAAGAATGCCGTTCGCGTTGAGCTTCGACGGGGCATCGGACTTACGACGTTCACACACCACGTCGTAGTGCTTCAGCAGGTCGGTCTTGCATTGCTTGTCGTCGTTCACATAGTCGAACCAGATCGCCTCCCTGCCCAGTGCCTCCATGGCCTCATGCAGCGGGCCAGGGGTCGACTGCTCAATGGCATAGGGATCCACGTACAAGACACGAATCGGCCCATCCGCCGCTTGGGTAAATGAGACAAGCGCACAGAAGTGAAGCAGAACAAGGAGGCGTTTCATGCAGGAATGGAGTCCAGTTATTTCGCCACATTCAACGCGGAAACACGACCTCATTCTTCGGACGACTTTTATGCCATTTCGGACACGACATTCATATACAGACATGAACACCTCGTGACTGAAGCAAGGGCACATGGCGCCCTCACGCCCAACATATCAATGACTTGCGCAATGCGCTTTGGAGTGCGTATGCGAAGCACCGCTTTGCGCTTGAACGTCAGAGTTGAGAGAACTGTGTGACGCCAGAGAAGAACCTGGTATACACGACTGATTCGGATGCTGTGACGCGCAGCGTCCTTGGACTGCGCGCAGCCTGCTGCCGCTTTGAAGAGTCCACAGCCTGCCGTGGCGATGGTGACAACCACTCGTAGTATAACGTGTCCCGAGAAGCTTGGCGACTTCGTCGCGATGGAGCGTGCAGCAGGCTGCACTTTAGGAAAGCGGCAGCAGGCTGCACGCAGTCCAAGGCCTTCGGCATCACTTCCAAATCGTTAACCTGACGTTCATGCGCTTTACGGGAACGCATGCACCAATCCGTGGGGCGAGCGCTCTATCTCCTTACAAGCCCAATTCGTCTACCCTCTTTCTCCCTGCAATCTTTCTCCAGTTGCCTTCGTTGCAACGACTGACATCTCATCCATACCTCCCATCCATGCTGGATAAACCTTTCCACATTCTACCGCCGCTGTTTGGTGCGATTGCCACCTTGGGGTTCACGGGCTTTGCATCAACTAACGCGGAGGCTGCCAAGCCCAACATCGTCCTCATCGTTGCCGATGACCTTGGCTATTCGGACCTCGGCTGCTACGGAAGCGAGATTGCCACACCGAATCTCGACAGCCTCGCGAGTAACAGCCTTCGTTTTTCCCAATTTTATAACACCGCGCGTTGCTGGCCCACGCGTGCCGCGCTGATGACCGGCTACTATCCGCAGCAGGTCCGCATGGATCCCCAGCAGCGTGGACGGAAACTCCCCAACTGGACACGCACGCTGCCTCAATACCTGAAACCCGCTGGCTATCGCAGCTACCACAGCGGCAAGTGGCACGTTTCCGCCGCGCCACGCCAGGTGCAGGACGCGGGGTTTGATCACAGCTACGCGCTGGAGGAGCAGAATCGCTTCTTTGATCCCAAGAATCACACGGAAGACGACAAGCACCTGCCGCCGGTGAAGCGTGAAGACGGCTACTATGCCACCACCGCCATCACCGACTACGCGCTCAAGTACCTGAAGGAACACGCCACCCAGCACAGCATCGATCCATTCTTCCTCTACCTGGCCTACATCTCGCCACACTTCCCCCTGCATGCACCCGCTGCAGACATTGAGCGCTACAAGAACAAGTACCTCGAAGGCTGGGAAGTCATCCGCCAGCGCCGCTATGAAAAGCTACAGTCGATTGGCCTGGTGCATTGTCCTCTGTCCAAACCGGAGCCCGACATCAAGGCTCCGAGTGGAGGACCAGATACCCTGAGGAAACTCGGTGCGCCGGAGTCGTTCTACGCCGTGCCCTGGGACAGCCTCACTCCACCGCAGAAGGAATTCCAAGCGATGAAGATGGCCATTCACGCGGCGATGATCGACCGCATGGATCAAGAGATTGGGCGGGTACTCGCGCAGTTGAAGAGCATGAATGCGATGGAGAACACACTCATCTTTTTCCTCTCGGATAACGGAGCCAGCGCGGAGATTCTCGTGCGTGGCGATGGCAACGATCCCGCCGCTCCCATGGGTTCCGCCGACTCCTATCTTTGCCTTGGCCCCGGCTGGGCGACCGCATGCAACACCCCTTTTCGTCGTCACAAAATCTGGGTGCATGAAGGCGGCATCTCCACACCCCTGCTGGTGCACTGGCCTGCACACACTGGTGCTGGTGGCGGCAATTTGAGCAACACCGTTGGCCATGTGATCGACATCGTGCCCACCATCCTCGACGTGGCTGGCGTGAAGGCAGAGCCCCAGTGGAACGACGCCACCGCTCCACCCTTTCCAGGCAAGAGCCTTGTCCCCGCCTTCACTAAAGATGACGCTGTCACCCGCACATCCCTGTACTTCAATCACGAGAGAAACAGCGGCCTGCGCATGACGAACTGGAAGATCGTCCGCGATGATCCTGCAAAACCTTGGGAACTCTACGACCTCTCCAAAGACCGCAACGAGTCTATCAACCTGGCCGACAAGGACCCGGAGCGTGTGCGTGACATGGACAACGAATGGAAAAGGCTGGATGAGCAGTTCAAGAAGAATGCGGAGGATGCGGCCCAAGAAAAAGTGCAAGGGAAGTGAAAACGCGGCAGGAGGTTGTGGAGCAAGTGTTCAGTAATCAGTGTACAGTAACCAGTATTCAGCCCTGACCACTGACCACTGACCACTGACCACTGACCACTGACCACTGACCACTGACCACTGACCACTGACCACTGACCACTGATTACTGATTACTGATTACTGATTACTGATTACTGATTACTGATTACTGATTACTGATTACTGACTACTGATTACTGACTACTGACTACTGACTACTGACTACTGACTACTCCCCTCCTCTCCCCATGCATCACACCAAGTTCGAAACCGAACTCCAGGTCCGTCCGGACGATATCGACCTCTTCCGTCATGTGCACAGCAGCCGGTATCTGGACTACCTGCTAGCGGCGCGTTTTGATCAGATGGAGCGGTGCTATGGATTGAGCATGGAGGAATTCCTGAAACAAGGACTTGGCTGGTATGTGAAGACCTCCCATTTCGAGTACAAGCGGGCGCTCGGCATTGCGGAACGTTTTGTGGTGCGCACGTGGGTGGAGGACATTCGCAGCCCGGATGTGGAAGTGCGTTTCGAGATGTTGAAGGGAGAGAAACGACGCCCCGCCTGCGTGGGCTGGTGCGTCTTTACCATGGTAAAACTGGACACGGGCAAGCCGGAATCTATCCCCGACTGGATCATCGAAAAATACTCAATTTAGCTCCTTTTGAATCCGGGCGCGCCATGGCCCGCGAGAGAGGGGCCTGTAGGGCGTTGGTGTGATACCGCAGGATGCGGTCGCCCCGACGCCCATGAAACGACTCCTTGCCCTCCTCCTCAGCCTCGCCATCGCCTCCAACCTCAGCGCCCAGGAGAAGGAGAATGAGAAAAAACAGCTCCGTGCCGGGGCCGCCCTGAGCAACATCACACCGGAGATTGGCGGGCTCGTGGTGGGCGGCTTCAATCCCGAGCCATCCACACATATTCATGATGAGCTGCATGTGCGGTGCCTCGTGCTGGACAATGGAGAGACGAAACTGGCCTTCGCTGTGTGCGACCTGCTCGGCGCAGATCGTGACATGTATGAGCAGGCGGCCTCGCTGGTGGAAAAGGAGACCGGCATTCCGCGCTCCCACCTCATGATGTCCGCCACGCACACGCACTCCGCTTCAAGCGCGCTGGGCAGTGACCGCCTCGGCATGCCACGCCCCCCGCTGGATGCGTATCAGCTTTTTGTCGCCCGCCGCATCGCCGATGGTGTAAAACGCGCTCTCAATAGTTTGCAACCCGCGCGCATCGGCTGGGGTTCCGGGCAGGAACCAAATCACGTCTTCAACCGCCGCTGGTTCATGAAGGAGGGCACCGTGCCGGTGAATCCCTTCGGCGAGTATGACCAGGTGAAGATGAATCCTCCCCGCGCCAGCAAGGACCTCGTGAAGCCCGCTGGCCCCACAGATCCGGAGATCTCCATGCTCTCCATCCAGACCGCCGATGGCAAACCTCTCGCGGTGCTGGCGAACTACTCCCTGCACTACGTCGGCGGCGTGGGAAATGGGCATGTCTCCGCGGACTACTTCCCGCTCTTCTGCAAACGTCTTGGCGAGCTCATGGGCGTGGGCGAGCAGGACCCGCCTTTCGTCGGCCTGCTCAGCAACGGCACCAGCGGGAACATCAACAACATCGATTTCAGCAAGCCCGGAACGAAGTCACTGCCCTATGAGCGCATGCGCCAGGTGGCGGATGAAGTCGCCCAAGCGGCGTACAAGGGACTGCAGGGCATCACCAAATATCATGATTGGGTGCCTTTGGATGCCCGCTTTCGCGAGCTCACCCTCGGCGCCCGACGTCCGACTCCAGCACAACTGGATCGGGCCAAGGGACTCGTGGACAAGCCCCGTCTCATTGGGGGCAAGAGCGCGCTGGATGTCATCTATGCCGAGCGCACGCTGAAACTCGCGAATTATCCAGAAACCCTGCCCATCCCGGTACAGGCCTTCCGTGTGGGTGATGTTGGAGTCACTGGCATTCCTTGCGAGACGTTTGTAGAGACCGGCTTGGAGCTCAAAGCCAAGAGCCCGCTGAAGCCGGCATTCACGCATTCGATTGCCAATGGTTACTACGGCTACCTGCCGACGCCGGAGCATCACAAGCTGGGCGGCTATGAAACCTGGCTGGGCACCAATCGCCTGGAAGTCGAGGCCTCCGTGAAGATTACCAAGGCGCTGCTGGAGATGCTGGGTGAGATGGCGAAGCAGTGAATTCACACTGGACCAATGTGAAGCATCATGGAAGGGATGTGTCCATGACTCCTGGGTGCGGCAGGCTGCATTGGATTCAACACAGAGGCACAGAGACGCAGAGGAACTTCGGAGTCTGAGCTGACTTCCGAAAGGAAGCGCAGCCGCACGCGTTCTCAGCCAGCAACTTTCCCATATTATCCTTGATGCACCTGCTACGCACCCTCCTCCTGCTCACTCTCGCTACGCCTGTCTTCGCCCAGGTCCAGACGGAGTCACCTGACGTCCGCGTGGAAAAGAACATCGACTACCTCGGCCCGGACCGGAAGGAGAAGGCGGACCTCTACCTCCCCAAGGAAGATGGCAAGAAGCATCCCGCCGTCGTCATCATCCACGGCGGCGGATGGGCTGGCGGCATCAAGGATGCGACGCGGGAAAAGAACATCGGCACCACCCTCGCACTGCATGGTTACGTCTGCATGAGCATCGACTACGTGCTTGCGGAGAAGGACGGCAAGAATGTCGCCTGGCCGCAGAACCTCCACGATTGCAAAACCGCCGTGCGCTGGCTGCGCAAGAATGCCGAGCGTCTCCACCTCGATGCGGACAACATCGGCACCATCGGCGGGTCTGCAGGCGGTCACCTCGCCACGATGGTCGCCGTCACCGGTGCCGACCTCGATCCCTCCGGCCCCTATGGCGAATACTCCACGAAGGTACGCTGCGCCGTGGACCTCTACGGCCCCGCCGACTTGGAAAACTGGAAGGACATCGCTGCCCTGCGCAAGTCACGCAAGGATGCTCCGGAGCTCTACAAGCAATTCTCCGTCCTCACCCATCTCGACAAGGACGATCCGCCCATCCTCATCCTCCATGGCACCGCGGACACTACCGTGCCAGTGAGCCAGTCAGAGACCCTCGCCGCCGCGCTGAAGAAGCAGGGTATCGAGCATCATCTCGAAATCATCGAAGGCGCCCCGCACACGTTCCATCTACAGCCGAAGCAGAAGGACCTGCGCCCGATGGTGGTGGCGTTCTTCGACAAGCACTTGAAGGGGAAGGTAGAGAGTAAGCAGTAGGTCAGTATTCAGTGAACAGCAAGTAGCGGAGCGGGCCACAGCGACGTACTCGGCAATGGACACCCACTCGAAACCCCAGTCCAACTGCGAGCTACTTGCCGCTTACTCCTCACTGACCTACTGAATACTGTTTACTCCTTCTTCGGCCCCTCCTCCAGATACCGCTGCACCGCCACGCCGAGCTTCGCGCCCACGGCCTTGTAGCCTTCCACGGTGCTTTGCTCGATATTCCACGGCGTTTCCAGGCACACGGCCACCGTGTGAGGATTCCCGTTCATGGTCACCCACGTGCCGCTCATCTGACGCCACAGCGGATGGTACTTGGGTCCGTCATATTTCGGACCATCCATCATCGGCATCACCGAACCAACTTCCGAACGTGAGAGACTGAAGAGACGCTTGCGGTTGCCGAGCATGGGCTCCTTCACGAGTTCGTCAGGCAGCGCGTAAAAGAATGCCTTCGTGTCCTTCGCTCCCGGGTTGTGCAGATCAAGGAAGACATCCATGCGGCCCTCCTTCACGAACTCACGGATGTGTGTCTGTGCGGCAGCCACCTCGTTCCAGTTGGGTTTTTCCGTCCAGTCGCGATTGTGATCCTGTGGCAGCGCCTCCTTGCCACCATTGCCCGTGGCGGTGTTGTCGATGTCCATGATGGGGACGATGTAGATCTCCGCGTGCTGCCGCAGCCACAACGCGTTGCTCTCGTCACTCATGAGCCACTCGGTGAATCCCTGACACACCCAGCTCGCACCACTCTCCCACGCGTGCTGCCTTGCCTGGACCCAGATGCCAAATCGCCGCGCCTCCACACGGTCACCTTCGCACACGCGGAGCATGGGCACGGTACGCCCCTCGCGTGACTTGCAGAGTTCACGCTCTTCCGCAGCGGCCGAGGAATCCGCCACCCGGCGCACCAGTTCCGCCGCACTCGAGGGCGTGAAGGGCGGCCCCCAAGCCACCAGCACACTGGTCCCCTCCACGGGAAAGGTGTAGGTCATCACGGCTTCCGCCCGCACGCCCAGCGGAGTTTTTTTCCAGGACTTCCCATCTGGCGAAAACGATGCGCGCAGTGGCATGGCCCAGTCGGCGGAGAGGGGCTTGTTCGAGGGCACTCCGTTTGCCTGAGGCATGGGCAGGTCGGACGCGTGGAGTTGCAGGGTCAGTGGCTTGCGTGGGTCCAGTCCCTCCACGCGGAAGCACCACCAGCACGGCCATCCGCGCTTCGGATCGCCACCCGGCATGAATTGCACCGTCTGACTTCCCGCATCCACATGCATCACCCGCACTGAGGCACCCTCGAAATCAGACTCCACGGTGAGCGCCTGCATCGGGTGAGTGAGCCACCCCATCGCAAACACGAAAACGACAACCAGGAAGTGCAGAGAGGAAGGAGGAAATGGATTCATGGGAGCGCATTCGTACGTGTGGAGAAGGTCGACTTTATGCAATGCCAGACGCCTTCAGCGAAAGGTAAAAAAACAACATATGTTCACACGAACACATTTGCCATTCCGCCGTTTTTTCGGAGAATAGGCAGGTCCCTTTTCACCTCCAGATCCGCATGGCCTCACACACCCGCTCCACCAAGCTGCCTGCCTGTCTCGCTGAGGCGGCGGAACTCCGTGCCAGGGCCTTGGGCTACCCGAGCTGGAATGCTTACATCAAGGGACTCATCCGCTACGATCTGCTGGTACAAGGCGATCACACCATCACCCTGCCTTGGGCGAGGTGCGCGCTCGACGTGCAAGACCAGATTGACGCCAAGCTGCTGGTCCTCACGGAGAAGGGCAAGGGCGAGCGGGGGCAGTTGCTGAAACGCATCATAAAAAAGGTCGATGTCCATGCCGGGCATGGCGTGCCAGCTTCGGCACTGGAAGAGAACGAGGAACGGTAAAGCGTTGTCGCAAATGGAGATTCACGCTTTTGCAAGCGAGGACAATGCGGAAGCTGAAGATCCGCTCAAATCATCAAGTGTGGCTGATCCGTAGCAGGCCTAGGCAGCGTTCAAGCTTGTAGAACTCTTTGCAAATGAGTATAGAGTGTTGCGCACGGTCTGACACCCGGGCGCATAAAACCTCCCCTTTGGTGCTCCCCACACCTATTGATCGATGAAGTCCCAGCGTCACATCCACCTGTGCTATGCCGCCGCTGACACCGACAAGGTGTGGCCGTGGACATCCGTGCTTCAGGACGAGTATGGTTTGCAGTGCGGCCATCCCGGCCCGTTCCCGCATTCCAAGCTCTCCGCCGAGGAAAATCAACTCGCGAGGGAGCGCAAGGTTTCTTCTGCAGTCGCGGTGATCTTCTTCGCTTCACGCGCGGCGCTCGACTCGAAGCTGGTGGTGAATCAATTTCTCCAGGCCATCGAACTCTCCAAGCCGGTGCTCGTGTGCCTCCTGGAGGACAAGTCCGGCATGGCCACCCCGCGCTGGTTTGAGAAAGTGCTCGCCGAGCAGCAAGTCATTCCCGTGTGGCAGCTGGACCAAGGGCAGACCAGCCAGCAGTTGGAGTCGTTCCTCGCCGGACTGGGACTCATGTCCCAAGGCATGCGCCGCCAGCCTCGCAGCAGCGCGCCAGCTCCTGCACCTGTACCTGCGAGCCCCAGCACCCCTGTGCGTGTGCCTGAGCGCCCGGTGAGCATGCCTGCGGCCGCGGTCATCGCGCCGCTGAATGCGCCCGTGATCGCGCCAGTGCACTCCTCCGTGGCTCCCGCCATGAGCGTGCCACTGGCCGCGGCCACTCCGGCAGCGCCCGTGACAGCCGCGCCTGCTGCGCCACGCGTGAGCACACCGGCAGCACCGCCTGTCAGCACTACTCCTGCAGCAGTCCCGGCGGCATACGCCCCTGCTCCGGCGCCGCAGGCTCCACCAGCTCCCGCACCTACACCTGCACCCGTGGCCACACCCGCAGTGGCTCCTGTGTATCCGGCTGCTCCTGCCAGCGCGCCTGCTTCACCTGCGCCTGCGGCCAGCTATCCTGCAGCGCCCGTGGCCGCGACACCGCAAAGCACCACGCCAGCGGTGGCGAGAGTAAGCACTCCGGCAGCGCCGCCTTCCACGCCAGCAGCCATTCCGCAGCCGGCGCCGGTGTACACACCTGCTCCGGCGCCTGCACCTGCACCTGCAAGCGCCCCCACAGCGGCCCCTTCCTCATACGCGTATCCGCAAGCTCCCACAGCAGCATCTGCGTCGACGCCTCAGCCTGCGCCACTACCAGCTCCAGCTCCGGTGCCCGTGAGTGCCCCGGCGGCCACACCTGCTCCAGCCGCACCGACTTACACCCCCGCCCCAGCGCCCATAGCGGCTCCGGTCGCCGCAGTGCCTGCAGCACCCATCACGCCTTCCACCAGCATCCCTGCAGTCGCAGCCTCACTGCTGGGTACCGCAGCTCCGGCGGCGGCGGTTGCTCCGCAACCCACGAGTCTGCCTCCCGCTGCTTCCGCGCCTCCGGCCTATGCTCCTGCTCAGGTGGCAGCACCCCAGACTCCTGCCACCCACACCTATGTGGCACCTGCGCCAGTGCCCCCTGCTCCCAGTGCGCCCCCTGTCGCGGCCACTCCGGCCATCCCCGCTGCGCCCAATTTGAGCGCATTTGCGGTGCCATCAGCTGCAAACCCTCCCGCCGCAGCGCCTCAGGCTCAACCTACCCCCGGCGTCGCTCCCTCAATCGCCCCTGCTCCACAGCCAACCCCGCAGGCGTCCATCGCAGAGCCCGTCATCACCCCGGTGGTGGCTCCGGCCAATGCCCCACTCAGCGGCCCTCTTACCCTGCCCGTACACACACCGCTGAACTCTCTGCTCGGCAGACCCAATTCCGCGCCAGAGGCCGAAAAGGAAAGCGAAAAGCCCAAGGAAAAGCTACCGGTCGTCGACCCCTTTTCCGTCGGAGGTGTACCCAGTACTCCAAAGACACCCACGGGTCCCATCTCAAAAATCGGAAAAGCCTCCAAAGGAGGCGCGAAGGGCGCCGCCCCAGAGGCGGAGGCAGAGCCTCCCAAGGACGCTCCCATGTTCGAGCCCGTGGTTGCTCCGGTCGTCATGCCCACCACTCCCTCAGAGTGGTCTCCCGCACCCAAGGGGCGCGGCATGTTCGGCTCCATCGTGGGCGCATGGGACCGCCTGTGCTCTGTCTTCACGAAGCCAAAATAGGCTTCTGGTACCCACGCGCCGGAGAGCCGGTATTCGTTCGTTCCAGGCAAGATGCCGAAATGCATCTTGCAGAATTGCGCACGTCTGACATGCAGGCAGGATGCTTCATGGCGCGACCGCGCATGCCCGGTGGTTCGTAACCTCTGCATCACCCCACACGCACTGAGAAGAACAGCCACCGCCCCTGCCAAATGCGCCTCCGCCTGCATCACTTCATCGGAATCCTTCTGGCGCTCCTCGGGCTGCTGCTTTTTACCGCACCGCTTGCCACCTCGAAGTGGGAACCTCTGGTCAAGCCGCTGGTATACGAGTCCAGTGGACAACTCCGGGCCGATGGCATCTCGCGAAAGACTGGCATCTTTCTCTATGAGAAGCTCTATGATCACCATCTGATGTGGCCTCTGGGAGTGGCAGTGCTGGTACTCGGGCTGGGTCTGGCACTGAGAGGCCTGATACCTTGGAGCAAAAAGCCGCTCACCCGTGTGGCTCAGATTCTCGGAGCCATCGTCACCTGCGCGAGTGTGTTCTTCACCATGCCGGTGTTCCTCGTGGAGCCGGAGTCGGAGATGCGCCTTGTCGGCTGGGGCGCTCTCGTGCTTGCTCTCACGCTGGTGGGGCTGCTTTTTGCCTTTGCGGCCGGGGTGCCCGCGCTTATGCGCGACACTCCGCGCGCGCCCGCGCTGGTGGGACTGCTGCTGTGCCTTGCGCCGCTTCCCGTATCCCTGCTCCTCATGAGCCTGGCACACGCCGTCCTGGGCTTCCGCCTCGCGGTGTAAGCGGACACGTGGCCCCCTTGGCTGCATCCCACAAGCTCGCGCGTCTATCTACTACGGTGCATCATGTTCTGATGCACCGTGAGCAGTTGCCACCACCATCGTCATGCATCCTGCCACTCACGTGGCAGGGCACTGACGGCTAACGGCAACGACCGTAGCGGTAACCGTAGGACGGACGGCAGTTGTTGTAGTATCGCGGCGCGCAGTAGGACCGCCCGCTGCTGTAGTAGAAGGAGACTCCACCGCCTCCGTAGTAGCCACCTCCGTAGTACCCACCGGAATATCTCGGCGCGCAGGTTTCCACATAGACGGTCCGGTAGACAGGGCGTCCGCAGTGGTCGTAGCCCACGCAACGCTTCGTGTAATAGCCCGCTTCCGCGGCAGCGGTGACGCCAAGGAACCCGGCGACAACAGCAGCAATGATGGCGAATTTTTTCATGACGGTGATCCTCTTGCAGATGTGATGGCGGCCGGATGCATCTGCCGGTCACAGCGGCCACCGGGGGGTTCGAAGCGCACGCTCCAAAGGGGTGGTTGCCGCGTTCGACGGGAGGTCCGCGAGACTTATTCAGGCGGGGTGAAAAATTTCTTGAGCCTTCCTGAACTGCCTGGATTTCAATCTTCAGCAGCTCTGATGTGTACCCGGAGCTATCCCACCCACATCTGCTCCTCCGGCACTTCCAGAACGAGCCGCATGCCATACGATATGCCCTTGATGAAGGGAGCCAGCACTTCGAGCAGATCATCCGGCTGGAAATGTTCCGGCTTGGTCTCGGGATGGGGATAATAGATGAGCGCAGGCACCGGCTCGCACCCGGAAAGATGCAGATTGCAATCGAAGAACGAAAAGTCCTCCGCCGGCTCCGTGGGATGCCACTTCACTGAGCGAAAGGTGAGGCGCGGCTTCACCACTTCGTAGCGAGCGGGAGCGATGGAGAGATTCAGCGTGGCCAGGTGATACCCAGACAGGTCCAGTCCCAGCGTCTCGAAAAACGGCAACTGCATGCGCAACGTGCCACCCGGAAATCTCGGATTTGCATTGGTACCGGAAGCGACCTGATAACCGGGAACAATCGTGGCGGGGACAGAAGGCATGGATGGGTGATGATACAGATGGATAGGAAATAGGACACTCCACAACAGCCCGTAGGCAGGAGCATCGCTGGATCAAGGCCTCAGCGACGCAGTTCAATGCAAAATGAAAAATGAGAAGTGAAAAATGCAAATTGGAGGTGTGCCTCAGTCATTTTGCATTTTTCACTTCTCATTTTTCATTTTGCATTCCGGGATGAAACCTGCGTGTCCTCGTCCCCTGCCAAAGGGAAAAATGGTGCGTGATGGCGCAGCCCAACCCCAAGCCACTTCCAAAAAACTCCCCCTTGCTTTTCGCCGTGCCTGCCTACCCGTGAGGCTTCCATGAACTTCCTGCCTACGCTCACCGGTTCCCTCTCCCAACCTGCCGCGGACAATCCCACCGTGGCCATCATGGAGGCGGCGTATGCGCACCACGGTCTGCACTACCGTTACATCAATATGGATGTGCCGCCGGAACTGCTCGCGGACGCAGTGCGCGGCGCGAAGGCCCAGGGATATGTAGGCTTCAACTGCTCCCTGCCCCACAAGGTCGCCATCATCGAGCATCTGGATGGCCTGGCAGAAAGCGCACGTATCATCGGTGCTGTGAACTGCGCGGTGAAGCGTAACGGCAGATGGATAGGCGAGAACACGGACGGCAAGGGCTTCTTGCACAGCCTGACCCCGGTGGTGGATCCCACCCGCAAGCATGTGGTGATTCTGGGGGCGGGCGGCGCTGCACGAGCCATTGCCGTGGAGCTCGCCCTCGCCGGAGCCACGCGAGTGACGATTGCCAATCGTGCCCGGGAGCGCGGCCAGGAACTCGCGGACCTGGTCAACGGGAAGACCGATGCGAAAGCGTCCTTCATCCCGTGGGAAGGCAACCTCCCCCTCCCGGCAGATGCGGATGTGGTGGTGAATGCCACCTCCATTGGCCTGGCCCCGGACTGGCAGGCCCGCGTGCCTGTGCAGGCGGACTCATTTCCTGCGCATGCCGTGGTGGCGGACGTGATTCCCAATCCCCCACGCACCCTGTTCCTCGGCGAGGCGGAGGCACGTGGCTGCCGCATCCTCGATGGACTCGGCATGCTGGTGAATCAGGCTGCGACAAACTTCGCCTTTTGGACGGGGGTCGAGCCAGACAAAGACGTCATGCGCCGGGTGCTGGAGCAGGTATTCACTGCCTGATAGCCCAAGGGCAAGGGTGGCGGCCCTTTGCCGCACACCAAAAAATGCATTCCCGAGCAGCAGCACCTGCACCAGGTGCTGCCCGGGAAACGACGGAACCAGAAGGACAGGAGGCAGAGCCTAGGACAGGCGCTTGCGGATGAGCTGCTCGAGCCAGTTGCTCAAGCTGCGTCCATCCTGCTCGGCAACGGCGCGGGCCTGGTCGAGCAGATCCTCGGAAAGGGTGATGCTCGTCTGCGTCTTGCCGGGAGCGCGCATGCCGTGGCGTGATCCGGCCTTCTTCTTCGCTGTTTTCTTCGTAGCCATATCACACCATATCCCAGATCCATCATGGTACGCAACCGATTTTGCGCAGGGCATGCCGGTCGCTCCACCGGTACGTTCTCCTACACCATAACACTCTGTATCTGTTGGACATCCCTGCGTCCCCTCCCTTGTTGCCTCCATGCGCTTCCAGACCGGCAGGATACCGTCACAAGTCCAGCCCGACTGGTCGGAGCGAGGAGAGGGAGCATCTGTTGCAGCGGTTCCCGGCGGCATGTGTCGCGCTTTCCACTTTTCTCTTCCGGATGTCCGTGTATCATCGGCGCCATGCTCCGCCGCTTTGTCAAGGTGCTGCTCACTCTCCTGCTACTGGCCTTCATCGCCGCCGTGGGAGTCCTCGTCATTGCCCTCAACGTGGAGGACCCACTCACCTTCCAGATTGCCAGCCAGGAGCCCACGGCTGCCGGGGATCTCACAGGCCCAAATGCGCGCATCATTCCGAGCGGCAGCGGCGCCACCACGCTGAAGTGCGAGGTGAAAAACACCAGCATCTTCCCCATCGAGTTCCTGCCCACCACCTCCATACTCCTCCCGGCAAAGGACGCGAACACCGCCTTCCTGCCCGCGTCGGAGGTCGAATCCGTCGTCATCCGCCTGACGCCCGGACAAACCTACCAGGGAAAGCTCTACGGCCCGCAGCCGCTCAATGCGGAAGACATTCACACCTTCAGCTATGATTGGAACGTCCGTGGTCAGAATGAGGTCCGCACCATGCTCCGCTGGCTGGATGAAAATGCCGGATTCGTTCCCGACTCATGGCTCGCCAGCCTCTTCTGGCATACCGAGCCGCGCAAAGGCCGCGTGAAAAACGTGGACGTGACCATGCCGGGAGCTGCAGCAACCGCCAGCGAAAGTGGGGACGCCAACAAAGACGCCAACAAAGCAAGCGTGCCCTAAGGCAGCAAGCGGGCGCGGCACGGTGAGCCATGAATACCACCCGGCGAGCCATAACCATCGCTCGCATAGTCTTCTACACGGTGGTCACCGGCATGTTGATTTACCATGTTGCCGAAGCCTTCTCCCGGGATCCGCTGACGTTTCGGATTGAGAGCATCACCATCGAAAAGGATGGGAAGCACTTGATGCACTACGAGATCAGGAATGAGTCGTGGTTTCCCATCGAGCTCGACAGAGGAGGTGGAGACTTGTGTTTACCAGGATTCCATCGATTTGCGCGCCGGGGAGACTGGAACGGTGTTCCCTTTGCGCGCCTTGGCCCAGGATATATTGGCTCTACCTACCTGATGAAAGCAGGCGAAAGCATCAAAGGCACAGAGCCAATTCCACTACGTCTGCGCCCTGAGCAGCCAGTTCCCAATTGGTGCGATGGCCTCTGCTTTCAGTATGCATGGCAGCCCCGCATTGTCCGGCAGTTGGGAATCTTGCTACGCAAGCCCTTGTCTCTGCGTTTCATGCCCCAGAAACTTCGCGATCCCTTTGAGGTATTCTATATCGAGAGGGAATGCCGGATACCCGTGCAACTCCCCAAAGCGGTACCGCGCTCGTAGCTGCACCATCACCTCAGTTTGGAAGGCGGTGCCTACCCCTGCGGTGTCTCCGTCATCTTCACGAACGCATTGGCTTTCGCATTCTCCACAGGCCGCACTTCAAAGAACAGTCCACATTGCAGACAGGGATTCTTTGCGGCGAGCGCAGCGGCTTCTTCCAAACTCTTCGCCAGAAAAAACCAGTAACCTCCAATCACTTCTTTCGACTCACCGAAGGGGCCATCCGTGAGAATGCCGCTCTTGGAAACCGTCGCGCCCTGATCCGACAGGCGCTGCCCGCCCTTCATCTTTCCCTCACCGATCAAGCCCTCAATCCACGCATAGAAATCATCGATGGCCGTTTGAATGCGCTCGGGCGAGAGGTCTTTGTCCCATTGTCCGCGAGAGATGACGAGGTATTCAGCGGTGGTATCTGGTGCGCTCATCCGGCGAGTGTGGAGGTTGCGCCTCCCTCACGCAAGCGCAGAAGCGTGGCACAAAACGACAACTGCAATCGCCGGATCAATCGTCATCGTAGAAGCAGCCACACGTGATTGCCTGCCCGCCGCACCGTGGGCAAGGTTCGAGATCACACCCAAGCTGGTGCCTCTTCCCACGAATCACACCACAGTCTTCGCAGGTGGGAAAATCGAGGTCATCCTCCCCTTCACCATAGAGGGCACGGTCGTACTCGACCCCATTGATGACGAACGCTCGAGGCGCCACCTTCGGTTTCCTGTCACCGTGCCAGCGCGATTCTCTCTGGGAGCCTGCCAGGACATGGCTTACGTATCCACCGTCGCATCTCCAGCCGTCTCCCCCTCGAAGGGAATGCTGATGCACAGCCACTTCTTGCCGGTGGTCTCGAAGGAAATCTCCCACTTCACCGGCTGTCCACGGGGCTCCTGCAAATCAAAGCCAGCCAGCCTGACCGCGGAAAAGATGTAGTCCGGCAGTTCCTGCTGCAGCCAATCGATGAAGACCTCATCGAGCTTGGGCCGCACGGCTGCGAGAATCTGGTCAAAGCGCTCCACCGCCTCAAAGTAGAACTCCCGTGACTCCGGCCACGGTCCATTCTCATCTCCGGGCAGGCTGATGGAGATATTCGTCCCTGTGCGGGGGAAGTTCCAATCACACTCCCAGTACGATCGCTCGGGCGCATTGGGGATGTGCATGTACAGCAGACTGCCGAAATCTGGATCGACTATCCGCTGCGGGGAAAAACGCTTCTTGAAGAACTGAAGAATGCTCATGCGTGTTGGAGGGGGGCCAAGGGGATGCATGAGGAATATCGCGAGAAAGCGAGTCCTCGCCCGGCAGCATAACGACCACGACGAAATCCGACAATGCAGAACGCCAGCGTCGGCTCATGTTTGAATCAGGGTTCAACGTGAAACCAATGCCCCACATTTGCCCAACGCGCCATTCTCCGGACTCGATCACAAGGCCTTGGCAGAAGGCGCTATCTACTCGCCCGCCTTGCTTTGTTCACCTGGCGATTCCTTTGCTATGTAGGTGAAGATTCTTCCGAAGCACTCAAAGCGCTCCTTCTTGGATGCGTTCAGCAGGCGCTCCACCAGCATGGGGTAGAAGCCCGCCATCTCTCCACTCGTGAAGCTGCCTCCAATGTATTTCGGATCGAAGTCCTTGGGCCTCCGCTCCAGCAACCACTTGAAGGAGGGGCGCAGCAAGGGGTCCTGGTACAGGATGTCCATGAACTCCTCGTCTGCATCGCTAAACGTGGCGAGCAACCCGAGTTGCTGATCGATGGCAATCCAGTCACGAATCTTCTGCCATACACGGTCGATTCCACCGCCCTCCTTGAACGATTCTATCTGGGTCCCCACGTCATCGAGAATCTTCAATTTGGTCTCCTCTGGAATCTCTTTCCAGAAATTCACCTCAAAGCCAATCCATTGATCCAAACGGGGAATGTGCTTCCGCATGGCATCCCTCGTTTCAGGCAAGTGGAAAAGGGCTTCATAGAGTTCGTCTCCAAAGGTGGCCCGGAATTCTCCCAGTCGCTGGGCCTGCTTTTCGGCAGAGGCTCCAGTCATCAGGAACAACACCACGAGAAGGGGAAGGAATGTCTTCATGATGGAAGGGGGCGGATCATCAAGTGGAATCGAATGGCACGGGGCAATCGACCCTGCCGTTCCCTCACCTCGATGCACTTTGGAAACGCATTCAAGGTCGCATGGCATTCAGCCACATTCGTTCTACCGGTCTTGAAAAATTGTCTGGCCCCCTCCGCGAGGCTGGTGCATGCCTCCTGTTCATTCCCCATGCCCGCCGCATCTCCCCACCTGGCACTCATTTCCGCTGCCCACTCCTTGCGCGATACGCTCAAGCCTCTGCGTTTCTCCCCACCTGTCGAGTTCGTCTACAATCCACTGGAGTACGCCGCCGAACCCCATGAGCTGTACCTTACGCGCTACGGCAGCACGCGGAAGAAGGTGGTGTTCCTCGGCATGAATCCGGGCCCCTTCGGCATGACGCAGACGGGCGTGCCCTTCGGAGAGATTGCAGCCGTGCGGGATTGGCTGGGTATCAAGACCGCCGTCGGCAAGCCGCCCAAGGAACATCCCAAGCGCCCGGTCGTGGGCTTCGATTGCCCGCAGAGCGAGGTGAGCGGTCGCAGGCTGTGGGGTCTCTTCGCCCAGCGGTTCGGCCCAGCGGAGAACTTCTTCGCCGATCATTTCGTAGCAAACTACTGCCCGCTGGTGTTCATGAGCGAGACCGGCGCCAACCTCACTCCGGACAAGATCCGCCCCGCAGAGATGGAGCCTGTCTTTCGCGCGTGTGATGAGCATCTGCACCAGTTGGTGGAGGCCTTGCAACCGGAATGGCTCATCGGCGTGGGAGGCTTTGCGGAGGGGCGCGCCCTGCTGCTGAAGCCCGCTTTCCCCAAGATGAAAATCGCCCGCATCCTGCACCCCAGCCCAGCCAGCCCGGCGGCGAACAAGGACTGGTCTGGCAATGTCACACGCACGCTGGAGAAGCTGGGCGTGTGGCCGGCTTCGTGAGTGTGCCTTCGCCGTCAGGCAGGATGCCCAACACCCACTGTCAGACCTGAAGCCCAACCTCCAGTGGCCAGCGCGGCGTGGTTCTCCGGCCCTTTGCGCATTTTGCGTTTCTTTGCGGCGAAAGATCCGCAGGCCCATGCGGTGCTTGCACCTTCCGACCTTCCCGCTAGGCTGGAGGAAATTCCAAAATGTCCTCTCACGCCTCCCGTCTCGGCCAGCTTCTCCTCACCGGCATTCCCGCTCCTGAACTCGACAGCGCCACGGCAGCGCGTCTGAAAAAGCTCCAGCCCGGCGGCTACATCCTCTTCAGCAGGAACCTCAAGGACGCCGCGACCCTCCGCAAGCTCTGCGACGACCTGCGCGACCTGAGCGAGATCGAGCCCATCATCACCATCGACCAGGAGGGGGGCCGAGTCTCCCGCCTGCGCTACATCGGCCACGAGCCTCCCAACGCCCAGCAACTCCGCGAGAAGGGCAGCTTTGACCTCATCAAGCAGCACGGCAAACTCACCGGGAAGCTGCTGCGCCTCTTCGGCATCAATCTCGATCTCTGCCCCGTGCTGGACATCAGCTACGATGACACGGCGGACAATTCACTGAAGGGCCGCTGCTACGGCACCGACCCCCAGCAGGTCGTGGACTTCGCCGGTACCTTCAACCGTGCCATGCGCAAGGAGGGCGTGCTGAGCTGCGCCAAGCACTTCCCCGGCTACGGCCCCGCCGAGTGCGATCCGCATGAGTTCCTGCCCATCATCGACAAGACCCGCGAGCAACTGGACAAGGAGGAACTCCTCCCCTACCGCGCCCTCATGCCGGAGCTGGACAGCGTGATGGTCTGCCACGCGAACTACCGCGCCTATGACCCGCAGAATGAGCGCTGGCCCGCCTCACTCTCCCACAACATTGTGCAGAAACTCCTGCGTGATCAGCTTGGCTTCGACGGTCTCGCCATGACGGATGATCTGGACATGGGTGCCATCCTGAATGAAGTCACCTTCGAGCAGGCCATCCAGGAAGCCGTGAAAGCCGGCAATGACATGGTGATGATCTGCCACCGCCTGGAAATGGTGGAGGAAGCCAGGAAGCATCTCGAAGCCCTACCGGACCCTGTGGTGTACGATGCTCTGATACGCCTGGAAAAGACCAAGAAGAAACTCTCCACCCCCTCGCCCTTCTCCCTGGAGCGCTTCGCCGAAGTCAACGACGAAATCTGGCAGCTCCGCGTGGACACCCTCGGTGAGGAACGTGCTGCCATCCTGAGTGTTGAGGATGGCAAGCGGTCGCCGGTGGAGCTCTATTGAAGCAAGTAGCAACTAGTGAGTAGTCAGTAAACAGCATTCAGTAACCAGTATCTGCAACTTGCCCCCTACTTACCATTTACTACTCACTACATACTCCCGACTGCCGCACACTGAATACTGACTACTGAACACTGTTTACTTTCATTCCCATGCTCCCCGTCATCCAAAATCTCCTCGACCTTCAGGACCGCGATCAGCGCATCATCTCGCTTTCCAAGGATCTCAAGAACATCCCCACCCTGCAGGAGCGGGCGAAGGGGCGCCTTGCAGACGATGAGGCGGCAGTGGCCACGGCTCAAGGACGCGTACGTGAGGTGGAACTGAAGATCAAGAATCTCGAACTCGACGCCAACACCCGGCGCAACACCATCGGGCGCCTGAAGGAACAGCAGTTCGCCACGCGCAAGAACGAGGAGTTCCGCGCCATGGGCCACGAAATCGAGCGCTATGAAAAGGAGATTTCCAACCTGGAAGACCAGGAACTGGAGCTCATGGATCAGCTCGAGAAAGTGAAGCCAGGCCTCACGGCCGCCCAGCAGGCGCTCGGAGTCACCAAGAAGAGTGTCGATGCCGAGATTGCTGAACTCACGGAGCGTGCCAAGGCCATTCAAGAGCGCCTTGCGGAACTGAACAAGGAACGCACGGATCTCTCCGGTAATGTCGAGCCTGACGCCCTCTCCATGTACAACCGCCTGCTGAAGAGCAAGGGCAACTCGGTCGTGGTACCTCTTGAAAAAGACACCTGCCAGGGCTGCCATATGAAAGTGGTGCTCGCCACCATCCAGGGTGTGCGTGAGCAGAAAGAAATCACCAACTGCGAACAGTGCGGACGCGTGCTGTATCAGGGATAGCGGGGAGGGAGTTTGCGATGGTTGGGCAATGGCTGAGCGATTGTTGAGCCGTGGTTGGCTCGCCATGGATTGCGATCGCGTTGCGGGCTTCGAGGTCTCGCATGACATGAAATGGTTTGGTAGGGCGGCATCCTCGGGATTGCCATCAAGGTTCGCGGAACGGGTGGAGAATGGAGAAGCGTGCGCCTCTGGTCGATGACGCCGCCTGCCTATTGACCGGTAGGGGGCTGCTGCGTCGGCCTCCTAATTTTCGTGGGCGGAGCCGTGCGGAGCTGCCAGGTGAAATCGGCCTGCGACGCCCTATCCCCACCATCTGGTTCCGCATCCCAAAGCACCCTACCGAGTTTCATTTCACGAAATCGACCGCTTGCTGATTCGACTCGCGAGAAGGCTCATACCCACCACCGCAAACCCAGCCACGCCCACCCATCTCGTAGCCTCTCGACCAAACACCACGGTCCCGTTGAACCACATGAAGGCCATGAAGCCATGTAGTGCATAAAGAATCAAGCGATGGCGCTTCTCGTGACTCACGGGTGACACCCACCACCACACCGCATCCACCACCCAAAGTGCGGTAAAGACATAGTTGAAATACACTCCCCCGCCCCAGTCGAGGCCGGCGAGCTCATAGGTTTGCTTTGCCGTGGACGCATAGGCATCCGCATGGCTCCAGTGATGCACAAAATGGAATGCGCAGATCACATGCGCGAGGAACACGACAGCACCAGCGGACCACCGTACGCGACTCCACGGACGCTTGAAGCGCGGTACAAAGGCCAGCACGTACAACACGAAGGCCACCATCGCGGTGGCGCGTGTGAGAAACATGCCGGTATCCATGGAGCTCGTGCTGGAGTGAGAAGTCAGGGCTTCTTCCGGAAAGCCTTCCACACGCCCCATCCCATCATGGCAAGGAGCAGGATGGTGACGGGCACTTGGAACACGGTGCCCTGAATGGCACGCTCCACCACGTCGAACAGCTTCCCGACGACCACCACCAAGAGCACGAGCAGGAGGATGAATCCCACGGTGACGAGCGCACCCGAAGTTTTGGGATGCTTCTGTGTTACCGTCTGCGGTTTCACCCAGCGGTCCGGATTCTCCCTCCACTGGGCATGGCGTTCATCCAGCACTGTCTTCAATTTGGCTCCACCCTCGTCCGTGAAGGGAATGTGATACATGCTGGGGAGATCCCCCTGTAGTGTGGCAGCATAGTCGCGCTGATATGCGCCGCTGTAGTAGGCATCCACAAACGGACGCCACTCCGGCTTCACCATGTAGTCCAGAAACTCGATATCCCCCCAAGCGCGAAAGTCCTGCGGAAACACCCGGGGGCCGTCTTCCACCACCTCCACCCAGAAGTCGTCGGTGAGCGCATCACGCTCATGCAGCCACCGCTGAAAGTAGAGGATGTGATGTGCGCTGTACTGGTCCGGAAGTCCAGTCTCTACGAATTTCTTGTCGTAATGCCAGTCGGCAGAATCGTAGTGGATTGATTTTGCCATGCGTGCGCCACCATATTCCAGCGACACGCGTGACATCAATCATAATGAATGGTCTCGAAAAAAGCACCACCGAGCAGGCGGTCCCCATCATACAGCGCACAGATCTGTCCGGGAGTGAGTGCACGCTGCGGCGCGGTGAAGGTGAGCTCCGCCGCCCAACCGTCCTCACGTTCGTACGGGCGGAAATGCGCCTCCGCTGACGGGTTGCGATAGCGTGGCATGGCGAGCAGGTCCCACTCGCGCGTGAGATCAGCGCCCGTGGTGGAGATGCCATTCAGCGTGCAACGCCGTGCCCACAGCAGAGGCGTGTCTTCGCGTTCGATGGCGATCACGAGTTCATTCGTGGCAGGACGCTTCGCCACCACGACATACGCCTGCTTGTAGAGATTGCTCGCCACGCGAAGGCCCTTGCGCTGGCCGAGGGTGTAGAGATGCAGCCCACGGTGCTCGCCGAGCACCTTGCCTTCCAGATTCACAATATTGCCAGGCTTGTCCTCCACAAACGTACGCAGGAAATCCTCCATCTTCACCTCGCCGATAAAGCAGATCCCCTGGCTGTCCTTCTTGTCCGCGGTCTTCAGGCCGAGCTTTGTTGCCTCTTCACGAACCTGAGGCTTCAGCAAGGAGCCGATGGGAAACCTGGCAATCTCCACCTGCTCCGGCCGCATCATGGCCAGGAAGTAGGTCTGGTCCTTGTTCGGATCCACGCCGCGGCGCACCACCGCGGCGCCGTCCTCCAGCACATCATTCCGCGCATAGTGTCCGGTCGCGATGGCATCAAAACCGTGCTCACGCGCCCAGTCCCAGAGCACGCCGAACTTCATCTCGCGATTGCACATCACATCCGGATTCGGCGTGATGCCCTGCTGGTAGCCTTCCAGCAGGTATTTCACCACACGCTCACGGTACTCCTGCATGAGATTCACCACACGGAACTCAATGCCAAGCTGGTCCGCCACCGCACGCGCATCCTCAATGTCCTCCTCCCAGGGGCAGTGGCCAATGATGTTCTCCTCATTGATCCAATTCTTCATGTACGCGCCATGCACCTCGTGCCCCTCGCGTACGAGGAGTGCGGTGGCGACACTGCTGTCGACACCTCCGGACATGGCGGCAAGGATGCGTGACATGGGGCGGGAACGGGGATGGAGTCGTGGAAGGTTGGAATACTGGAATGATGGGGATGCGAAATCGCGAGCCGTACTCAGAACACGAGCGTGGGCATGGGTTCAACGCAAATGTGATACGAGTGTGGGCCAGTGGGGAGATTGGTGCGAAAAAGAATGGCCGCAAAAGAACGCAAAGAACGCAAAGGGTCTGAGTCTACTGGGTGAGTTCTCACCATGAGGACACTTCAAGACCTGGGTCGGCTGTCACTGAAATCTCCGCCCACCCCTGACGAAACCTTTTTGCGCTCTTTGCGTTCTTTTGCGGCCATTCCTTCCGCCCGTCATTTGCCTTTCCCCTTTCATAGCCTATCTTGTTCCTGGTCATGAATACCAGCAGGACACTCACCGCAAAGACGCCCTCCCTTGAGGCTGGGCTGCGGATGCTTGTGCCTGCGACCCGGCATGGTCACCGCCTGACGGCCTTCCGGCATTAGGCGGGGCGGCCATTCGTTGAGCTGTCTTTCCCGGCCTCCCCGCGCCCGCGCTTCATCATCCAGCGCCCCTCCATCCGGCCATCTGCCGTCCTTGGCTTCGAGCATTGACTCGTGAGACCCGGCGCGTGGTCCGGAAGTCCACGCCCATACCGAACTATCCTCATGAATACTCATTCCATTACCCTATCGCACAAAGATTTGCATCTCATCCTCGCCCTCCATACTCAACGTGAGTTCATCCCGCATCTCGATGAAGGGAGGCACCAGGAACTCATGCGTTTGGTGGGTCAGGCGGGAGAAGGAGCCTCGCTAAAAAGTCTTGTGAATCCCCCCTCGGTAGGTCTTTATGATGCAGTTACGGTGAATGATTTCTCCGCTCCAGCGTCCAATGCGATGGTCTGCCGGATTGTGCTTCCGCACGAGGCAGACCTGGATGCCGGGCTCTACTCAGTGCTGGCCCCCATCAGCATTGCCCTGCTCGGCCGTCCACTCGGCGCCACCGTGACCTTCGACGCTCCGGGCGGCTCCCGGCAGCTGCGCATTCTTTCGATCCAGAAGGAAGAGGTGGTTGTCTGACGCCTCCATTTCGAATCCTCCCGCACAATACACGTTCACTTCCTGCCTTGAAATGAATCCCGAAATCATCCCCATGCCTCCCGCCGCGCGAGACTCGTGCGGCCGGAAGAATCATGGCTGCCCGGAGGACGACCGACTGCTGGAGTCCTGGGTGCGCAAGGTGAATGACCGCTGGCTGGTGCACTCCGGCCTGCAACATCGCGCGAGCGCCTATCTGGACCACCTCGCGGCCACGGATCGCGAACGGCTCATCGACAGTCTTCGCATCGTGCGAGAACTCTTCCGCACACTCGGCCCCTTGGAGGACCCGAAACCACGCTTCTACGCGGGCCTCTTCAGCCTGGCAAAGGAAGAAGAGGCCAAGCGCTACCTGCATGATCATCTCTTCACTTTGAGCCTCATTCCCGTGGGCGTTCACTTGGAGCATCCCAGTGCGGATGTGCCGGAGGTGTGCACCCAGGTGCGGCGCCTGCGTGAAGACATCTACAAGTGCATCCTCACAGTGCAGGCCGCGGCGTGAGGGAAGCTCGCAACGGTGTCAATAATGTAACTACGGCTTCAGCCGTACTGACCTGCAACGACACTGATTCGACTGAAGTCGAAGCTGCTTTGCAAAAAACCCGAAGCCGCAAGGCTCCGGGTTTTTCAATATCGCGGTAAATGACGGCGGGATGCTTACTTCAGCTCAGCGCTGTAGAAGGTGGCCCAGTCGTCCAGGTTGTTCAGGTTCACTGCATCCTTGATGCTACCGTCATCAGGACGACCGGCGGAGGAGCAGATGCTGGCGCGGGTGCCGTCATCATGGATGTAGCCCTTGATGGCGTCGTTGAGCTTCTTCACCGCGGCCTGGTCGAGGCTGCCGCCCTTCTTGGAGAGCACCCAGCTTTCGAGCTGCACATAGGAAGGCTTGCTGGACTTGATGTAGGCCAGGAACTCCTCGCGGTCGATGCCAAGGCCGTCGAGCACCATTTGGTCATAGCCCTTGCCGCAGCCGGGATAGTCAGGATGAAGCTTGCCGACGGCTTCCAGCGAAGCCTTCTGCCAGAGACGGGGAAGATGCAGGACTCCGAGAGGACCGGCAACGCCGGACGAAATCATGGGGACAATGGAGCTCATTTGGATGGTCGGTTTGTGGTTCGAATTGCTTGCTTGAGTTGCTGTGTCTCGAAACGAAACGCAGGCGAGTTTGCGAAGCACCTCCAAGTACGGCAAGCCTTTTTTGTCAAAACGCCGTAATGGCGGAAAAAGCCACGCCGCGCGCCGTTGGGGGGCGATTTCCCTCTTTGCGCAGGGAAAGTCGTGCCAGACAGACCAGCACAGCGAATCATGCGCGCCCCCGGACACCGGCTCACAAGTTCATTCAGAGCATGTCGTAGGGCGGAATAGTCCATGGCTCCCACACGGGTGTTAAGCCGCAACAAACAGCAAAGACACGTTTTAAAGAGCCGCATGGCGGATGGACGACATTCATGCATTGCCCTTGCAATGGCACTGGTCTTTTTTTAAAAGAGAGTGCACGCTGAATTGCGCCCGCCTCTCCCATTCCCTCATGATGCCCCGTCTTTGTGTCGCCCTCCTGCTCACCAGCCTGGCTGTTTTTTCCAGCGGCTGTGGCCTGGCCAAGCGTGGGCTGGCGGGCATCGGCAGCTCCAAGAAGGGCGACCGGAACAAGGAGGAAAAGAAGGACGCCTCGCGGGACACCTTTGTGGGGGTCATCGAATCGGTGAATCCGGAACAGCAATTCGTGCTGGTGCGCATGGAGCAGGGATTCGCCATCGCCGCAGGGACGCCGCTTGAGACACGCAGCGCCAATGGCCTGCTCTCCCGGCTGGTCGCGGGACCGGAGCGCAAATTGAACTTTCTGGCCGCAGACATCGTGGACGGCATGCCGCATGCTGGCGATATGGTGGTGCTGCCGGCAGGCTCAGCTCCCGCCGGTACGGCTCCGGACACACCGCCTGGCACGGAACCCGCGAAGCCCGGCAAACTGGAACCCATTCTGACCGCCGAGCCGCCTCCCGGCACCCTGCCCCAGCCCGGGAACTTCTCCTCACCGCTCCCGCCTCCCAGCGGCTCCCCGTGGAATCCCTCGTCTGGCTCTCCAGATGCCAATTTCATTCCGGGGTTGCCACCCTCGTTACCCTCCCCTGCGCAGCGGACGAATCCAAGGTAGAGCGGGAAGGTGCATTTCCACACATGGGGAATGCACCATGGGTCACCTCCCCGCCTCGCCCGTCATAGGTACAAAACGGACCGGCAGTACGGCCACGGGCGTCACCTTACCGTCTGTCTTCTGCATGAGGTAGAGATTCTGCCGCCCGCGCTCAGGCCCCACGGGGATGATCATGCGCCCACCTTCCTTGAGCTGGTCCACGAGCGGTTTCGGAATCTTGTCTGGGGCGCAGGTCACGATGATCGAATCAAAGGGCGCGGCCTCCGGCCAGCCGACGTACCCATCGCCGATGCGGGTCTTCACATTGGTGAAACCCAGTCTCTTGAGATCTGACGCCGCCTGCTTGCCCAGGGCCTCCACGATCTCGATGGTATAGACCTCCTTCACAATCTTCGCGAGAATGGCAGCCTGATAGCCCGACCCGGTGCCAATCTCCAGCACACGGTCCTCGGGCTTCGCCAGCAGCTTCTCCGTCATGAAGGCCACAATGTAGGGCTGCGAAATGGTCTGCCCATGACCGATGGGAAGGGCGGTATCAGCATACGCCTCACCACGCTGCGCCTCCGGCACGAACTCGTGCCGCGGCACGGAGCGCATGGCGGCCAGCACACGCTTGTCACTGATATCACGACCCAGTCCTTCGATCTGATTTTTGACCATTTCTTCGCGCATCGTATCCCAGTCCCGGTCCGCGCGTCTATGGTCTCCTTGCGAACAGGCGACTGGCAGAATGCACGCAAAAAGCAAAGGCAGCATCAGGGAAAACCACAGGTGCCCGCGCCGCTCTGGAAACGCACTCATGATGCCACCCTTAGACACCCCACAGCAGCGGGTGTTGGGATTCCACACAGGTGAAACGCAAAGCAGCCAGGCAACAAAGGGTTCCAGCATCGGGGCGAAGAGCCCGTCTTATCGCTCTGCTGCTTCGTTACTGTGTGATTTCCCCTTTCCCCAGTGCCTCCAGCACCAGTTCCACGTGCTTCTCCGGCTTCACCTTCTCCAGCACCGCCGTGATGCCCCCTTCCTTGTCGATCACAAACGTGCTGCGCTCGATGCCCATGTACTTGCGCCCGTAGAGCACCTTCTCCACCCACACACCATATGCAGTAGCGACGCTGTGATCCTCATCGCTGATGAGCGGGAAGGGCAGCTCATATTTCTTCTGGAACTTCGCATGCTTCTTCACCGTGTCGCCGCTGATGCCGAAAAGCTTCGCGTTTCGCGAGAGTACGCCCCACGCATCCCGGATGCCACAGGCCTGTGTGGTGCATCCGGGTGTATCATCCTTGGGATAAAAATACAGCACCACCGGCGAGCCCCGGAGGGAGGAGAGGGACAGCTCTGCACCATCTGCATACGCGCCGCCGACTACAGGGGCGGTGAAGTCAGGAGCAGGAGTACCGGGTGTGGGCTTTTGAGTTTCTGAAGGCATGGCAAATGCATGCAGCCAGCATCCCAAGCGCGCAACCATGGAGGCACGATAGACTGCCCACAATCCGACCGAATACCAGATGCTGCCGACTGCAGGGGACAGCGCATGAGCCAATCAGGAAGGACGCCCCGCTTGTTTCCACGCACGCAACCTTTCCCGCGTTGCTTCAAATCTCTGCTGAAGTCGCGCTGGGAGAGATTGTCTCTTGATGAGCCTGATGAAGTCGTTCCGGTTGTATTGGGCCCGGAAGTAAAACGGACGTATCTCCAAATATAGAATGGCTGTCTCTATGGCCGCCATATCCCCTGCCTCGATCCTGCGCAGCCCAGACCGAAGCCCCCCGGGAAACGCGAGTGCATCGTACCCGTCATGAAACTCCCGGCATGCCCGTTCCCATGCGGCAAGCGCCTCCTTCCCCTCGGAGCGGTGCCGAAAAGTCTCGTGCATCCGCTCATGAAGCTTTCGAAGCGTTGCCGCGTTGGTCTCTATGAGGGACTGCATCAGAAGTGCCTGGAATCAGTTTTCCATGTGAAGGTATGTCATCGCCTCTTGAACTGTGTATTGGAGCTCCCTGTACATGAAGATAGGGCACGAGAGCCAGCTTTGCCAGCAGGGTCCCTCTATCGCTCACCGCTGGGGGGGCGCGACAGACGCGATACCAGGGCATGGACACAGAAGCCGGGGGGCAGCAACCATTTGCATCCACCGTCTCTTGGAGTATGGACAACACCCCCTGATCCCAACGTTTCCGTGACCCTGGCCAATAAAATCACCCTGGGCAGAATTTTCCTGATTCCGGTCTTTGCCTGCTTCGCCCTCTACTACGCCCACAGCGTGCGTGAAGGGCGTCCGGACGATCGTCTGTGGCTGGCCTCGCTCGTGGTTTTCGCGGTAGCAGCACTCAGTGATGCGGTGGATGGCTGGATCGCCCGGCACTACAACCAGACCTCCCGCCTCGGTGTCATCCTGGATCCCCTGGCGGACAAGCTGCTGATGATGGCCGCCGTGCTGATCCTGTCTTTCAGCGACTGGCCGGTGAAGCTTCCCCTCTACTTCGTGGTCATTTTCTTCGGCCGTGAGGTGGTGGCGATCATCGGAGCCTTCATCGTCAATCACCTCGCCGGCAAAGTGCGCATCCAGCCCCACTGGACGGGGAAAGTGGCCATCTTTCTGCAGATTGTCACCGTGAGCGCGGGCATGCTTCAACTCCACCCTGTCATCCCCTGGGTGGCGGCGGCGGCGACCCTCTTCTCCGTCATTTCCTTCATCATCTACGTCGGGGATGCCATCAGTCAGGTGAAGGCGGCTGGCCACGGCAATCCCGACCCCCGCCCCTGAGCCAGATAGACCTGAGTTTCTAAGCCCGCGAGGCCCCTCGTGGCGTATACTACACTTCCCTCCTCCCGCCCCACCCCGCCCCGCATCTCATGGACGACTACGACATCGACAATCCCCCTCCCCTTCCGACTGCCACCCCGATGGTGGCGATTGTGGGTCGTCCCAATGTGGGCAAGTCCGCCCTCTTCAACCGTCTCGCAGGCCGCACCATCGCCATCGTGCATGACCGCCCCGGCGTGACCCGTGACCGTCTCATCGCCACCTGCACGAAGGCCATCGCGCCTTTCGACATCATGGACACGGGCGGTATCGGCGAGAAGATTGAGGACGACTTCTACCAGCAGGTGCAGGCGGAGGCGCACCTCGCCATGGACGTGGCGGATCTGATTCTCTTCGTGGTGGACGGCGTCGCCGGTCTCACTCCCGTGGATCTGGAACTGGCGAGAATCCTACGCAAGACCACCAAGCCGCTCGTCCTTGCCATCAACAAGATGGACAGCGAAAAGCGCCGCATGCATGGCGTGGACTTCGCCAAGCTCGGATTCGAGGACAGCATCGAGGTGAGCGCCGCCCATGGCGTGCGCATTGACCAGCTGGTGGGCCTCCTCGGAAAGCGACTGCAGCTCAAGCCTGCGGTTCGCTCGCGGGAAGCGGATCGCGAGACCTTCATCAAGAAGCAGCCGCTCAAGCTCGCCATCGTAGGCCGCCCGAATGCGGGCAAGTCCTCCCTGGTAAATGCCCTCGCCGGGAAGCAGCGCACCATCGTGAGTGACGTGGCCGGCACCACGCGGGATGCCATCGATATCCCCATCGAGCACCGCGGCCGGAAGTACCAGCTCATCGACACTGCGGGCATGCGTCGCAAGGCGAAGATCCACGACGAGGTGGAGACCTTCAGTTCGATGCAGGCCACCAAGAGCATCAAGCGCGCGGACATCTGCCTCCTCATGGTGGACTGCAGCAACATCACCATGCAGGACCGCAAGATCGCCAGCATCATCGTGGAGCAGCAGAAGCCCTGCATCCTGCTGCTGAACAAGTTTGACCTCTTCCACCCCGGCATGGGGCAGAAGGATCGCGTGGAGGAGCTCATGGAGCAGGCGGGCCGCGAGTTCTTCTTCATGCGCCACGCCCCCTTCGTGGCCCTCTCCGCGAAGGAAGGCCAGCACCTGGACAAGGTCTTCAAGGCCGTGGTGCAGGTGGAGGAAGGCGCCGCCAATCCGCCCGGCACTGGCGTGCTGAACCGCCTGCTCCAGCGCGCGATCGAGAATGCTCCCGGTACCACCGGCCGCAGCGGCAAGTCCTTCAAGCTGCTGTACGCGACGATCAAAAAGGAAGACAAGCCGCCGCGCATCCCCGTGCCGCAGATCGTTCTCTTTGCCAATCGCGCGGACAAGCTCCAGGAAAGCTACCTGCGCCACCTGGAAGATGTGATCCGCACCGGCTGGCCCGCTCCCGGACTCCCCTTTACCTGGGAGGTGCGTGGCAAGACGCGGGGAGACAAGCCCAAGCCCGGCGGCAAGCCGAAGGCAGCCAAAGCCGATACAGAAGACGTCACCGACAATCGCCCCAAACATACCCGCCCGACCAAGGGCACTTCCGGCAACGTGTGGGAGAAGCGGCCCAAGAATCGCGTCACTAGAAAGCGCAGCGTCGGGAGCCGCAAAGGGGGCTGAGTCCCAGCCCGTGCTCTTCATTCTCTAAAGGGCTGCTCCGGTGACGCCGAAGTAGCCGGAGGTGGCGTCTGCCGATGCCCTTCCCGCTGGGCCATAAGGATGGGCTCGGGCTTGCCCCGGGTACCATCTGGCTGGGTCATCTCCCGCACGAACCAGAGCTGCCACGCCACCACCTGGCTGAGGCCGCCATGGGAGTCATTCCACCGTCGGGCCACGTAGTCCCCATACGGCATGCGGTGCACCTGGTGGATGGTCATCCACAGGTTCGTCTGATACTTTTGCCAGCGAGCATCCTTGTAGGCGGCGCTGGCGAGCGCAGGTTTGTCCCAGGAAACGGGAGCACCATCACGCAAGAGGTCCACCTCGGAGCCATCGGATAGCCCAGCCCGCAGCACGAACCACCCATCCTCCATCAGCGGTGTGGGCGCGAACATAGTCCAATACTGGTCCAGCCGGAAGACCATGGCAGCCGGATTCGCCCAGCGCGGGAAGACCTTTTCCCAGAAAGCAAAGTTGGTTCCCCGGAGATTCCACAGGAAGACCATGGAAAGAGAAAACACGCAAAATCCGTTCAAAACAAAGCCGAACACGATATCTCGTTTTCCAACGTGATAATCACATCTTATATTCTCATTTTTAGGAATATTCACATGTTTATCACGAATGAATCTTCTCCAGAACTCCGAAGGTAGAAATGCCAGCCAAGCAGCCATCATTACCCAAGGGAAGGCGCCGATATCGAGGCAGATAGCGATACCGGCGTGGAGCCCCACCATGGCCAGCACGGCAATGAACCGGCACCCCGCCCTCCACACGGGAAGGAAGGCCACCACAGGCCCGAGTATTTCCAATATCACCGTGAAATGGGTGAGCGCTCGGCATGCGGCCGGATACTCCCGGAGCCACACGGCCGCAGGCCTCGCCAAGGAATCCAGCTCCAGCACCTGTCTGAGAGCGGTGCCCTCACTCCACCACACCCCGTGGTTCTTGAAGGCCACGGAGAACCAGTACACGAAGGCCACCTGAAGCAATAAACACGCTGCTGGCAGAGAAACGAGGGTACTACCCGGATGCGGCGCTCCGCTCCCACCCTGCTTGGCGTCGCGTCGCGCATCCAGGGACCACCGCGCTCCGAGTGGCAGGAAGACGCTCCAGAAAAGCAACAACCGGATCATGCTGTCCGCCCCGTTGTTGATCATCGGATTCCTCGCATCGAGGGACGCCACCAATGCCCAACACACGAGAGTCGCCACCCGGGTGCGATGCCCTGCAAGGAGGGAAACCGCCGCCATGAGCTGCATCACAATCAGCACGACCTGCCAGGTCAACGAGCCGCTCAAGGCATGGAGGGACCACATCATCTGACCACCCCACTGCTCCGCCAGAGCCGTACGCGGCAGGACACCCGTATCGGAATAGAAGGCCTCAGCATTCGTGAGGGCCACTACCGAGTCCGAAACGACCACCGCAGCCAGCGCGATGCGGAACGCGGCGAGCGAACGGAGGTCCACCTCAAAAATGCTCCGCAGCGCCCGCAGCGGGTGTTTGGCCGTCGCGTCCCCCCCAACGGATGCCGTGGCATGCACGTTGGAAGAATTGGAAGTCGCCACAGCCCTAAACATCTCCGTAAATCTAACAATAAGTAAGCTGAATGCAATGAACCGGATAATTGGGTTCCTCTGCCTCCCAAGGACCAAGGCACCCCACCTGAAATGAACCGCAGACATTCACCCATTTAGATGCCGCATTCGATTCTCTCCCGTCAGCCCCGTTTGGCTTTGCAAAGCTTCCGCCCTTCGGCATCATCGTTTCCCATGACCCGCGCTTCCTTTTTCCGCGTCAGCCTGTTCCCGTTGCTTACCGCAGCGGTGGCCCTCGTGACGCCCCTCTGCCCCTCCCCTTCGTTTGCCCAGGCGCCCGCCAAGACCAAGATTGTCCTCATTGCTGGCGTGAAAAGTCACCCGAGCGGCCAGCATGAGTTCCGCGCGGGCGGCACCCTGCTCACCCGTGCTCTCAATGAACAGAGCGGTCTGCCCGTGAATGTGGTGCTGGTCACCGAAGGCTGGCCCAAGGATGAAACCGTCTTCGACGGCGCCAAGGCCGTGATCTGCTACGCAGACGGCGGTGGGAAGCATCCCTTCGTGGGACACCTCGACAAGGTCGATGCACTGGCCAAGGCGGGCGTGGGCATCATGTGCATGCACTACGGCGTGGAAGTCGTCCCTGACCAAGCGGGCAAGGAATTCACCCGCTGGATTGGTGGATACTATGCAGGCGGCTACTCGGTGAACCCCCACTGGGATGCCGATACCGAAGCGGCGAAGGACCACCCGGTGGGCCGCGGCGTGAACCCGGTGAAGGTGAATGACGAGTGGTACTTCCGGATGCGCTTCCCCGAGCCCCCCGTGCACAGCACCCTGCTGAAGGCCACCCCAACCCGCGCCATCATCAAGCGCTACATCCACTGGAACGACGGCGCCGACCCTGAACTCGGCAAACCCCAGTCCCTCATGTGGGGCATGCAACGCCCGGACGGCGGACGCGGCGTGGGCTTCACCGGCGGCCACTGGCACCGGAACTGGGCCATCGATGACTTCCGCAAAGTAGTGCTCAATGCCATCGTCTGGACTGCCGGACTGGAAGTGCCCGAGGGCGGCGTAAAGTCCCTGCCCATCACCGAAGCCCAGCTCAACGAAAACCTCGATGAGAAGACTCCCATGGTACAGGTGAAGCTGCCCTCGCCTGAGGACTTCAACACCCCTACCGCCGAGCCCGTGGGCAACCGCGGCCCCGGCGTGAAACCCGCTGCCCCTGCCAAGCCCGCGACCGCTCCCGCGAAGCAGCCATGATCCCCCCTCACGGCACTGACGTATCCCAAGGCATGGAGCACTCCCACGCTGGCAGCCAAGGTCACGACCATGACCACAGCCACGATCATGATCACGGTCATTCACACGCGGGCACCGGCGTCCGCGAGCCCATGACCGCGCAGCAATCCGCGAAACTGGTGCAGGAAACGGTAGGCCGCTGCCGCGCGCTCGGCCTGCGCCGTACCGCCGCGCTGGAGGACCTCCTGAAGGTGCTCGTCGAGTCCCCGCGTCCCATGACGCTGGGCGAACTCGCCGAGTCCAAGCTGCTGAAGAACCGCTGCGACCGCGCCACCGTCTTCCGCCTCCTCGTGCGCCTGGAGAAGCAGGGGATCCTGCGCCGCCTCGGCCTGCATGACCGCTCCGCCTACTACACCGTGAACCTCCCAGACGAGCATCACGACTACCTCATCTGCACCGAATGCGGCGCGATCGAGCAGCTCGACATCGCCTGTCCGGTGGAACAACTCGAGGCCCAAATCGCCCGCGACTCCGGCTTCCGGAAACTCTACCACGAACTCGAGTTCTTCGGCATCTGCCCGAAGTGCGCTTGAACGTAGCTCGCGTTAGCGCAGCCCGACGCAGGAGGAATCCCTTCGCGAGTTTGGGCTGTGGGGCCGATTCCGGTTAACCGCAAAGGGGCAGAGATGCGAAGTCATCGTCAAATCCGGTGCCCCACTTCATTGCATTACAGCAGCCCTGGGAGCGCTGGCCTCTGGCCGGCTGCTTTTGCGGCATCACCCTGCTCCGCCACGCATAAGCGTCCTGCCGTTCAAGGAGCGGCACTAGCCTTAGTGCCGGTGGTCGGCGATCTGGGTGCGGAGCCTTGAGAGCCGGGACTGAAGGATGGATACGTCGGATTCCTCGCCCTTCGCCCGGGTACTCACACCGCAAGACGGCACTAAGGCTAGTGCCGCTCCTTGAACAGTCGGCCAATTCGCATGGAATCGCGATGGCATTCTCCGCATCTCTGCCTCCTCATGCCTCGAAGCATTGCTACGCTTACCCAACCTCAACCCACCCCACCACCAAACCCTCCTATCCTCTGCGTCCTCCGCTCCTCTGCCCCTTTGCGGTTAACCGAAACGTCCCTTCCACCCACCACCCGCTCGATTCCCCCGAACTTGCCCGGAGAAACTGTTGCAGTGCATTCGTAGAAATGGTGTTGTGTTAGAACTCTAGACCACGCTTTCTCTCCGCTTCCCCGCCGCAGCTTCGCTTCATGGACTGGCAGTACCCTTACCTCCTCCTGCTCATCATCCCGGCGCTGGCGTTTCTCGTGTGGGCGGAGCGGAAATCGGCGCATCCCATGCCAGCCTCGCGGAAGCGGATGCTGCTCATCGTGCGGGCGCTGGGTGTCATCCTCGCGCTCGCGGCGCTGGCGGGTCCGGCAAAGGTCATCACCAGCAATCGTCGCGCCGTGGTCGTGGCGGTGGATGTCTCCCAGAGCCTCGGTCCTGAAGGTGTGAAGACCGCGCTGCAGAAAGCCGACTCCCTCCGAGCCTCGCTACCCGGTGACACAGAAGTTTTCAACGTGGCCTTCGGCGACGAAACCCGACTGCTCAACGAACCCGAACTCAAGGACCCGGCGGCAGAGTCTCTGGCCGAAATGCAAAAGAATCACGGCGCACAGAGCCGCTACGCCGCCGCCGTGGAGTATGCGCGAGCACTCTTCCCTGCGGGCACATCGCGGCATGTGGTGCTCATCGGCGATGGCCATGAGACGCGCGGCAATCTGGTGGAAGCCGCACGCGGTGCCGCACTGGCCGAAGTCCAGGTGCATGCCGTACCGGTGGCAGGTCCACGCAAGCCCGATGTGCGTGTACGCCAACTGGTGCCCAGTCAATCCCGCCTGCATGAGGGCGCAGCCCTGAAGCTCACCGTGGACATCGAGAGCACCATGGATGGCAGCGGCTCGCTCAAGCTCTTCGAGAACGGTGTGGAGGTGGAGCGTCGCAATGTGAGCGTCAAAGCCGGTCAGGCGCTGCAGGAGCTCTTCACCCGCCACCCCGCCACGCGAAACATCTACAAATACCGCGCCGTGCTGGAGGGCTTCGCCGGCGACGCCATTCCTGCGAACAACGAGGCACTGACCCTGGTGGACGTGCGCGGCCGCCTGCGCCTGCTCTTCGTAGAGGGCGATGCGAATGAAGCGCAGTACCTCATGCAGGCCATGGAGAAGGAGGGCATCCAGCTCGAGCTGCGCGCGCCCGGCACCATCCCCGCAAGTCCGCAGGAACTCAGCGGCTATGATGGTGTGATACTTTCAGATGTACCCGCGCACAAACTCGGGGAGAACACCATGGTCGCCATCCGCGACTACGTGGACAAGCTGGGCGGCGGCTTCATCATGCTGGGCGGGCCGAACTCCTTCGGTGTCGGCGGCTATTTCCGCACGCCGATTGAAGAAGTACTGCCCGTGCGGCTGAAAGCGCCGGATGAAGAGGAAAAACAAAGCAGCGCCCTCGCCCTGGTGATTGACCGTTCCGGTTCGATGTCCGGCGAGAAGCTGGAGATGGCCAAGAGCGCCGCCATTGCCACCGCGGAAGTGCTCACGCGCAATGACAGCATCGGCGTATATGCCTTCGACTCCGAGCTGCACGTGGTGGTGCCGATGACACGCCTGAGCTCTGCGGCCGCTGTGGCAGGACAGATTGCCGGACTCACCAGTGGCGGCGGCACGAATGCCTACCCCGCCATGTCTGAAGCACGCAACGCCCTCCAGCGTGTGAAGGCCAAGATCAAACACATGATCCTGCTTACCGACGGCCAGACCAGTGGGACGGGCTATGAATCGCTCGCCTCGCAATGCCGCGCTGAGGGCATGACCATTTCCACCGTGGCGATAGGCGATGGCGCGCATGTGGGATTGCTGCAGGCCATCGCGAGTCTCGGTGGCGGTCAGAGCTACACCACGCTGGATGCCTCGAACATCACGCGCATCTTCACGCAGGACACTCTCATCCACACCGGCCGCATGATCCGCGAGGATGCTTTCACACCCGCCATGTCTGAGCGCCATCCCATTCTCGCCGGTTGGGACAAGTTCGAGCCGCCACCGCTGCTGGGTTATGTAAAGACTCTGCGCAAGAGCACCGCTCAAGTCCCGCTGGTCACGGACCTCGGTGACCCTCTGCTCGCCCACTGGCGCTTTGGCCTCGGCAAAGCCACCGCTTTCACCAGCGATGCGAAGAGCCGCTGGGCCTCCCTGTGGATCAGCCGGTGGAATGGCTTTGGCCAATTCTGGTCCCAAGTGCTCCGCGAAACCGCGCGTCCGCCTCAAGGTCAGAACATGGATCTGCGCTGCGAGATGGTGGGCGATGAAGCGAAGGTCAGCGTGGATGTGCTGACCGATGCTGGCACCCGTGGCAATGAAGCGCGTGTCACTGCCGAAGTCTTCTTCGTCTCCGCCGAGTCACTGGGTGCTCCGCTGAAACCCGTGCAAGCGCTCACCTTACGCCAAAGCGGACCGGGTCTCTATGCCGGCGACTTCAAACCGGAGCAGGCGGGTGTGTATCTCGTGCGTGCCCAAAGCGGTGCCCAGATGGTGACCGCCGGTCTTGTGCACAACCCCAGCGGTGAGCAAAGCCTCGGCACGGTGAATGAACCTCTGCTGCGCGAAGTCACACAAATGACGGGCGGCACATATTTGAATCAAGATACCAAGCTCGACCTCGGCAGCGCCAAAGCCCGCCGTTACTTTGAACTGTGGCCCACCCTCGTCATCGCCCTGCTCTGCCTGTTCATCATCGATGCCATCGTGCGTCGCTGGGAACACGTCACCGGTATCTGGGACATGGCGTTTGGTGGGTTGAAGTCTGCGACGAAGACGAAGACAGCGCTGTGAGTGAGTAGCCGCAAAGAAACGCAAAAGGCAGCAATTCCATCAATCTTCCTTGGAACGCCACTGGGTATGCAGGCCCTGGGAGCGCTGGCCTCCGGCCGGCTGTATCTGCAGCAACAACCTTGCCTTTCCACTTAGAGACGTCTCCTGTTCAAGGAGCGGCACTGGCCTTAGTGCCGGTGGTCGGCCATCTGGGTGCGGAGCCTCTTGGAGAAGTTGCATTGCAGCCAGACACGCGATGCGACTACTTCCACACCACATCGCGTGCCAGCCTGCAGGACGGCACTAGGCTAGCGCCGCTCCTTGGACTGTCGGCTTTTCAAATGAAAAAACGAATCACCACGTTGCTCACTCATCACCCCCCTCTGCAGCCGCCTTCGCCTTCTTTCCCTTCTTCCTGCCGCCTTTCTTCTCAGGCGTGGGTTGTCCCTGCTCTGTATTCGGCGTGGGCATGGGCGCTTTAATTTCTTGCTGCCAGGCGTGCAGCTTCCCGAGCAATGCCGTGGTCTTCTCAGTCTCCGTCGCGGCAAGGTTCTTCGTTTCGCCAATGTCGTCCTTCAGGTTGTACAACTCCACCTTCTTGTCCTCCATGAATTCCATCAGCTTCCAATCACCGCTCACGATGGTAGCCACCGGCGTGGTGCGCCAGGAGTTCTCGCCCGCGCCGAGGTAGCCGGGGAAGTGCTGGAAAATCGCCTCGCGTTTCAGCGTGGCTCCGCCATCACGGAAGAGCGGCACGAGGCTTTCACCATCCAGCGTCTGGCCCTCGGGCGCTGTGCCCTTCGCAAGCTCTACGAGTGTGGGGAAGATATCCACGTGAATCGCAGGCACATCGCTGGTGCTGCCAGGCTTCACCACACCCGGCCAGCGCACGACGAAGGGCACGCGCGTGCCACCTTCATACAGGCTGCCTTTGCCGCTGCGCAGTGGCGCGTTGTCGGTGATGTCGCCCGCCTTCTTGATGCCTTCACGCGCATAGCCACCCACGCCGCCGTTGTCACTGGTGAAGATGAGCACGGTGTTCTCCGCGAGTTGGAGCTTCTCCAGGGTATCCATCACGCGCCCCACGCTTTCGTCCACGCTGGCGATCATGGCCGCATACGTGGGATTGTCATGGCCTCCCGCGGGGGCCTTGGGTTTGAAATGCTCGATGAGGTCCTTCTTCGCCTCATGCGGTGAATGCACTCCGAAGTGTGGCAGGTAGAGAAAAAAGGGCTTGTCCTTGTGCCGGGTGATGAAGTCGACGGCCTTGGCCGTGAGGAAGTCGGCAAGATAGGCTCCCTCAGGCACTTCCACCTTGGGATTGGTGTTGAAGTTGAAATGCTTCCCCATGCTCACCATGGCTTCATCGAACCCACGCTTGCCGGGATGATGTGCGCCATCGTTGCCGAGGTGCCACTTGCCGAACATCCCCGTGGCATAGCCCGCGGACTTGAGCGACTCCGCCACGGTCTTCTTCTCCAGGGGGAGGGAATCGAGATTGTCCACCGGACGCAGGGGACGCGAACGCCAGTTGAAGCGGTCGATCCCACCCACCGTGTACACCCCGGTACGCGGACCGTACTGGCCGGTCATGAGCGCCGCGCGCGTGGGCTGGCAGTTCTGCGCCTGGTGGTAGCTCGTGAGCTTCATCCCCTGCTCTGCGAGACGGTCGATGTTCGGCGTCTCGTAGTACTGGCTGCCGAAGCAATGGACATCCGTGTAGCCCAAATCATCTGCCATGATGAAGATGATGTTGGGCGTGGTGGCAGGGGTTGCAGCAGTGGTGGTGGCTGAGGTCGCGAGAGCAGCAGCGCTGGCGAGAATCGCCGTGGCGCGGGTGATGGTGGATGCTGCGGTGGAGACGAGACGCTGGAACATCGCGGGTGAACGAAGGCGAGACCGGAATCTTGCGGGAATGTGTTCGAGCGGATGGAGCTCTCGCAGGGAGCGGCACTAGCCTAGTGCCGGTGGTCGGCAATGTGGGTGCGGAGCCTTTTTCTTGCCCTCACAAACACGCAAGGCGGCCATTCAAACGCCACATGGCGTGCCACCCTGCATGACGGCACTAGGCTAGTGCCGCTCCTTGGACTGTCGACCTTTTCACCTCACCAACGAAAACTCCCCGTCCCTGCGTTTCACAGGAACGGGGAGCCGAAAGGTTCACAGCTATCGCTGCTACCCGTTTACTTCAGCTTCGAGAGGTACTTCGCGGGATTCGCGTCGAACTTCTTGATGCACGGCTTGCAGCAGAATTTTACTTCCTGCCCCTCGTAGGTCTTGGTGACCACTTTGCCCATGCTACCGAGTTCATTTCCACTCACAACGCAGGTCTTCAGCGTATAAGGCTTCACATCTGCGGCTGATGCCGTGGCGGGGATGCTGGTGGCAACAAGTGCGGCACCAAGGAGAAGGGTGGAAAGGTAGGTGGTGAGTTTTGTTTTCATAATGGTGATGATGTCGGGGGGGTATTTGTCTGTTTCGTTTTTCGGTATCGATGACTGCAAAAAGGGTCATCAAAATCTAACTTCGAGACCAGCACCGAGGCCGTACTCGGAGTGGTACTGGGTGATGAGGGAGGCGGTGCGCGTGAGCGTGTAGGTCGCTCCGGCAGACCACTTCCACTCGGTGTTGGTGTCGTACTCGACCTGGCCGAAGGCAGCGAGGCGCGGGGTGATTTGGAACTCCTTCGCCAGTGCGAAACACGCATCGCCTTCGCTGTCGACACTGATGGTGGCCCAAGCCAGCAGCGGCAGGCGGTAGTTGAAACCGATGACCGCACGGTTCTCCGCATCGTCCTCATTGGTGAGGCGTGCGCCGATGAAGGCCTGGAAGTCCGCGTTGAAGTAGCGCTGGTAGAGCGCCTCCACTTCGTACTCGGTGTCATCCACATTGGCCCAACCAACTTCCCAGCCGAGCAGGATGTCGTCCTTGGGGTTCATCCAGGTGATGAGTCCCTCCGTCATGTGGGACTGGATGGAAGCCGCTCCCCAGATGTAGGCCATGTCATGGCTGTGCTCGCCCAAGCTGCCCATGGCCATGCTGCCATGCCTGTGAGCGCCACCGATGGCACGACCAAAACCATAACCATGGTCACCGGAAGCGATGCTGCTCTGCGCAGCCTCGCCCGGATTGTCAGCAGACGCGACGTTCGTATTCGCAGCAGGGCTGTTCGCATACTGAGGCATCGCGCCGTCCTCCGGTGCATAGCGGAACACGCGGGCCATGCCGGACATCATGTGATAGAGGATGTGGCAGTGGAACATCCAGTCGTGCGTCTCGTTCGCCTCAAACTCGACGGTGCGCGTGCTCATAGGGGGCACGTCCACGGTGTGCTTCAGCGGTGAGCGCCTCCCCTGCCCCATGAGCAGGCGGAAGAAGTGGCCATGCAGGTGAATGGGATGGTGCATCATGGTGTCATTTACCAACTCCAACTCGATGATTTCGCCCTTCTTGATATGGATGTAGGGGTCCTGGGCGATGGTCTTGCCATCGAAGCCCCAGATGTAGCGGTTCATGTCTCCCGTGAGCTTGAGCGAAATCTTGCGGCGCGGCAGGTTCTTCGGCAGTGTGGTGCTCCCGGGGGACTTCAGTACACGATACGGCGAGCCGGGACGCGGAAGATTCAGCGCAGCGCGAGGGTCATCCTCCTGCTCCTCCAGCGCGAGATTCAGCATCTCATCCATGGAGTACACATTGGCCTTCGGCGGATCAGCGGCAGGCTTGAGCTCACCGTTGCCAAAGAAAGCGGACGCATGGCCGCTGTTGTCCTGTGCCGTAGCACGCAGCTCGTACTGGCCACTGGGTGGCACGGTGACGATGACATCATACGTCTCCGCGATGGCCATGAGGAAGCGGTCCACCTTCACTGGCTCCACTGCGGGGCCATCTGCCGCCACGATGGTCATCGGACCTGCGGAGGAAGTCAGGAAGAAGTAAGACGCTGCAGAGGCATTGATGATGCGCAGGCGCACACGCTCACCCGGTTTCCCGCCAAGCTGCACGCTGCGCTGGCCGTTGATGAGGAAGGCATCGTATCCCACATCGGACAGATCCATGGGCGGCATCTTGGACCACTGGTTGGAGAGGTACTCCTTGAAGTGTCCGGACTGAATGGCACCGAGGATGGACTGCGCGTTGCCACGCTTCAGCCCAAAGTAGTCGCTGCCACGCATGAGCATGCGCTGCACTTCGTGCGGGTTGATGTTCGTCCAGTCGGAAAGCACCAGCACCTCCTCGCGGTCGGCTTTCACCGGTTCACCACCACGCGGATGCACCACGATAGACCCATACACGCCAATCTGCTCCTGCAGGTGCGTGTGCGAGTGGTACCAGTACGTGCCGGAATGCTTGAGCTGGAACTCAAACGTGTGCGTCTTCCCCGGCAGGATGGGCGGTGTCGTAATGTAGGGCACGCCGTCCTGCACATTCGGAAGGAGCAAGCCATGCCAGTGCGTGGAGGTCTCTTCGTTCTTCAGGCGATTGTGCACACGAATGCGCGCCCACTCGCCCTCACGAAAGCGCAGCGTGGGTCCGGGGATGCCGCCATTGATGGTGAGCCCGCGCACACGCTTGCCGGCGGGGCGGACGGTCTGTTCATCAATGTAGAGGTCATACTCCACGACCTTCGCGCCGGGAGGAGCCTTGAGCTTGCACTCGTCGCAGGCCAGGGCAGCGAGCGGGTGCAGTAGTGCCAACGTGGCGATGGCACGGAAAAGAGAGGTGAGGGAAAGGTGCATGACTGACTGGGTAGGTCTTGTCGAATCTGATCTGGAAGAGTGTGTCCCCATGACGGCCCACGGTGGGCGGGGGCGAGATCCAAGCACGATGCTGCCGTGAAGATGGCAACGCCTGGGCGCAATGCGTCTGTCAACGACGCAGGATCAGATCAAAATGGCGCAGAAAAGGACCGACAGCCGGACGTGCGGCGTGGCCTTTTCTGACGCATCAGTCGTGACAAAGCTGGACTGGGGCTCACTGATGGGAGCCGCAGGCTGGAGGATGTCTTCCTGAGCCTTCCAATACACGACGGGAATCACATCACGCGCGGACTGGGAGGGAATGGTGGGAGGTGCCGTGGGCTGCTGCTGTTCTGTGGCAGGAGCACAGGCACAGGTATTTTCTTCCTGTTCCACCTGCTGGACCCATGCACAGCAATCCATTTCGCATTTCGGTGTCGCCTCTGCCGCCATGCCCATGGCACGCAATCCCACCGCTCCAGGCAGCGCCTGAAGGAGGACAGCGATGATGAGGACGATGGAACGGAAATGACGCATGAACCGCGCTGACGATGTGGTCTCTACGAATGGATACGCACGAGGCCGGATATTGTTACAATACGGGCCAACGAGTTGGACGCAAGCGCGGAGGGTTTGTTCAAGGCTGAATGCACGAAAGCGGAGTTCAGCGGCCCTGGGAGCGCTGGCCTCTGGCCGGCGTGGTTGCGGGAACAAGGTAATGCGGCAACTTCGCGTCACGTGCGAGAATAACATACATCACGGGACTTCGGCGAGTCCCGCTCCCTGCGAGGGGATGCTGGGAGGAATAAGTGCATTCGTAAATAGCTCACGGCAGACCAAATACGCCGGCCGGAGGCCAGCGCTCCCAGGGCCAATGCGCGCGAACACACTGAAGGGAGCCAAAAAAGAAGGCGCCGGTCTCACAACCGGCGCTTTCAAATCTCTTTGGAGCAGTCTTCTACTGACTACTTACGATCTACTGCTTACTGAACACTGCCCACTCTCCCCTACTCCACCCGGATTCCCGGCAGCTTCCAGATCTTCTCGGCGTACTCACTAATGGTGCGGTCGCTGGAGAAGAAGCCGTTTCTGGCGGTGTTGAGGATGCTCATCTTGGTCCAGTTCGTGGTGTCGCGGTAAGCGGCATCCACCTTCTCCTGAGCCTGCACATAGGCGCGGTAGTCGGCCAGGACCAGGAAGGGGTCGCCTCCTTCGAGCAGGCTGTTGCGCAGCGGCTTGAAGTCCTCGGCATTGCCGGTGAAGAAGTCGCTGGCGATCCAGTCGATGACGTTGCGCAGTTCGGCGTCGTTCCAGTAGTAGTCCCACGGATTGTAGCCACGGGCGTGGAGTTCCTCCACCTCCTCGACGGTGAGGCCGAAGATGAAGATGTTGTCATCGCCCACCTCGTCTTTGATTTCCACGTTGGCGCCATCCAGCGTGCCGACAGTGAGCGCACCATTGAGGGCGAGCTTCATGTTGCCGGTGCCAGAGGCTTCCTTGCCTGCGGTGGAGATCTGCTCCGAGACATCCGCCGCAGGGATGATGCGCTCTGCGAGGGTCACGCCGTAGTTCGGCAGGAAGGCAACCTTGAGCTTGCCAAGGATGCGCGGGTCATTGTTCACCTTCTCCGCCACCGCGTTGATGCAGTGGATGATGTTCTTCGCAAGGTAGTATCCCGGCGCGGCCTTCGCAGCGAAGAGGAACACACGCGGCTGCATATCATACCCCGGATCCTGCAGGAGCCTGCGGTACAGGGTGAGGATGTGCAGCAGATTCAGGTGCTGGCGCTTGTACTCATGCAGGCGCTTGATCTGCACGTCGAAGATGGCATCCGCGCTGATGTCATAGCCAGTGAGCTTCTTGACGATCGTGGTGAGGTGCTCCTTGTGCTTGCGCTTGATGGCACGGAAGCGCTGCTGGAAGGCAGGATCCTCCGCGAAGGGTTCCAAGGCACGCAGCTTCGAGGCATCCTTCGTCCATGCATCGCCGATGGACTCGGTGATGAGGCTGGTGAGTTCCGGATTGCACACCATGAGCCAGCGACGCGGCGTGATGCCGTTCGTCATGTTGAGGAAGCGGCCCGGGTAGAGCTCATTGAACTCGGGGAAGAGCTTCGCGCGAAGCAGACGCGTGTGCAGCGCGGCCACGCCATTTGTAGCATGGCTGCCCAGTACGGAGAGGTGGGCCATACGCACCCGCTTGCCACCATTCTCATCAATGATCGAGAGCGCCTGCATCTTGCTGATGTCTCCCGGCCAACGACGTGACACCTCCTCCCGGAGAAACTTCTCGTTGATGGTGTAGATGATCTGCAGGTGACGCGGCAGCACCTTGTCAAAGAGGCCCACGCTCCACGTCTCCAGCGCCTCCGGCAGGAGGGTGTGATTCGTGTAGCTGAAGGTGCGCTGCGTGATGCTCCACGCCTGCTCCCACGGGAGCTCCTCGATATCCACGAGCAGGCGCATGAGCTCGGGAATGGCCACAGCCGGGTGCGTGTCATTGAGCTGGATGGCCACCTTGTCCGGGAACGCTTCCCAGCCCTGGTTGTCCCGCTTGTACCGGCGCATGATGTCTGACAGCGAGCAGGCCACAAAGAAGTACTGCTGCACCAGGCGCAGCTCCTTGCCGCTCTCCGTGGCGTCGTTGGGATACAGCACCTTCGAGACGGTCTCGCTCGCGGCCTTGTCATGAATGGCCTCGATGTAGGAGCCTTCGTTGAAGACCTTGAGATTAAAATCATCCGTCGCCCGGCTCTCCCACAGGCGCAGGAAGTTCACCGTGGCGGAGCGGTAGCCAATGATGGGGATGTCCCACGGCATGCCGACGATCTTGCGGCAGTTCTCCCACACCATCTTGGCATTGCCATAGTCATCGAAGTGCTGGGTCACATGACCGTAGAGGCTCACCTCCACCTTGTACTCAGGGCGCGTAATCTTCCACGGGCTGCCTTCGCGTGTCCATGCATCCGGCTGCTCCACCTGACGGCCATGCACAAACTCCTGGCGGAAGAGGCCGAATTCATAGTGGATGCCATAACCGACCGCCGGCAGATCCAGTGTGGAGAAGGAATCAAGGAAGCATGCCGCAAGACGGCCGAGGCCACCATTGCCCAGCCCCATGTCCGGCTCACGATTGATGATGGTCTCCAGGTCCTGGCCGAGGTCCGTGAGAGCCTCCTTGGCGGAGTCATACAGCGCGGTGTTGCGGAGATTGTTCTCCAGCAGACGGCCCATGAGGTATTCCAGGGAGAGGTAGTGCACGCGGCGCACATTCTTCGAGCGATGCGTGCGCATGGTCTTGAAGGATTGTGCCAGCGCACGGTCACGCACCGCCATGCAGGTGGCCCACCACCAGTGCATCTTCGTGGCGGTCTGCGGATCGTGTGCGAGGGTGAAAAGGAGGTGATTGCGAATGGAGGCCTTCATGGCCTCGGCATCGTTGTAGGCCGTGAGATCCAGGGGCTCGTTGTCAGTTGAGGGAGTGGTGCGCCACATGACTTTTCAGTGGGTGAGTGTGGTTCCTTGGGTTGGGAGATTATACCAGTCTGAACAAGGGAATGGGAATGCCGGAGTGCCGTGGCATTCACTCGGGATGAGCTTCGTGCCCGGCAGCGCGGTCGCGTGTCATCCATTTCGGGAGCTCACGGGGACCGATGAGCAGGGTGATTTCACCTTTGGGAGCTTTCACAGCATAGTGATCAAGCACGGACTGCGCCGAACCGCGCCTGAATTCCTCAAACATCTTCGTCAATTCCCGCGCGACCACCACAGGGTGTTGAGGATTCCGCTTCGCCACCATCTCCAAAGTATCCACCAATCGGTAGGGCGATTCAAAGTAAATGCTGGTGCATTCACGGTTCATGGCAGCCTCCAATTCATTGTCGCGCTGGCCCTTCTTGTGAGGAAGGAAGCCGCCGAAATAGAACGGTACCGTCGGCAGCCCGGAACCCGCCAGGGCAGTGAGCACAGCGCTGGCTCCCGGCACCACCTCGATGCGCAGCCCTGCGCCGATGGCGGCGAACACGAGTCGCTGGCCAGGGTCTGACACGGTGGGAAAGCCCGCATCCGACACGAGCGCAATCGTCTCCCCATTTTCAATGCGGCCCAGAAGTTCCGGGATGCGCCGCGCCTCATTGTGCTCGTTCAGCGAAATGAGCGGCACCTGCAATCCATGATGCTGCAGCAGATGGATTGTCCGCCGGGTGTCCTCACATGCCACGCAGGCTGCATTCTTCAGAGCCTCCACCGCACGGGCGCTGAGGTCACCCAGGTTGCCAATGGGGGTGGCGATGAGTTGCAGGCAGGGCGTGGCTTCAGAAGCTGGGGACGGGTCCGGCATGGGGAGATGGATGGACAAGCGATCCGCCAAGTCGGGGTGAAACGCAACGCAACAAAGCAGCAAAGGATTGAAATGCAGCGCACTGAAGAACTGTCGAGAGGCGCAGCTTCATCCAACTCATGTCCTTTGCTGCTTTGTTGCGTTGCGTTTCATCCTATCCGGTCAGAGCCAGGACTTGCTGCTCTGGACACAAAAAAACGGCGACCGAAGTCGCCGTTCTTGAGTGTGTGGTTCTGAAATGTTTCCGTCCAGCTTACCAGCCTTCCGAGACGGCACTCGCCATGGAAATGGAAAGGCGTTCGGCGGCATCCGCGAGGGCCTGACGCTCGGTGATTTGCAGGCTGGGGTCGATCACGATGTTCGAGGCGCCCTGCACTTGGCCCTTGAGGAGCTGCTCACCCGCGCTGGAGTCCACGGTGTAGTCGATGCGCAGACGCATGAGGAGTTCCGAGGAGCGGAGTGTATTGCTGCGCACGGCGCGGAACTGGCTGCGCTCGATGTCGGTGATGGTGGCGTTCAACACGGCATCAGCCTCGCCACGGGGGACGATCTGGTAGGCGCCGTCTGCCTGGAGCTTCTTGATGAGCGCATTGGTCACCAGCACTTCGAGGCGGGGTTCCAGCGTGTCGTTTTTGAAGGTGGGCACAGCCAGTTTGGTCACATTGGACATCTGGTGCGGCTTGCTGGCACCGAGCTGGTAGCCCGCGCAGTTCGTGAGGAGGGAGAGCGCCAGCGGTGCGAGGAAGAGGGCAAGCTTGTTCATGCGTTGCTTGGGGAGTCGTGTGGTTGCCGGGGAGTTGATGCCGTGAATGTGTCTGCTTGAGCGCCTGTGTGAGCCGGTCATGCCAGCTCACACAAGATCAGGATCAGGGCTTGGGAGCCTCAGGAGCGGCGGGCTTGGCCTGTTCTGCAGGCTTCGGAGCCTCAGCAGGCTTCTCAGCTTCCGGAGCCGGAGCCGGAGCCGGAGCCGGGGCCGGGGGCACTGGAGCGGGAGCAGGAGGCACAGGAAGGGACTGCGGCGCAGGCATGGGAGCGCCGGGGCTCGGAGGCACAGGCAGCAGCAGAGGCTTGTCTCCTTCCGCAGGAGGCAGCAGGGTGCCGGGAGCGGTGGGAGCCTGACCTTCACGAGTGGGCAGGTCGGGTTCGGTGAGGGGGATGGGCTTGAAGTTATCCGGCTCCACACGCATGGAGGGCTTGGAGTTCAGCTTCGCCACCACAGGAGCGGGCGGGCCTGCGTACTCGTCGCGGTTCTTCGTGTTCACCGCAGCGGGGACCACATAGCCTTCGCCAGTGCTCACACCACTCTGCTTCACGTCGTCAGGATTGGAGGCTGCGAGCGCAGCCAGACGGCGCTGGGCTTCGGAGACGGTCTCACCACCGCCGGTCTGCATCGCCTCGCTGTAGTAGATGGCGGCGGCCTTCGGCTTGCCCGCCTTCTCATAGAACTTGGCGATGGAAAGAGCATTGGCAGATTGCGCAGCGCGACCTTCGGTGATCAGGCTGTCGGCCTCCTGCACGCGCTCACCAGTAGGGTTGATCGCCTTGTAGGTCTCCATGGCATCTAGAGCGACGCCAAGATTCGAGGCATCCTGTGACTTGCGGGCGGCGGCGGCGCTGATGGCGCCGATGCGGAACTGCGCCTCAGAAGCGAGCTTGGTGTTGGGATAGTTATCCACCACCATCTGGTAGGCCTGGTTGGCCATGGGCTTGTCGCCATCATCCTGGTACACTTCGCCAATGGCGAACTGCGCGTAGGGAGCATACTTGCCGTAGGGAGAGTTGCGGATGACGCCCTGATAGAGCTTCACGAGATCGCTCTTGTCGAGCTTCATCGGGATCATCAGGAGAGAAGGCTGCTTCTTGCCGGCCTTCGCTTCTTCAGCGATTTCAAACTGCTGTTGCACGGCCTCATCGAAACGAGCGCTCTGGCGGTAGTCGGTGATGAACTTCTGGAAGGAGTCGTATGAGTCCTGCAGCTTGCCACTGCGGCGCTGGAGCGCGGCCAACTCAAACTGGGCATTGGCCGCAGCGTTCGTGAAGCGATAGCGGCTCACCACATCCTTGTAGAGGCTGATGGCACGGCCGTTGTTGCCGGTGGAGGCAGCGGTCTTCGCATCGCGAAGCATGGCTTCCGCGGCGCCTTCCTGCACCTGACGCTCAGGGGCGCTCGGCACCACCTCGTCTTTTTTGTCGAACCACTTGAGAGGGTTGGCCTTGCCGAGGTCAAGCGCGCGTGCATCCGGCGCAGCAAGGAGGGCCACAGACGCTGCTGCAATCGTGGCACGAAGGACGGGCTTGGAATTCATCGCGCGGAGAGTAGTGGAGGGTTTGTAGGGCGTCAAGAAGGGGAATTTCGGGTTTCTAAAGCGAAAAGAGTGGCTACCACCAGTGGCCGAACTCGGCCCGGCGAAAGGCACGACTCGATAGCATGCCGGATGCCACGGAAGCAATGGCATAAGCGGGAAGCGCAGGCTCGGAAAGACGCGCCGCGATGGGAATGCAGATACCCGCCAGAGTCAGCAAAATGCCTCCGGCGACAATCATCTCCAGCACAGTGAAAATGGACAGCAACAGCGCCGCCACCAGTGCGCCACCCAGGCACGACCAGAAGGCATTAAGAAATGGCGCGGGATAGAGCCAGCACACCACACAGGCAGCGACCGCGGCGAGGATGGCAGTGACTGCCACCGACGCCGCGATGCCGGGCAATAAGTTGGGCCTGTGCGCCATAGAGAACCGTGCCCGACCAGGCCGGGCACGGGAAGCATTCCTTACAACTCCGCCACGATGGCATCACCCATCTCGGCGGTGCCCACCTTGCGGGTGTCGTCCGCGCCACTGTAGATGTCACCAGTACGCAGGCCGCGGTCGATGACGTGGCGGACGGCGGTCTCAATGGCTGCCGCTTCCTTCTCCAGGCCGAGCGAGAAGCGCAGCAGGAGGGCCGCGGAGAGGATCTGGGCAATCGGATTGGCAATCCCCTTCCCTGCGATGTCCGGGGCGGTGCCGCCGCTCGGCTCGAAGAGGCCGAAGTACAGGCCGCCTTCCTTCGCCTTGCCCAGGCTGGCGCTGGCGAGCATGCCGAGGGACCCGGCAATCATGGCCATTTCATCCGAAAGGATGTCGCCGAAGAGGTTCTCGCACAACACCGTATCAAAGTTCCGCGGCTGCTTGATGAGCTGCATGGCCGCATTGTCCACATAGAGGTGGGAGAGCTTCACATCCGGGTAGTCCTTGGCCACTTCTTCCACGGTGGCGCGCCAGAGGAGGCCGTTTTCGAGGACGTTCGCCTTATCGATGGAGGTCACGTGCTTGCGACGGCCCTGGGCGGCCTTGAAGGCGACGTGGGCGATGCGCACGATCTCGCTCTTCTTGTAGATCATGGTGTCGATGGCGGTCTCCTCGCCATCCTTTTCCCCGCGGAACTTGGGCTGGCCAAAGTAGAGGCCGCCAGTCAGTTCACGCACGCAGAGCACATCGAAGCCGCCAGCGATGAGTTCCTCCTTCACCGGGGAGGCGTGGGTCAGCGACGGGTAGCAGATGGAGGGGCGCAGGTTCGCGAAGAGGCCGAAGTGCTTGCGCAGGGGTAGAAGGGCGCCGCGCTCGGGCTGCTCATTCGGGGGGAGCTTTTCCCACTTGGGTCCGCCGACGGAGCCGAAGAGGATGGCATCGCTCGCCTCGCAGGTGGCCAGGGTGTCGGCCGGGAGGGCCTTGCCCTTGGCATCAATGGCCGCGCCGCCCACGAGCTCTTCCTTGAACTCAAACTGGGGGCCAAACTTTTCCGAAACGCGGGCCAGCACCTTGCGTGCCTCCGCCATGACTTCTGGACCAATGCCGTCGCCGGCGAGTACTGCAATCTTGTGAGCTTTTGCCATTATTAGGCGATAGCGAGAGGGTCGCGGGGTGCAAGGAGGTTTGCGGGGGAATGTTTGGCGTGGGGTTGCGATGAGACAAGTCCTCTTGGATAAGGAGAGGTGTTTGCGGAGTGGAGGCGGAGACAAGGCGACAGCCCAAGGATCGGGGGCACTCCTGCCCCGTGGTAGCGAGCCAATAGGGGTAAGATCATGGAGGCAGTACCTATCGGAGCGACTGGACGCTGGAGTCGCGACCCGCATTGGGGGCAAGAGTGCGCCCGATCCTTGGAGGCTGACGCCTCGCCTTTAATTTGTGGGTAATCCGGAGCCCTTGACCACCTCCCTTCCCGCCATCTAATTCATCCACACAACTCCACCATGTCCTTCCGCCGCAACAGCGATGCCGCACACGCTTGGAAAAGCTGGATGGTCCGACATCGCGACACCTTGCTGGAATGTGGAGTGCCTCACGACGTACTGGAACACGAACGCCACTGGACCTATTTCCTCGATCACGGCTACTTCACACCCGCCGGGCTTTCTGAGCCAGTCGTCAGCATTGACCTGATGGAAAAGAGCCAGCTCAAACGGCTGCACGCCCTTTTGAGTCAATGCGAGACCTACGAAGCTTGCTGCATCCTGCCGGACATCGGACATCTGCTGACGAAGAAAGGGTAATTGTCGACAGACACGAAGTCAGACTCATCCACAAAGCCCCAAGCCTGCTCGCCCCGAATGAAACGCATCCTCGCCAATTGCTTTCTCCTCGCCCTCTTCCTGACAACATCGTTGCCCGCCCAGGCGCAAACAAGCCTGCTAAGGCTCGCGGACTTCGAAACCGGTGACCTCTCCCAGCTGGGCACCCAGAAGGTAAAGGAAGACTCGCTGACCATTGTGACCTCTCCTGTCCGCGCGGGAAAATTCGCTGCGCGCACCCTGCTCCGCGCCAGCGACCCGGAGACCAATGGCGGGCAACGCGCCGAGTTCTCCGATGGCAAGCGGATCACGAAGATCGAGATGGAGAAGGAGTACTGGTACGGGCTGAGCATTTACATTCCGGAGGACTTCGTCGCTCCCACCAAGTCGAATGCGGTCCTCTTCCAGTGGCACACGCAACAAGGTGGCCCGAGCCCCGTGCTGGCCATCCGCGCGCAGGCCGAGAACTGGCTCATCACCGGCAATCCCTCACCCACCGAGAAGAAGCGCACGCTGGCACGAATGCCCTTTGAAAAAGGCCGCTGGACGGACTGGGTGGTGCATGTGCGCTGGTCGGCTGAGAAGAAGGGTTTCTGGACCATCTGGAAGGACGGCACAGAAGTGGTGCGCGAGCGCGACATCATCACGCAATATCCCGAGGCCCTCGGACCATACGCCAAGTTTGGCCAGTACCACAGCGTGGGCGAGGTCCCGCAGAACGTGGTATACTTCGATGAGTATCGTGTCGCCGGAGCGGATGGAAGCTATGAAGCGGTGGCGCCGCCGAATGGACCGAAGCGAGGAAGTGCAAAGCCAGCCCCGACGAGCGTTGGCTCCAAATAGGCCCAAACCCTGGCGGTTTATGTCTTTCCGGCAAAACAGCGACTCCTCTAGAGCGTGGAAGATCTGGATGATGCGTCATCGTAATGCGCTGCTCTCCTGTGGCCTGCCTCTAGTGCTGCTCGAAAACGAACGCCACTGGACCTACTTCCTTGAGCACGGCTACTACACGCCTCCGGGCTTTGCGGAGCCGGTTGTTAATATCGACCGGATGGAGAAAGGTCACCTGGAATCGCTCCTGAACGTTTTGGAAGGGACCAAGCATCATCTGGAGAGCGCAATAGTCAGCCGACTCAGTCACCTGCAAAACTCATGACACCAATGTCCCCACAAACTCCTGAAGAGATCAAACAACTGGTGGAGTCCGGACTGGAGGTCGCGACATGGATTCCACTACGGGAAGTTCTCGAACCGTATTTGACCGAACCCTATGTGCGGTCGCTCAGATGGCCCTATTCGAAACCAGTAATTGAGGTCACCTGCTGGATCGTCGCGGACCTCAGTCATCACCAGGAGGGATTGACCCTCGCCTACTCCAAATACGGTCATGGAAGCCACGCTCCATGGGGTATTGTGCTTGCAAGCGATACCCACATCGGACGCGACGACTCTTGGTTTGCCTATCTGGAGGATGCATACATCAACTGCGGAGCGTGGAAGGGCTCGCTCCCTGAAGAGTACGAGATACGGTAGATAGGAATTCAACTCCATCTCCGCCATGTCCTACAAGATCACACTCGCTCAAGCCGAACCTACATGGGTGGCAGTGGTACGTGACCGTGTGCAGGCACAAGACCTCTCACGCTTCGTCCCCGCAGCCTGTGGTGAAGTATGGAGCTTCATCCGTGCCGCCAAGCTTCCCAAACCTGGACGTCATGTGGCGGTGTACCTGGACGGACAGGAGCATGTCGAAGTCGGCGCCGAGGTCTCGGAGAAATTTGCAGGCAATGAACGCGTGCATTGCTCCCTGCTTCCCTCGGGCCGCGCCGTCACGACGACGCACTACGGCCCCTATGCAGGCCTTGGCGCTGCGCACGCTGCCATTCGCGCCTGGTGTGCGCAGCACGGACACCAATGCTCTGCGGTGTCCTGGGAAGTGTATGGACACTGGGAGGAAACGTGGAGCGCCGACGCGTCGCAGATACGGACGGATGTGTTTTATTTGCTGGCGTGAGGTTATCGACACGAGAACCTCGCTCAGGGCCTGCCTCCCTGAAAATTTCGGCAGGGTGCTGCTGCGTCGGCACCCAAATTTCCGTGGGCGGAGGTGGTGTGGAACATCTTCGCCATCTTCCCTGCGCACGACCTTACCCGCCCAGCTCCGCACCATCCAAAGCCCCACCTGATCAGGGTGCCGGCGCAGCAGCACCCTACCGAAAAATGCAGCACCTCGACTCCTGGAGCGATACCCTCTCCTCCATCGCGAGCTTCGACTATCATCAATCTCACCGGATCCATCGCCATGAGCGAGAACAAGATCACCATCCTCCACGCCGACCTGTCTCTCCCCGACCACCAAGAAGCGACGCTGTATCTGCTCAATGCCTACGCGATGGATCCCATGGGCGATGGGAAGCCACTCTCCGATGCCGCGAGGGCAGCGGTGATACCCGGGCTGCGTGAGCATCCCACGACGTTGGTCTTTCTCGCTTACCGTGGTGAGGCGCCCGTGGGACTGGCCATTTGCTTCCGCGGCTTCTCCACCTTCGCAGCGCGTCCGCTGGTGAATATCTCGGACTACTTTGTCTTTCCCGAGCAACGCGGCCTGGGCATTGGCAGGCAACTCCTCGGAGCCATTGAGCAGCACGCTCACAAACTGGGTTGCTGTCGGGTCACGCTGGAGGTGCAGGAGAACAACCATCATGCCCGGCGCGTCTATGGAGCAGCTGGCTTTTCCCAGGCCGTGCACGTTCCGGAAGCGGGTGGCGCGCTTTACCTTTCCAAGGAGCTGTGAAGTCAATTGCGCTTCCCGAGCATCCGTCGAAGTTGCGATTCAATGAGGGCAAAGCAGACTGTGACATTGATCGGCTGGATGTGGTTCGGCCTTGGCGTACTGGCATTCATATCCGGCTTGGGTGGCCTGATGATGAGCAGCCTGATGGATGTGCTCAGGGCCAACCCGCCAAAGAACACTGCCCCCCTTGACGGCATCTGGAATTATTACCGTCAGGCTGCGGTGGTGCAGGTGGTCCTGGCGCTATTCACCGCGTTCACGGCGTATAATTTTGTACGCCGGAAGCCATGGGCCCGAATCGGCATCCAGTTCTTCTCGGTTCTGACTGGCCTTTGGTTTGTGGGTTTCGGCATATTCTGGGTTTGCACCACATCGTCCCTCGCAGCTGCTCCGGGCTCGGAGCAAGTAGCTACGGCAGCGCGCATCTTCATGTCGGTCGCAGGTGGTGTCATGATGACCGCGTTGGCAACAGTCTTTGGATTCTGTGCGTGGTTCATAGGTCGGCCTGCTGTGAAGGATGAATTCCAACCGGCCAACCAAGCGAAGGCTGGCTCCTAGGAGACAAATCATCACCTTGGCTCCCGATGAAATTTCGATTATCGGTGCACGCCAGCCTCCCTTGTTCATGTTTGCATTCCTGCGCTCCCTGTTTCGCAAGCGTCGCGTAGTGCGTGGTTTTCCACCCATACCAAAGTGGAAGCCGAGCATCCCTATCGATCTCAATTCCGTGGCCGACCGGGCTGGCTACTACACCGATCATGAGAATGTGGTGGTCATCTTCAAACACGGCACGTGTGTGGTCCTCCATGCGAATGTCCGCAATCCCGAGGTGGAGGCCATGAGCGTGCTGGAACGGGTCTACAATTTTCATCCCGATTTCAATCCCCAGCTTATGGATGATGGGAACTGGCTCGTGAGCTTCTCCCAGCCCCACTGTGTCTCCCTCGTCACCAAGGCGGAATTTGAGAATCACCGGTCGTACATCCAGGACAACCATCTCCAAGGTCTGGTCCAGGGTGAAGTGCTGCTCAATGCAGAACAACAGCCCAACTCCTTCGATGAACCGGGCATGATTGGCCTCTTTGGTCGAGCCCGCATGTTCATGGATGCGCAGGATCCCGTGGTGGCGAGAATTCTGATGCCCAAGGAAGAAGTCTAGAACCAAGGGCACAAGCCGCATCAATCATGCCTCGCACCACCATCACGATTGATGGGGCTTGATGAGATCTAAACAGAATCTCCATGCCCCCTTGAGACCATTCGTCTTGAGATTCAGGAATCTTCACGGCAGAATCAAGCCCCAACCTTCCACCTCAATTTAGCCAACACCTTCCCCAAAGAAGAGGTGGCAATTCTGGCAGCGATGACCACACGAGAACAACTCAACTCCAAGCTCGGCAATGCGCCAGAGAACCTTGTCTCCCACTTTGAAACGGGACATTTCCTTTCCCGGCCAGAGTCACGCATCCATTGCATGCCCCTTCCGCAGGCTCTTGAATACACCTCACATGTGCTGGCATTGCCCATCGGGGATCATTTTGGATTATTCGCACTGCATGACGGCCAGGACTCCAATCCCCATTGCTACGTGTCCAGAGGCCCCTGCTCCGGCAGCATCTTTCATCTGATGCATGATGGAGACTGCCGCATCACCCATCGCTCCCTCGAGTCATTTCTGACCGCGCTCAACGCCCTGTCCGATCACGAAAGCATCGATGACTTGAAGGAGGACACGGATCTGTTCTTTGATACGATCCCCACCATCCAGGGATTGCTGTCACGCGACGAGGACATCGATATCCTGCTTCCGGTCTATCTGCCGGTCACAAAAAGCATCCCGGGCGACCTGAAACACCAGCTTGCCACGTCGAGGGATTTCTATGTCCGGGAGGCCATCGCAAGCTGGTTGAACCTCCGGGGCACCCGTGAAGATTTGCCTCTGGCCGAGCTCCTGGCTGCTGATAACTATGGCCAGGTAGCACGCCCCGCCAAGCTGGCTGTTTCGAGGCTTCAGCAACTGTAGCCAGCAGGCAAGCCCGCCCCATGACTCCCCCATTTCCCAGTCGCGAGGAACTCCGCAGTCGAGGCTACGATCCTGCAACTCTCGACCAGTATGATCAATGGCGGGAAGCGAATCGTGAGGCGCAGGCACTGGCAGCGAGACTGCCGGAGGTGTTCGGTGATCCGCCAAGGCCCAAGATCACACTGAGTGTGGCGCGAGGCTACGATGACGAATGGAATCTAACGGAAGAACGCATCGCAGAACTCTCTGCGCAGGATCCAGAACAGCACTGGACCGAAGTCTCCCCGGAGGCTGTGCGAGGTTCCCAGGAGTACTTCACCTTCTCCGATGCGGAGGGCTGGAGATTCTATCTACCTGCCTTCATGCAGGACTACCTGACGGAGTTTCCCAACTACGGCTGGGACGCGGTGTACCTGGCCTTTGTTTCACGGAAACACGTCGATCTTCTCACCTCGGAACAATTGGCGTTTCTCGATGAGTTCATCGCCCTTTGCCAGAAATGGCTACCCACATCAGATCTTCCGGTTGCACCTGACCAGTTTCTTCGGCTCAAGGGACTGCTATAAAGGTGATTCCAGCGCAGACTCGCGAGACTCCCCCCTCCTCATGCCTCCCCCATTCCCCAGTCGTGAGGAACTCCTGAGCCGTGGCTACTGGCCAAAGACTGTAGAGGAGCTCTACGACCTCTGGCAGGAAGCACATCGTGAAGCCCTGGCTTTAGCAGCACGGTTGCCGGAGGTGTTCGGTGACCCGCCCAGGCCTGCCATCACCCGGAGCGTGGCGCGGGGGCTCGATGACGAATGGATACTCACGGAAGAGCGCTACACCGAACTCCTTGCACAGGACTCTGAGCAGCACTGGATGGATGTCACGGCGGAAGATGTGAAAAACTGCCAGGAATATTTCAGCTTCTCCGATGCGGAGGGCTGTCGATTCTATTATCCCGCCTACTTGAGACACTATCTGGAAGGCTTTCCGCTGTACTGGTTCACAGCAGTCAGGGAGGCGTGCATCTTTCGAACTCACCTCGAACTCCTCTCTGAAAAACAGTTGGAGTTCATCGATGAATTCATGAAGCTTTGCGCGACCTGGGAAAACTGAGGGAAACCCACCATGCGTGTCTTCATCTCCTCCGACTCCCATTGGGAAGCGAAGCTCTCCCATGCCACGCGCACGCTGGATGAGCAGCATCACTTCGAGAGTCGCGACTATGGTCCCGGACTGACCGGTCTGACCATCATCCTGAACTGCCGGGACCCGGAACTGGGTCACAAGCAGCGGGTGCGTTTCACCAAGGCGGACAGGACGCTGGGCATCGATGTCATGCTACGCTTGGAGGACTTCACCCGGGTGCCACACCAGCATCGCCGGCAACTCATCTCCCAAGGCCTGCTCACCGAAGTGCCACGCATCGTGAGGAAGTACGCCATCCCAGACTTCGATACGGAGAGATTCCTCACGGATTTTGAAGGCTACATCACGGACTGCTTGCTGGGACCGGAGGCAGGAAGATTTGACCATCTTTGCCTGCCTTGAAGGGCGATGCCTCCCCTACGCCTCCGAGATCTCCCGGAACAACCACGTGCGTGCGTACACCCACCAACGCTTCGCCGTGGGCACGGAGATGTCGAGCACTTCGGAGACCTCTTCCAAAGTCATGCCGGTGAAGTAGCGGAGCTTCACGAGTTCCGCCTTTTCAGGTTCCACGTCCGCGAAGCGATCGAGCGCCTCGTGCACTGCGAGCAGTTCCTCATCCTTCACAGGTGCGGCGACTTCCACATCATCCACGTCCACATGCTCACTGCCCGCACCGCGGCGCTGGGCGTGGCGCTTGCGCGCCCGGTCCACCAGGATGCGGCGCATGGCCTCCGCAGCGGCGCCGAAGAAGTGGGCGCGATTGGCAAAGGGTTGGTCCCCCAGGCGCATCCAGGCCTCGTGGACGAGCGCGGTGGGCTGGAGCGTTTGGCCGGGTTGCTCGCGCGCCATCTTCGCGCGGGCGATCATCCGCAACTCCGCATACACCTGCGTGAGAAGGGCGTCGGCCGCTTCAGGCTCGCCGCGACGTGCAGCATCGATGAGCAGTGTGAGGTCAGCCATGGCTGGGACAGGATCGCAGAATCCGGGCCGGTGGCCAAACCATTTTTATCCATGAGAACTTGAATCAAAACATTCCCGCCCTCTCGTCGCGGCTGAGGTGGATCTGCGCTTGAAGGAAAGGCGCCGCAGGTTCGGCTGGTTGCGGAGCATCTCGATATTACGAGCGCTCCCAAGGACCGTCAGCACTTCAAGCGTGGGAACCTTGAGGAAGCCGGAGAGAGTCCGACACTGGAGTTCCAGTCCTCGCAGTGAGCCGCAGTTGGTTGCTGGCGATGAGGTCAGCCAAAGGTCAGGCGCTTGATGCGCAGGACGATCTGCTTCGCCAGCCCACCCTTTCCTGCCGCGATGGCATGACCGCGCTGAAACGCCTCAATGTCCGCCCTGAAAGCCGCCACACTCGGGTATCGCCGCTCCTTATCGAGCGCGAGAGCCTTCATCACCATGGATGACAGTGCGGCCGGCACTCGACCTTCAGCGAGGTGCGGCAGTGGCGTGGGAGACTTCACCTCTGAGACGGCCCTTCCCTCCCAGGGTGGGTGCAAAGTAAGGATGGCATAGAGCACACTTCCAAGGGAGTACACGTCCGAACGCTCATCGAGATCATGGGTAAGCCCCATGACCTGTTCCGGCGACCTGTAACCAGGCAGACCCGTCCCCCCTTGCAATGCAGGTAAGGCGATGCCCGAGAACTCCTCAGCGGGACCCTCTCGACGCGCCTTCTCCTCCCTGCGCTTCACGTTCGCTTCGCGCAGGGATACTTTCCGGGGAAGCTTGAGGCCGGGCGTCACATGGCGCACGTGAACCTCCTCCAGGTGCTGCGAGTCGAGCACCTGGGCAGCACCCCAGTCCATCACCAGCACCTCGCCGGACCCACCAATCATCACGCTCTCCGGCTTGAGACCGCCGTGGATGATGTGCCTGCTGTGGGCGAATGTGAGAGCCTCACACACCTTGCCGTGGAGTGTGAGCAGTCTATCCAGCGTGAACTCACGCAGAGTCTCGGGCTCCTTGCGGCGCAGTCCCTCGATGACTTGTTGGAGGGTGCGCTCCCTCTCCATCTTCAGAGCGTAACACGGTCGCCCCCCGGCATCTTGACCCAGATCGCAGACCTGTACGATGTTCGGATGGGAGAGCCGCGCGAGCACGGCTGACTCATGAATGAAACGCTGCCACTGGTGCACTGCCGAGTCAGTGACTGTGGGATGGATGGAGGTGCTCATTCCAACCCCTCATGCGCCAACGCCAGACAAAAGAGCTCAACAATTCATGAAATATTCTTTCAGAGCGAGAAGTGGCTGTCTTCTGAACGCCCACGAAGGAATCGCAACGAAGTGAAGGGCCATTTGAAAGGCGGGTCAGAGCTCGCTTTTCGCCACGCAAGCGGCGTCACATTCCGGGGTGAATGCGACATTCATGGGAAACCCAGACATCACCACCATGACCCGATTCAAGCAATTCCTCAAGGAGTGCGAGGTACGCAAGTTTACCAAAGCTGACTACACCCTGCCCAGCATGCCCAAGGATGGGAAATTCATGCTCGACGGCATGGCCCAGCGAAATGCCTCCAAGAACTCGGCGATTGCACTGAAGGCTCACTACACGGAGACGCTGGAGCTCACTTCACACAACTCCGCCAGCGAACCTTGGTACTCGGACCGGGGCATCCTCTTCATCGTTTGGAATGGAGACCTCACCATCGATGGAGACTTGCTGGACGATGACTTTGGCATGAAGCCACTGCTCATCATCAAAGGGAATCTCACCGTGCGGAACTGGCTGCGCGGAGGCATGGACACGTTTGTGGGTGGGAATGTGAAGGCATCGGGATTCATCATCGGCCACTACAATGACTCCGCCTTGTTCGTCGGCGGCGACCTCACTGCGGCTGGCTACATTCCGCGAGCAAAGCCATACAAGGACCTGCCGGACATCGTCCCGCATCAGATCGTGGGGAAGGTGGATGCGAAAAAGTTCGACAATCTGAACTCCACGAACGAGACCGTGAAAGCGGCCTTCGTGGAGGAAGCGCTCGTGAAGGATGGCGAGGACATCTACATCGATGAACGCGCAATCTTCGAGCGGTCAGACAAGGGGCTGCCGGTGTGGAAGTGAAAGGCAAATAATGCTGCGGCGGTGCCAGCAAAGTAGTTTCGGCTTCAGCCCAATGCCATGAAGGAAAATGCGGGGTATTTTACCATGGTATGAGCTTAAACTCGAAGTGACCATTGCGGGAGGAGCGCTCATGGATACGTG